>SXXH01000172.1 GCA_005789645.1 Planctomycetia bacterium
GATACTGGCCCCGTTGGCTGGGCCCTGATTCCCGCTCCACCTGCCACGCGGGCCGGCTCCCGAGCGTCCTTCCAAGTGGAGGAGCCGGCTCTAGGCGACATTGCTCGCCACCGACCTCCATCCACGCCGCGCCCCCCACCGTCGGGGCCTGCTCACGGACCTCGGAGGCTTCGATGGCCGCCTTCACGCCCACCTTCTGCCCGCGTCTCGCCTGCCAAGGCCTCCACGGCCTGCGCTTCCACAAGAAGGGCGAGTTCTGGCGCAAGTGCGACAACCGCCTCGTGCAGCGCTTCCGCTGCCTGCGTTGCCGCGGCACCTTCTCGATCCAGACCTTCCGCGTCGACTACGGCCTGCACAAGCCCTTGTGCACCCTCGACATCCTGCGCGGCTTCGTCGCCAAGACCACGCAGCGCCACATGGCCCGCTCACTCGGCGTCGATCGCAAGACCATCGCCAGACGACTCGATCGCCTGGGACGCCACTGCGAGGACTTCCACCGACTAAGACTCGCGTTACTGCCACCAGGCTTCGACGCCGCGGGCTTCGCCTTCGACGAGCTCGAGACCTTCGAGCTGAACCGCATCCACCAACCCGTCACCGTCCCCCTGCTCGTCCACGACAGGAGCTACTTCGTCGTCGACTTCGAGGTCGGTCGACTGCCCTCGCGCAACAAGAAGAAGGCGCGGGCCGAGGGGCGCGCCGAGCGGCCATCGGATTCCAAGCAAGCATGCCAAGCCGTGTTCCGCCGCTTCGCCCAGGCGCTGAAGAGGGACGCCATGGTCTCGCTTTCCACCGACAAAAAGCCCGGTTACATGCGCTGGATCGCCAAGGCATATCCGCGCGTCTCGAGCCACGGCCAGATCTCCAGCCGCAGGCGGCGCGACATGGCCAACCCGCTCGCGCCTGTGAACCTGACCTTCGCCATGCTGCGCGACGGACTGTCGCGCCTCGTGCGACGCAACTGGGCCTACAGCAAGAAGCGCCAGAAGCTGCGCCTGCACTTGTGGATCTGGACCGCGTGGCGCAACTACGTGCGCCAGATCACCAACAAGGACAGGTGGCGCAGCCCGGCCATGCTCCATGGCTTGGAACGCAGGCGCTTGCAGCTGGCCGAGCTCGTCAGATGGAGGGTCTTCCCCGATCGAAGATCCGTACACACCCCAAGCGGATGGGTGGCGACATTGCCGAGAGTCGCTTAGCGAAAGGCGCTTGCCTCCGCAGAAAACTACGGTGCACGCCGACGCAAAACAGCGCCGGCGTGCACAGCGAAAGGGACCAGTATCGTTATTGGCCTTCGGCGAGTTGCCAGCCGAACTGGATGCCCGACTGGCTCCCCTCCAGCACGATGTCCGCCCCTGCCGCCTGGTACGTACCCGCGAAGCCCTGCGACCGTCCCTGCCAAGCGTAGGCGCGACCGCGCCCGGTCGACTGCTTGTCGGCCGAGAAGAAAATCTCCGCGAACCCGTCGCCGTCGATGTCGACGACGCTCGCGCCGCGGCCGAACGAGGAGAACTGCTGGTTCTCGCCGTTGAAGATCGCGTCCGCCGAAGTGGCGATGCGGTTGGTGAGCGTCGACGAGCCGCGGAAGTAGTAGCCGCGGCCGTTGTCGGAGTTCAGGTAGTCGGCGCGTGGCGCGCCGACCAGCAGGTCGTACAGACCGTCGCCGTCGACATCGCCCGAGCGCAGCGTCTGGCCGAAGCTCGTGTGGGTCGGCAGGCCGCTGTACACGTGATCCGCGCTCGAGGCGGAACCCGCGACGAGCGACACCTGCGAGCCGCGGAAGATGTAGACGCGCCCGACGCGCTCGCCGAGCAGCGGGTCGTACGCGTCGACGGCGCCCACGGCCAATTCATCCCAACCATCGCCATCGAAGTCGCCGGTGGTCGTGGACGCGCCGAAGCGATCGCGCTCGCGAGCTCCTTGCAACGTGGTGGTGTTGAGCACCGGTCCGCTCGTGCCGAGTCGACCGCCGCCGAGCACGTAGACCTCGCCGGCGTCGTGGAGCAGAACGCCGATCGTGGGGTCCGCCAACTCGGCGGACAGGGTCAGTTCCATGCCGTTGGAGCCGAACTGGCCGCAACCGATGCGCGTGCCGATGCGATCGGCGCTGCGCAAGCCGTCGTAGTGCCACTGCGCGTTCTCGGCGGCGGCGTTCGACAGAGCCTGGCCGGCGACGAAACGGTACACGCAGCCCGAGTCGGGCCGCGTCGGCGCGTCGTGGTTGGGCGCGGAGACCAGCACTTCGGGCACGGAGTCGCCATCGAGATCGCCGATGGCGACGGCGCTGCCGAAGCCGTCGCCGACGCCCAGCGCTTCGCCGGAGAGGCGTGCGTCAGCGGTGGCGGCTTGGAACACGCGCGTGCCGGTGCCGAAGGGGCCGCGGAAGACGAAGGCCGCGCCGACATCGCTGGCGCCCGGCGCATCCCAGCCGTTGGCGCCGATGACGAGGTCGAGCACGCCGTCGCCGTCGGCGTCGCCGGGGCAGATGCAGGTGCCGAAGCCGTCATGGGCGGCGCCACCGTAGAACACGAGGTCGGCTTGGGCCGAGTCCAGGCCGTCGAGGCTCGCACCTTGCGCGCGGCCGAAGTAGACGTGCACCGCGCCCGAGAAGACGCCGTTGGTCGAGTCGGAGGGCGTCGCGACGACCAGGTCGCCGATGCCGTCGCCGTTGATGTCGGTGCGCGGCGGCGGAGGCGTCAGGTACTCGAAGGCGCCGACCAGGGTCGCGCTACCTTGCTGCGGGTGCGACACGACCACGTCGACGAACGTGCCGCCCGTGCCGGCCGGCGTGTCGCAGCGCAGCGAGCTCGCGCCCACGACGACGATGTTGGTCGCGTCTTGACCGCCGAAGGTGACGGTGTAGGCGTTGGCGAGCTCGAAGCCGCCACCGAAGATCGTCACGCTCGAGCCGCCGGCCGCGGGACCACGCGCGGGATCGAGCGTGGTCAACACGATCGGGTTGCCGCCGCCCGCGAGATAGGTGTAGCCGGAGGGACGAGTCGCCGTGCCAAGGTCGTTGGTCACGCTGACGCCGACGGCGCCCGCGCTCGTGGCAGCCGGGGCGACGCAGGCGATCTCGGTCGTGCTGATCACATCGACGTCGGTGGCGGGAGTCGCACCGAACTTGACGGCGTGGCCCGAGTCATCGGACGGATCGAAGCCGGTGCCGCGGATGACGACGAGCGTGCCGCCGGCGAGCGGGCCGGAGGCGGGCGACACTTCCGCGATCGACAACACGAGCGGCGATTCGTAGATGAAGCCGCCGAACAAGGTGGCGCTGCAACCGCCGCGCGTCACGCGCACATCGGCCGGGCCGCCCGAGCCGGCCGGCACGGTGCAAGTGATGCGCGTTTCGCTCTCGATGACGATGTTCGTCGCCGGCACGCCGCCGAAGGTCACGAGGTGCTCGGCGCCGAGCACGAAGCCGTCGCCCTCGAGCACGGCTTGGATGCCGCCCGCGGCGGGGCCGGAGCTCGGCGTGACCGCCAGCAGACCGACGACATCCTCGGGCGCGACGTAGTTGAACGCGTCGACGAGGCTGGCCGTGCCGATGTCGTTGGTGATCGAGATGTCGACCGTGCCGGCGGCGGCGGCCGGAACCACGCACTCGAGCTCCTGGGCGGACACGACATGCACTGCGCTGGCGGGTTGGTCGCCGAACATCACGAGGTGCGACCCGTTCGCTCCCACCACGAAGCCGCCGCCGCGGATCGTCACCACGATGCCACCTGCGATGGGTGCGCAATCGGGGGAGATGCCTTGCAGCGAAACGCTGGCCGGGGGTTCGGTCGATCCACCTCCGTTGCCGTTGTTGCAAGCCGGCACGCACAGAAGCGCGGCGCACAGCAGCAGGAAGTTCACGACGGTCCCGAGAGCGAGGACGCCGGGGCGTTCTTGGGTGCAGGTGTTCATGGTGGCTGTTTGGAGATTCGATGCGAGGAGACGGAATCGATCGACCAGCACTGGGCCCGCGGGCTGGCGCTTTGGAGAGGCCGATCTGGATCGGAGGAGACCGACCCATCTAATGCGATTTTCTATCAGAGTCGCCCGTTGACGTAAAGTACAAAATGCAATGTCCTTCGCCATTTGGCTAGGTGACTGCCATGCAAAGCCACCCTGCACTCCGAATGCGCACCCCCCCCATGGCTGCCGCGCAGCGACCCAAGCAAAGTGCAAGTAACTAGATATTAGGTAATTAGGTCAATCGCCAATAGCAGCTTAGGCCCCATCCGCAACCACCTCACCTCGCAGGGATTAGCCCGGCGACCTCAACCAAACTGAACGGACGCCGAGGGCACAGTACCCACGCGGCGCAGCACCTCGCACGCCTCGCGTGCATGGGCCAAGCGCCGCGACCAACCTGCTACTTGGAAGCCTGATCGCGCTCTTGTTGGCGCAACTTGGCGACGCGGTAGCGCTCTTCGACGCTCTTGGGGTTCTGGCCCGCGCGCAGCGCCTCCACATAGGCCTGCTCGGCGGCGTCGAGGTCGCCGACGACCATCCACGCGTCGCCGATGGCCTCTTGCGCGCGCCAGTCCTCCTTGAAGAGCTCGAGCTTCTCGACCAGCAGGTCCAACGCCCTTTCGGCGACCTGCTTGTCCTGCGGCGAATGCAGGAGTAGCGCGCGCGCCAATTCGCGGCGCGCAGGCGCCCAATCCGACTTGCCGGCGTGCGAGGCCTCGAAGTGGCGGACGGCTTCCGCGGCGGCGCCGCTTTGCACATCCAACAGGCCCAGATTGTAGTCGACGACATGCGCGTCGAGCCCGGCCTTGCGCGCGCGTTCGAACTCCGCTCGCGCCTCGTCGAGGCGCTCGGACTGCGCCAAGGCGGTGCCGAGGTCGAGCGCCACCAAGTTGTCCGGTGCACCCTTGGCGCGCGCTTGTTGGAGGGCATCCAACGCCATTGCCCGCTGCCCGCTCTCGCCGTAGACGCGGCCCAGCATGACCAGCGAACGCGGGTCGTTGGGATGCCGCTCGATGGTGGCGCGCAGCGCCATGATCGCGCCCGAGGCATCGCCAGCGCGGCGCTGCAACTCGGCCAGCATCAGCTCGCCGTCCAGATCGATCGTCTGGGCCGCCAGCGCGGACTTCAGCACCACCATCGCGCCCGCCGTGTCGTTGGCGGCGACGCGGTCCTTGGCGATCTGGAACGGAGTCTGGGATTCGTGGCAGGCGACGCTGGCGAAGAGCAGCAGGCCGCCAAGGCAAAGCGAGGGTCTCATGGCAGGTAGGCCGCCGAGGAGGGCGGTGATGGCCAGCAGTATGCCACGAAATCGCATTCCGCAAAGCGCGCATGTCAAAACCCTTGCCGAAATACAGAATCCGGGAGGGGGCTGCCCCCCTCCCGGACCTCCTGTCTGTCAGCCTAGGGCCGGGATCCGCCGACCAGCCGGCCGGACGGAGCCCGAACTGCTCACTGATCGCCCAGCGGACCGTTCGGCAGCAAGTCGCCGTTGTCCTGCAGGCACTCCTCGTACGGCAGGTCCACCACCGACTGGGTGGTCAGGCGCTCGACTAGGACCGCGTAGATGGCCGGATCGTTGATCTGCGCCGCGGAGCTGAACGCCACGCGTCCGTTCAACTGGATCCAACCCGACTCCTGGTTGGGCGCGCCGACGATCTCGTTGGCGGCGTGGTCGAGTCCCGAGAGGAAGCTGTTCAAGAACAACGGATCGATCTGGGTCAGGTACGGATCGGCCCAGCAGCGGAACTGGTACTGCTTGGACAGCACCTGCTCGTTGTCGTTGTACACGAGCATGTCGACCACGGTGCTGAAGTCGGCGCCGCCCGACAAGCCGATCAAGATCAGCTTGCTGCGCTCGGGGCCGTAGGTCGTGCGCTGGCCGAGGAAGCGCGGGATGAGGATGCGGTCCGGCGCTTCGTCGTACTCGACGCCATCGAGGTCGCGGATGCCGTCGTTGTCGACATCCGTCTCCGCCATGCGCGTGCCGACGCCGCGGAACACGCGCGCGTTGACCGTGTCGTCGGCGCCCTCGAGGGCCGAGGAAATGAACAGCTGGCCGATCAAGTGGTTGAACACGATCGGGCGGCCGGTCGTCGGACTCTTGGCGAAGGCGTAGACGTAGCCCTGCTCGGCGTTGGGGTTGTGGAACTTGGTCGCGATCGTGACCGTGTCGCACGGCGTCAAGCGCATGGTGCGGTTGGTCTCGAGGCAAGGCAGGTCCACGCCGTTGATGCCGTAGCGCGCGATGTAGACGAACTCGACATCGACGACCCCCGAGGCCTCGGCGCACTGGGTGTTCGTCACGGTGATGAACGTGACGCTGCCGTCGCGGTTGTCGAACTCGGGGTAGAGCAGCAGGCTGCCGGGCAAGCCGGAGCGCTTGCTCTCGCACGGGCCGGTCGGCGCGTCGCACTCGTCCGGCACGCCGTCGCCGTCCGAATC
>SXXH01000173.1 GCA_005789645.1 Planctomycetia bacterium
CCGATGCCTGGATACGCGCCGGGCGGGTTGATCAAGCACACGATCGGCAGGCGCAGCTTCTCGGCGAGGCGCATCTTGCGCAGGGCCTTGCGATAGCCCTCGGGATGCGCGCAGCCGAAGTTGTAGGCCATGCGCTCCTTGGTCGTGCGCCCCTTCCTGTGCGCCACGAGCAGGAAGCGGCGCTCGCCGAAGCGCGCGAAGCCGGTGGCGATGGCCTTGTCGTCGCCGTAGACCTTGTCGCCGAACAGCTCGAGGAACTCGTCGCAGACCTTCTCGATGTAGTCGAGGGCGATGGGACGCTTGTCGTGGCGCGCGACGCACACGCGCTCCCAGGCCGACAAGTCGCGGTAGGTGTCGCCGATCGTCTGCTTGAGCTTGGCGCGCAGCGCCTCGAGCTCGGTCGAGATGTCGAGCTTCGTCCGCGCGCTGATCTGCTCCAACTCGGCGAGCTGCTTCTCGACCTCCTGGATGCGGCGTTCGAAGGGCAGGTAGCCGAGGTCGGTGCGGGCGGTGTCCGTCATGGCGTGCTCGGACCGCGAAGCTGGTCCTCACGCAGGGTACCCGCCGCGGGGCGCAGGCGCCAACGCGGCGGCGGGCAGGCCCATGGCGGGCCCATGGGAAGCTGCTGTCCGTCCGCGGGGACAAGGGGGCGCGACATCCTTCAATCCGCCGCGCAGCGTGGCTAGCATCGCGCCTTGCGGCCCTCACCGATGCAAACCACCCACACCGCCCAGGCTTCGACCTCCCCCACCCACGACAAGTTGCCCGGCGCTTGGCGCGTGGAAGTGCACCGGCTGCGCGCCAGCGACGACCCCGAGGGCGCCCACGCGTTGGCGGCCCTGCGCGAGGCGGGTTGGAAGGGCTTGCACTCGGTGCGCACGGCGCGCGGCTTCCTCCTGCCGGCCGAGTGCACGCGCGCCGTCGTGGATGCGACCACGAAGGAGATCCTCGCCGACCCCGTGCTCGATCGCGCCGCGATCTCCGCGCCGCGCGAAGCGCCGACGGCTTCGCAAGGCGTGCTGCGCGTGCTCGTGGCGCGCAAGAGCGGCGTGATGGACCCCGTGGCGCAGACCATCTCGCGCGCCATGGCGCGCGCGCGCATCTGGCCCGGCGAGGGCGAACCGCACACGACCACCTTCCGCGTGTACCAGCTCGAAGGCGAACCGGCGGCGCTCGACCCCAAGCTCGCGCGCGAGTACTGCACGCGCGTGCTCGGCAACGAGACCATCGAGGACGTGCTCGTGGCGAACGAGGCGCTGCCCTACGCGTTGCCGCGCCAGAGTCCGCGCCACGGCGTGGTGCACGTGCCCCTGCGCGGCTTGACGGACGAGCTCTTGGCGAAGACCAGCCGCGAGGGCTCGCTCTCCTTGAACCTGGTGGAGATGCGCGCGGTGCAGGCGCACTACGAAGCGCTGCGGCGCGAGCCGACCATCGCCGAGCTCGAGACGATCGCCCAGACCTGGAGCGAGCACTGCAAGCACAAGACCTTCACCAGCAAGGTCGAATTCGAAGGCCGCGTGATCGACAACCTGCTCAAGCAGACGATCAAGGCGGCGACGATGGAGCTCGCCAAGCCGTGGTGCGTCAGCGTCTTCCACGACAACGCCGGCATCATCGAGTTCGACCAAGGCTTCGATGTGTGCATGAAGGTCGAGACGCACAACCACCCCTCGGCCATCGACCCCTACGGTGGAGCGGGCACCGGCGTGGGCGGCGTCATCCGCGACATCCTGGGCGTGGGCCTCGGCGCCAAGCCGATCGCCAACACCGACGCGTTCTTCGTCGGATCGCTCGACATGCCGCAGGCGGAGCTCCCCAAGGGTTGCATGCACCCGCGCCGCATCCTGTCGGGCGTGGTGGCGGGCGTGCGCGACTACGGCAACCGCATGGGCATCCCCACCATCGCCGGCGGCGTGTGGTCGCACCCCGACTACGTGGGCAATCCGCTGGTGTACGCCGGCACCGTGGGCATCATGCCGCACTGGGCCGCCACCAAGAGCGTGCAGCCCGGCGACAAGATCGTGGTGGTCGGAGGCCGCACCGGCCGCGACGGCATCCACGGCGCGACCTTCTCCTCTGTCGAGCTGACCGAGACCAGCGAAATCGAATCGAGCGCCGCGGTGCAGATCGGCGACGCCATCACGGAGAAGCGCGTGCTCGACTTGATCGTCCGCGCGCGCGACGCGCGCTTGTATCGCGCCATCACGGACTGCGGGGCCGGCGGCCTGTCCTCGGCGGTCGGCGAGATGGGCGCCGAGTGTGGCGCGTTGGTGCGACTCGAGACCGTTCCGCTCAAGTACCCGGGGCTGTCGCCGGAGGAGATCTGGATCAGCGAGGCGCAGGAGCGCATGGTGTTGGCGGTGCCCGAGGAGTCGCTCGAACGCCTGCTCGAGGCTTGCCGCCTCGAGGACGTGGAGGCGAGCGTCATCGGCGACTTCACCTCGACCGGGCGACTGGTGCTGACTTGGCACGGCGAAGTGCAGGCCGACTTGGATCTGCACTTCCTGCACGAGGGCACGCCCAAGCCGACGCGCAAGGCGCGCTTCGAGGCGCCGCGCGAGGCGGACTCCGGCGTGCCGGCGGTCGCCGACCAGCGCGCGCTGTTGTTGTCGCTGCTGTCCTCGACGGACATCGCCTCCAAGGAATGGATCGTGCGGCAGTACGACCACGAGGTGCAGGGACAGTCGGTGCTCAAGCCCATGACCGGCGTAAAGCGCGACGCGCCCAGCGACGCGGCGGTGATCAAGCCGCTGCCGCAATCGAAGAAGGGCCTCGCCATCGGCTGCGGCGCCTCGCCGCACTATGGACGACTGGATCCCGGCGCGATGGCCGAGACGGTCATCGACGAGGCGCTGCGCAACGTCGTCGCCGTCGGCGGCGATCCCGACCGCACGGCGATCCTCGACAACTTCTCGTGGGGCAATTGCGCCCACGAGGATCGCATGGGCTCGCTCGTGCTGGCCTCCGAGGGCTGCTACCGCGCGGCCATGGCCTACGGCACGCCGTTCATCAGCGGCAAGGACTCGCTCAACAACGAGTTCAAGGTCGGCGAGCGCGTCATCGCCATCCCGCCGACGCTGCTCGTGTCCGCCTTGTCGATCGTGCCGGATGTCGCGATCGTCGTGGCCAGCGACTGGTGCCGCGCGGGCTCGTCCCTGTACTTGGTCGGCACGACCAAGCTGCACTTCGGCGGCTCGCACCACCACTTGGCGCGCGGGCTCTCGGGTGGAGCGGTGCCGCGTCCGGACCTCGCCGAAGCGCCGCGGGTCTTGCGGGCGCTGCATGCCGCGATCAACTCCGGCGCCGTGCGTTCGTGCCACGACTTGTCGGAAGGCGGATTGGCGGTGGCCGCGGCGGAAAGCGCCTTCGGCGGATGCCTGGGCGCGACCATCGAGTTGGACAAGGCGCCGCGCGACATCGACGTGGCGTCGAACATCGAGCTCGACACGGCGCTCATGTATTCCGAGACGCCGACGCGCTTCCTCGTGGAAGTCGATCCGGCGCGCGCGGCCGAGTTCGAGCGGCACCTCGCCGACCTGCCCCACGCGCGAGTGGGCGCGACGCGCGCCGAGGGCGTGCTGGAGTTCAAGGGCGCGCGCGGCGCGAGCATCGCGCGCTGGGACATCGAGGAACTGCGCAGCGCGCACCAATCCGGTTGGAAGGCCTGAAGGACGGAATCGAGCATGGCACACGCGAAGAGATCCCTCGTCCTGCGCACGGCCGGCATCAACTGCGACGCCGAGACGGTGCGCGCCCTGGAACGCGCCGGCTCGCAAGTCGAGTTGGTGCACCTGCACGCCCTTCTGGAGTCGCCCTCGCTCCTCGAAGGTGCCTCGCTGGTGGTCATCCCGGGCGGATTCAGCTACGGGGACGACGTGTCCTCCGGACGCATCTTCGGCCTCGAACTGCGCCACGGCTTGTCGAGCGAACTGGCGCGCTTCGTCGACGGAGGCGGGCGCGTGCTGGGCGTGTGCAACGGCTTCCAGGTCCTGGTCGAGTCGGGCCTGTTCGAACGCGAACCGGGCTCGACGACCATCCCGCCGCGCGCGATCGCCCTGACCAACAACATCTCGGCGCGCTTCGAGTGCCGCTGGGTGCACTTGAAGGGCGAGCGCTGCGCCGCCGACTGGATCGAGGCCGGCGCGGTCTTCCCCGTGCCCATGGCGCACGGCGAGGGACGCTTCGTGACCCTCGACGAGGCCACCCTGACGCGGCTCGAGGCCCATGGACAAGTGGCGTTGCGCTATGTGAAGGCCGACGGCTCTCCCGCCACGGGCCCCGAGGACAACCCCAACGGATCGACTGCCGCCATCGCCGGGTTGTGCGACCGCACGGGGCGCGTGCTGGGCTTGATGCCCCACCCCGAGCGCAACCTCGACCCGTGGAACCACCCTGAATGGACTCGTCTGCGCGCGCACGGCATCGAGCGCAAGCAAGGCGAAGGCCAAGGCTTCTGGGACCGGCTGGTGGCCTCCCTGCCGGTCTTGGTCTAGCCCCGCGCCAAGCAGCCGCCCACCACTGGAGCGCGGCGGGTCGACATCCTTGGATGCAGGCCATCCGGCGGGGGGACGGAAGGCCGGGGATCGCGAGCGAAGACTTGAACCCGCCCGACGGAAACTGCACAACCAAAGCAGTCCTCGCGACAGATCACATGAACAAGCAAATCCTCACCATCGCGCTCCTCGCCCCCCTTTTCAGCGGCTGCATCGCTGCGGCCGTCGGCGTCGTCGGCGGCGTCCTGCTCTCGCAGGAGGTCCTCGAAGACGCGACCTACGTCGGCCGCGTCAAGCAAGACGCCAACCGCACCTGGGCTTCGGCCAAGACCTCGTTGTCGAACGCCAGCCTCAAGCCCATCGAGACGAACAACGCTGCGCGCACCGCCAGCGGCGAGGTCGACGGTGCCAAGGTCGTCATCAGCGTCGCCACGACCGACCTGAACGAGTGCGAGATCCGCGTGTCGGCCAAGAAGTACGGCGTCGCCAACGGCGAAATCGCGCGCATGGTCTTCGACAAGATCCTCGCCGACCTCGACCGCTGAGGCGTGCTCGAACGCTTGCCGCCACGCGCGCGACGCGCGGTCCTCGGCGCGAGCCGGCGGCCGCGCGTTGGC
>SXXH01000174.1 GCA_005789645.1 Planctomycetia bacterium
CTCGACCGCCGCGGCCGCCTCGTCCGGGCGCCCCGGCAGCGCCAGCCGATCGGCCGTGCCCGAGACCAGCACCACGCCGCCCGGGCGGTTCCCGGGCACGAGCCGGTCGAGCACGCGCACGAGGTCGTCGGCGCGCGTGCCGGCCACCCCGGCGTTGTGCTGCGGCTGCAGCGGATGGTGCGCGGACGGATCGTGGCGCTCCACGGTCGAGTGCCCGAGCCACAGGAGCGCGCCTGCGGGGACATGGCGCGCGCGTTCGGCGATCGCCGCGAGTCGGCGGCTGGCGTGGAGGGCTTGCTCGCGCGCCTCGACGCGTTCGCGCGGCTCGATCCATCCTTCGAGCCGCCACCCGCCGGACAGGACGCCGGCGCGCACGAGGCACAAGGCGCACGCCAAGAAGAGCGGCGCGAAGGAGGCGAGCTGCAGCCACGGCGGGGCTCCTACCATCGCGCCCCACTCTAGCAGCCGCGAGTGCGACCCTGGTCGCCGGGTTGTAGACTCGTCCCACGAATGGCGGGCACGACCAGCAACGCGCAAGCGCAGATCGAGTTGCACAAGGCGCTCGCGCCGCGCTACGCCTACCGCTACTCGCTGCCTTTCTCGCGCCTGTTCCAGGAGGACTGGCACGCGCGCATGATCGCGCTGGTGCCGAAGGGCGCGGCGCACGTGTTGGATCTGGGCTGCGGCACGGGCTTCTTCCTGGCCGAGTTGGCGCGCGGCTACCCGCGCGCCGTGGGCTTGGACATCTCGGCCGAGATGCTGCTCGTTTCGCGCCAGTACGTGCCGGACGCGCGTCTGGTCGTCGGCGACGCCGAGCGGCTGCCCTTCGGCGATCGCACCTTCGACGCCGTGTTCTGCAAGGGCAGCCTGCACCACACGCGCAAGCACGTGGCGTTCCTGTCCGACTGCCGCCGCGTGCTGGGCCCGGATGGCGTGCTCATCATGAGCGAACCCTGCAACGACAACCCGCTGATCCGCTTCGCACGCGCGGTGCTCTACAAGAAGAGCGCGCACTTCGACGAGGGCGACGAGGGGTTCACGAAGAAGGGCATCGTCGCGTTGTGCGAGCAAGCGGGCTTCGACGTGGTCAAGGTCGAGAAGTACGGTGTCTTCGCCTATGTCTTCGCCGGGTTCCCCGACCACATCGGCCTGCTGAAGTGGATCCCGTTCAACACGCTGCTGACGCGCTTCTTCCTCAAGCTCGACGCGCTGCTGTGCGCCATCCCGGGACTGTCGCTGCTCGGGTTCCACGTCATCGTGGTCGGCAAGCCGCGCTGAGGCGGATGCGCCGGTTCGCGATTCAGGGCATCTCGCGCCCGGGGCTGGCCTGGAACCCAGCCACGCGGCGGAAGTAGTCGTCCAGCGGCGCCATGTCAGGTTCGGGTTCGCGCAAGGTGTCGCGCAGCTCGCGTTGGTCGGCGGGCAATTCGTGCTCGACGAGGCGCTGGAACTCGACGGGCGCCATGCCGCGACCATTGGCGATCCAGCGCGAAGCGAGCACGGGACGGTGGAGGATGCGGATCCCGTGGGCGACTTCGAGCGCGGCGAGCAGGTGCTGGATGCCTTGGTGCACGGGCGTGGGTGCGCTGGAGGGGTGGGCGCAAGCCCTCCCGACGGGAGCGAGGCCCGGCCGACTGCATGGCCGTCGCTTGGTCGGGAAACGGGTCGGCGCGCGCTGGTCCAAGAGGCGCCGGCATCGACTTGAAGGGACTGTGCGTTCCCAAGCGCACTTGCTCCAACGCTCCGGTGCCGCGTCGCGAGTGTAGACTCGGGACCCATGCGGGCGTCCTTGTGCGCGGCCCTGTTGGCCTCGACTTCCTTCGCGCAGGTGTGCGAGCCGCGTCGCTTGTCGGTCGACGCGACGGGCGCCCAGGTCGACCGCGGCTCGACGACGCCGTGTTTCTCCGCCGATGGGCGCCATGTGGCCTACGCCTCCTCGGCCACGGACCTCGTGCCGGGCGACGGCAACGGCTGCGACGACATCTTCGTCGTCGAACTCTCGACGGGCATGGTCGAGCGTGCCAGCCTCGCCGATGGCGGCGGCGAGGCGAATGGAGGCTCGAACGGCCCTTCGCTCTCGGCCGACGGCCGCTTCGTGTGCTTCTCGAGCTTCGCCACGAACCTCGTGGTCGGCGACACGAACGGCCAGAACGACGTGTACGTGCGCGATCGCGTGGCGGGCACGACGACGCTCGTCAGTCGCGGACTGTCGGGCGGCGCGGCGCAGGGCAGCTCGTTCACGGCGCGCATCGCGCCCGATGGCCGCCGCGTGGCGTTCCTGTCGTGGGCGGCCGACCTGGTGCCGGGCGACGCGAATTGGACGCGCGATCTGTACGTGCACGAGCTCGCCACGGGCGCGACGACGCGCGTGCAAGCGCCCGGCCTCGAGCCCGATGGCATGAGCGGCGGCAACTTCGGTCCGCGCTGGTCGGAGGATGGCCGCTTCCTCGCCTTCGCCTCCGAGGCGACGAACCTCGTGCCCGGCGACGTCAACGGGCGCTTGGATGTGTTCGTGCTCGATCTCGTGGCGGGGACGCTCGCGCTCGTTTCGCGCCAGGCGAACATGCAACAGCATGGCGTGGACAGCGACTTGGCCGACTTGTCGCTCGACGGCCGCACGCTGCTCGTGTTGTCGGCCGCCAAGAGCTACGCGAACGGCGACTTCAACGACGCGCTGGATCTCTTCGCCGTCGATCGCGCCACGCTCGCCGCCAGCTGCGTTTCGTTGGGGTGGGAGGGCGCGACCACCACGGGCGGCGCGTGGGTCGGTTCGTCGTCGCGCGATGCGCGCTTCGTGGCCTTCGTCAGCGACTCGGAGAAGCTCGTGCAAGGCGACATCAACGGCCAACGCGATGTCTTCCTCGTCGATCGGCTCGCGGGGGGGATCGAACGCGTCAATGTCTCGCCCGTCACGGGGCCATCGACGGGCGGCGTCAACTTCCCGGCCATGCACCCCGATGGCGATCTCGTCGCTTGCGTCACGGGCGCGATCGATCTGGCTTTGGGCGACACGAACGACGCTTGGGACGTGTACTTGCTCGGCTGCAAGTCGGGCACGCCTGCTTGCCACGGCCCTTCGGCTCCATGCCCGTGCGGCAACACCGGAGCCGAAGGTGCCGGTTGCGCGGCGAGCAACGGCGCCGGGGCGCGTCTCGTCGCGCAGGGCCGCGCAGCGTTGTCGGGCGACACCCTGTCCGTGTCGGTCGTTGGCGCGCCGCCCGAGGCCACGGTCCAGCTGTACTGCGGAGCGTCCATCGCCAACCAGGGCACGCCCTTCGGCGACGGATTGCGGTGCTTCGGCACGCCTTTCAGCGCTTCGTCGCCACGGCGCGCGGTGGGCGGGGTCGCGCGCTTTGGATTCGGCGTCGCGGGCGATCCGTCGCTCGCGCAGCTCGGGTTGGTGCAGTACTCGCCGGAGTCGCGCCACTACCAGGTGCGCTACCGCGATCCGGTCACGTACTGCAGCCCGGCGAGCTTCAACTTCTCGGCGGCCTTGCGCATCGAATGGGCGCCCTAGGCGTCGGGTGCGGGCCCTTCGCCTCTGGTGCGCGCGCTAGGCTCTGCGCATGGCGACCGACCATCCCGTCACGCAGGCGGTGCGCGTGCTGCGCGCCCACGGAGTCCCGTTCAAGCCTCACCAGTACGCCTGGAGGGAAGGCGGTGGCACGGCGGCGTCCTCGGCCGCGTTGGGCGCGCCGGAGCACGCCGTGGTGAAGACGCTGATCATGGAGGACGACCAGCGTCGGCCGCTCGTCGTGTTGATGCACGGCGACAAGCAGGTCTCCACCAAGAACCTCGCGCGGCAGATCGGCGCGCGCAGCGTGCAACCCTGCAAGCCCGAGGTGGCCGATCGCCACAGCGGCTACCAAGTGGGCGGCACGAGCCCCTTCGGCACCAAGTCCGCCCTGCCGGTGTATTGCCAACGGACGATCCTCGAGCTCGAGCGCATCTGGATCAACGGCGGTGGACGCGGGTTCCTCGTGGAGATCGATCCCAAGGACCTGGTGCGCGTCCTGCAGCCGACCTTGGTCGACGCGGCCGTCGACGGTTGACGCCGCGGTCGCGATCGCGGCCCGGAGCATGGATGCCGATCGGTTCCAGCTCGGCGATCAGGCCTTGCGACCTTCGATCGGAGTGCATTCCACGCCGTGTCTTTGCAGGAGCGCGGTCGTCAAGCCCGGCCCAGCCACCTGCACCTCGTCGATGTGCGTGGCGCACACCCCGCACGACGGCGAGCGTTCCTTCAGGTACGCGCGCGCGATGCCTTGCGTGCGGCAGGTCTCCAACGCCGCGCGGGCGCCGCGCAGGAACTCGTCGGTGACGTCGCGGCCATGGATGTCGAGCACGCGCGCCTGGCCGTCGAGCACCTCCGCCGCGCCACCGCCCGATAGCGACGCGGCCGGCCGTGGCGTGCCGAGGCCCCCGGCCTCCTCGGGACAGAACGGCACGATCGTGCAGCCTTCGGCCACCAGTCGATGCAGCAACTCGTGGTCGAAGTTGGTGCGCGCGTCGTAGCGGCAGTAGGTGCCCACCAAGCAGGCGGAGACGAGGACGCGTTCGCTCATCGGCCCAAGCAGGATACCGGCGCCGGCCGCGCGGGGCTGCGCCGCGGGCCGGGGCTCGTCCTCGCACGTCGACCCCCCTCGCCACGCGCGGTCGCACGGGTAGGCTCATGCGCCATGGTCCGTTGCACCGCCATTCCGCTGATCGAGGGCTTCGAGGAGATCGAGGCCGTGTGCGTG
This sequence comes from Planctomycetia bacterium, assembly GCA_005789645.1. GTDB lineage: Bacteria > Planctomycetota > UBA1135 > UBA1135 > SXXH01. The sequence goes on from SXXH01000174.1 coordinate 4,743, forward strand.
ATCGACATCCTGCGCCGCGCCGGCCTCGAGGTGCGCACGGTCGCCTTGTCCGCCGTCTCGCGCGCGGTGCGCGGCTCGCACGGCATCGTCGTCGAGGCTGATCTGCTGTGGGACGAGCTGGATCCCGACGAGGTCGAGCAACTGGTCGTGCCCGGCGGACAGCCCGGCACGAACCAGATGCTCGCCGACGGGCGCGTGGCAGCGCTCGCCCAGCGCCTCGTCGCCGCTGGTCGCCCCGTGGCGGCGATCTGCGCCGCGCCGCTGGTGCTGTCGGCCGCCGGCTTGCTCGAGGGCCGCGCCGCCACGAGCCACCCTTCAGTGCAGCGCCAGCTCGGTGGCGCGCGCTGGAAGGACGAGCCGGTGGTGTCCGACGACGGGGTGACGACTTCGCAAGGCGTGGGCAGCGCCATCGCGTTCGCGTTGGAGCTCGTCGCCCAACGCCATGGTCGCGCGCGCGCCGACGAGCTCGCGCAGGCCATGGTCGTGCGCGCTTGAAGGCCCGCTGCTCGCCGTCGGAGCTCGTCCACAAGCCATCCACACTCGCGCTGCAGCGCGTCCTGCGCGCTCGACGCGCCTAGCGGCGAATCCAGCACGGTTCACGCTGCGCCGAGGGTCTCGCGCAAGGCGAAAAGGCGCGACCTGCGGACCACGGAAGTCTCGCCCGAACGCGTCGCGAACGCCAACTCGCATCGCGCGCCCAGCCGGGCTTGCCATGGTCCTGCACGCGCGGTCGACCTGCCGTGCGGCGCCCGGCTTCGGTGATTCGACCACTCGCGGCTCGACGGTGCGCCGAGGTGGACAACCCGCGCCTGCCACGCAGGGGTCCGGCGTGCGCGTCACTCTGCTGCGCACCCGCTCGAACGGCGCGGGGCGCAGGAGCAACGATGGACCTGCGAGACGACACCGACGGCGCCCGCCTGGCGCCCGACAACGAGAGGGGCGTGGCTTGCGCGCGCCGGAGCTTGACGATCCACGCCGCGCGCCCGCTCGAGCGGGCGATCCTCGCCAAGAGCCTGCAGCGCTGTTGTCGCGACGCGAATCTACGCGACGACATCGTGCAGGAGGCTTGGCTGCGCGTCGTGCGCCACGACGCGGTCGCGCCGCAGGGCGAGGGCCGCCGGCGCTGGCTCAAGTCGGTGGCGCTGAACTGCTGGCGCGACCACTTGCGGCGCATGCAGCGCCAGGTGCGGGTCGAGGGCGGCGAGGACGTGCTCGAGGTGCAGGAGGGGTACGAGCCGATCCCCGGCGAGGATGGCTTGGAGTTGCGTTGGCACCACAACGGCCTGAGCTTCACCACCAGCACCGGCTTGCGCGCCTTGCAACGCGCCATGCGCGGGCTCAGCCAGGCCGATTGCGCCGTGCTCGTGGCGCACTATCAACTGGGATGGAGCGAGTACGGCGCGTTGGACGAGGCGCCGACCCGCTGGCGCGTGGCGCGCGCACGCACGCGGTTGCTGCAGGTGCTCGACGCGGCCTTGGCTTGCGAACACGCCGCCGAGGAGCTCGCCTGACATGGCACGCTTGCCCTTGACCTTGTTGATGCTCGGCTCGGCCGCCGATCCGTCCGCCTGCGCGGGCGTGGTGCGCGGGGTGGACGATTGCGGTGTCGCGGACGCCGCCGCGTCGTCCGCGGCCAGCGCGGAGGCGGGTGCCGCCGCGCGTGCCGAGCTCGAGCGCCTCGCAGTCCTGCGCGCGGGCTTGCGGAGCAAGGACTCCGCGGAACTCCCGGCGGCGCGCCGCGCGGTCATCGAGGGCTACCGCGACTTGGCTCGCAAGCGCGGCGTGGAGCCGGCCGTGGTGGCCGAGTGCGCTGTGCGTGCGGCCCGCTTGCTGATCGACGAAGGGCGCTTGGACGAGGCCTTGGCCGAGCACGAGCGCGCCGTGCGGCACGGCGCCGACAGTGGCTGGCGTTCGCAGGCCTACTTGGAGGCGGCCCATGCCCTGCGTCGAGCCAAGCGTTGGCGCCCAGCCGAAGAGGCCTACGACCGCGCGTGCGGCGCGCCGCATGTGCTCGGCTCCGACCGCGACGAGGCCTTGGATTGGCGTTCGCGCCTGCAATACCAGCGTGGAGCAGTGGCTTCCGCGCGCGAAGGCTGGCGTCGACTGGCGCGCCAGTCGCTCGATCCGCTGCGCCGCATCGAAGCTTGGGATCGTCTCGCGTCGCAGTGGTTGGATGCCGACGACTTGGAGGCGGCCGCGGGCGAGTTGCACGCCGCGCGCGTCGCGTTCGCCGCGCACCATGGAGCAAGCGACGAACTGTCGCGGCGGATCGTCGCCGCGTTGGATGCCATGCGGTCATTGACGCGCGCCGAGCGCATGGTCGAGCGACGCTGGCGCGCGCTCCAGCAACGAGACTCCAAGTCGCCGCGTTGACGGAAAGTCGGGCGAGCATGTTGCAAGGCAAGTTGGCGATGGCTACGAATAGGAATGTCTGAGGCAAGCGGCGCGTGCGCGTCCTGGGCTCGACCACAGTGGCCGAGCCAGCGCACGAGCAGGTTTGCCCTGACGCACGACATCATCGGGCGTCTCGAACTCGCCAGAGTTCGAGACGCCCGGTCGGGTGGCGGAGCGCGTCTC
>SXXH01000019.1 GCA_005789645.1 Planctomycetia bacterium
CGCGTCCGCGCCGGCCGACGGTGCGTGGCTCGCCTACGCCATGGCGACGGGAGCCGCGCGCCTGGGCGATTTGGACGAGGCGCGCGCCCAGTGCGACCTCGCCCGCAAGTTGGATCCGGGGCACCTGCGCGCGGCGTGGCTCGATGCGTGGCTGGTCGCGCGCCAGGACACGCCTACACGCGGCGCCGAAGCGCTGCGCCGCTGGCTGGCTGCAGCGCGTGGCTCGGAGCTGGTCGAACCGGCGCGGGTGGCCCAGGCCGAGCTGGATCTGGCCATCCTCTCCTTGTCCTCCGGCGCGGACGACGAGGCGGCGGCGTTGCTCGCCAATCTCGACGCGTGGAAGGTCGATCTGACGCGCTTGCAGTCCGCGCGCGCCGCGTTGCACGAGGCCGTCGAGGATCCGCAGGCGGCCATGGCGGCGGCGCAGGCCGCGTCGGTCGCCGATCCGGCCGATCTGCTGCCGCTGGTGCAACAAGCCATCCTGCTCGAAGGGCCGCTAGGTGCTCCGGCCAGGGCGGAGGAGGTCTGGCGCACGATCCACGAACGCAGCGACGCGTCGCGCGAGCTGCTCGAGGTGTTGCGCGCCTTGCGCGCACGAGTGCGCTTCGAACGGCTGGAGGCACAGCGCCTCGCGCGCGGGAAGAAGGCCGGCTGAGGCGGCGACCCGCCAGCGAGTCGACCGGCCGGAGGCAACAGCGATGAAGTGCGTGGTCCAGCGCGTGTTGTCCGCCCGCGTGAGCGTGGCGGGCGAGGAGGTGGGCGCCATCGGGCAAGGGGCGCTCGTGTTTGCCTGCGTCGTCAAGGGCGATGGGCCGGCGCAGGTGGAGTGGTTGGCCGATCGCTTGGCGCACCTGCGCTGCTTCGAGGACGAGGCGGGCAAGATGAACCTATCGGCGCTCGATTTGGGGCTTTCCCTGCTCGTCGTCAGCCAATTCACGTTGGCTGCCGACAACCACAAGGGCCGACGGCCGTCCTTCGACCGTGCCGCCCCGCCGGCCGAGGCGCGCGCCTTGCTTGAACAGCTGGTTAGGAACTTGGAAAATAGGGGTTTGCGCGTGTCCCAGGGCCGTTTTGGCGCCGACATGCGCGTGGAGCTGGTCAACGATGGGCCAGTTACGCTGATCTTGGACTCCCAGAGGGGCGTCGCAAGTAGCGACTTGACGGGATGATAGGTAGGGGGGAGAATGAGGAGCCGCGGTCGCAACGGCACGCGGTCCTAGCTCGGCAGCATTGACCCTCCCCCTCGTCGATCCATGAAGCAGGAACCTGAAACCATCACGAAAAAGGAACTGGTCAACCGGATCGCCGATCGCACCGGTCAGACCAAGGTCGTGGTGAAGGACATCGTCCAGATGTTCTTGGACGAGATCATCGAGGAGCTAGCCACCGGCAACCGGCTCGAGTTCCGCGAGTTCGGAGTGTTCGAGGTGCGCGATCGCGCCGCCCGCCGCGCGCAGAACCCGCGCACCCTGCAAAAGGTCGCGGTTCCGGCCAAGAAGGTCGTCAAGTTCAAGGTGGGCCGCTCGATGCGCGAGAAGGTCTGCGAAGAGCGTGAAGAACCGGTTAAGCCGGTGCCGAAGGTCGCCGCCCCGAAGGTGGCCGCCAAGCCCGTCGCTCCGCTCATTCCGCCCGCGACGCCGCCCGCTCCGCCGAAGTCCGACAGCATCTTCTGAGCGCGCAAGCGTCTGAAGTCGCGCGCCCTGCTGGACAGCGCTCCGCGTCCATTCTTCCCGCGAGTGCGAGCGTCAAGCCTGCGCGGCCGCCGCGAGAGCTTGGGTGCAATCCGCGACGAGGTCGTCGATGTGCTCGAGGCCGACGGACATGCGCACGAGGCCATCCGCCAACCCTTGCGCCCTGCGCGTCTCGGCCGGGATGGAAGCGTGGGTCATGCTCGCCGGCACTTCGACCAGGCTCTCGACACCGCCGAGCGACTCGGCCAGCGTGAACACCTTGCAGGTCGAGGCGAAGGCGTCGGCTTGCGCCACGGTGCCCTTCAACTCGAAGCACAACATGCCGCCGGCCGCCCTCATCTGGCGCTTCACCAGCGCATGCTGCGGGTGCGAGGCGAGGCCGGGGTAGACGACGCGCGCGACCTGCGGCTGGCGTTCCAACCACTGCGCCAGCTGCGTGGCGTTGTGCACGTGGCGGTCCATGCGCACGGCGAGCGTCTTGATGCCGCGCAAGACGAGGAAGCAGTCCAGCGGCCCCGGCGTGCCGCCCACGGCGTTCTGGAAGAAGGCCAGTTCGTCGCGCAGCTTTTCGTCCTTCACCACCAGCGCGCCCGCCACCACGTCGGAGTGGCCGCCCAAGTACTTCGTCAGGCTGTGCAGCACGACATCGGCGCCCAGATCGAGCGGCCGCTGCAGGTACGGCGTGGCGAAGGTGTTGTCGACGATCGTCAGCTTGCCGTGCTTCTTCGCGATCGCCGCGGCGGCGGCGATGTCGGTCACGCGCAAGAGCGGGTTGGTCGGCGTCTCGAGGTAGATGTACTTCGTCGCCGGTTCGATGGCCGCTTCCAGCGCCGCGAGGTCGGTGGTGTCGATGTAGGTGAAGCGGATGCCGTAGCGCGCGAACACGCGCTGGAAGATGCGGTAGGTGCCGCCGTAGAGATCGTTGCCCGCGACGACGTGGTCGCCCGGCACCAGCCGGTCGAGCAGCGCGTTGGTGGCGGCTAGACCCGAGCTGAAGCACAGGGCGTGCGAGCCGTTCTCGAGGCTCGCGAGGCATTCCTGCAAGACCGTGCGCGTCGGATTGCTCGTGCGCGAGTACTCGTAGCCGCCGCGCGGCTTGGCGGGCGCGTCCTGCTTGTAGGTGCTCGTCAAGTAGACCGGCGGCATGACCGAGCCGCAGTGCTCGTCCGGTTCCCAACCTGCGTGGATCGCGCGCGTCTCGAAGCGTTGCGTGCTGTCTTGGCTCATGGTGGTCCTTCGGCCGCGTTCACGAAAGCGGTCGGCTCCGCGGAGGCGGCGCCGAGCGTGCGCCGGCTCCGCGGCTCGCGGTGCGCATCCCCAGCCCGAGTCTAGAGGTCGGGCGCGCGTCCTTCTAGAATCGGGGCCGATGCGAGCCGCACTTCCGCGACGCTTGGCGGCCATGCTGGGGGTTCTCGTCGGCTTCGCGCATTACGCCACCCACGCGCACCATCCCGGCGGCCTCCATGTCGACCCGGGGCTGGGCTGGGACGAGTCGATGCATCTGGCGCAGCCGGCGGCGCGCTTGGCGCTGCAACTGCGGCAGGGCGACTTCGCCGGGTTCTTCGACGCGCTCCACGATTGCGCGCAGTACCCGCCGCTCGGACCGCTCTTCACCGGCTTGTTCGAAGGCTTCTTCGGCGTCTCCGAGGAGCTGCCGCGCTTCCTCGGCTCGTTGTGGTTGGCGCTCGCCACATGGGGCGCGATCCGCGCCGGAGAGCTGCTCGCCGGTTGGCGCGCGGGACTGCTTGCAGGCGCCGTGGTGGCGTTGTCGCCGCTCGCGTCGAGCTACGCGGGCACCTTGTTCCTCGAGGTGCCGTTCCTCGCCGTGTGCATGTGGGCCTTGGCGCGCGTCGTCGCGCACCAACCACACAACGACCCCTCGGCGCCCTGGTGCCTGCCCACCGGACTCCTCGTCGCGGCGCTGCCCTTCGCCAAGTGGAACTACGGCTTCCTCGCCGCGGCTGCGCTGTACTTGGCGTTGGCGCTGAAGGAGCGCCGTGGCTCGAGCTTCCGCCGCGCGCGGCGCTTGGCGGGGTTGCTTGGTCCGGGCGCGTTGCTGCTCGCGTGGTGGTTCGTGTTGCCGTTGCCCGAAGGCGCGGCGCGCGCGCACGAGCATCGCGAGGCGCTGCTGTCCTTCCTCGGCGGCAACACGCAGCTGGCCCCGACGCCGTGGACCTTGCGCGCCCTGTACGCCGGTTGCGAACTCTTCGCGCGTCCCTCGATCGCCGTCTGCATGCTCGTGCTGGCAGCTTGCGCGTCGGGCGCCAAGGGCTCGACGCCTTGCTGGCTGCTGGCTGCGGCGCTCGTCCCGACCATCGCGGCGCATCCCTTCCACCTCGATCGGTTCCAGCTGGCTTGGCTCGCGCCGCTGGCGCCCTTGGTCGGCGCGGGCTTCGAGGCGTGCTGGTCGCGTGGACGCTGGATCTCGTTGGCCCTGCTGCTGCCCTGCGTGCTGCCGGGCGCGGCGCGGGAACGGGGATGGTTGGCGCAGTCGCTGGGACTCCTGTCGGACAAGCCAGAGGTCCGCGAACACCAGCTCGCGACTCTGGAAGCTCGCGCCAACCGCTGGTCGGGCCGCGTGGCGCCCACCGCCGGCCTGCCGCTAGCGCAACAACGCCAGGTGGCCGCCGCCCTCGCCGTCGCCGCCGGTCCCGATGCGCGGATCGGCTGGATCGGGGTCTCGAGCGAGCTCTCGCCCGGCGCCTTGAACTTGCTGCTCCTCGACGAAGGACGTTCCGACGCGCGCTTCCTGGCCGCGGCGCAGGAGACGATCGACCTCGAGTACTTCGGCGCGGCGCGCGAGGTGGGGGACGAGGAGCTGAAGCACTTCGCCGGCCGTTTCGACGTGGTCCTGTGGAGCGAGCCGATCGACCTGAAGGAGCGCGCGGATCGCGCTTGGTTGGCGCCCATCGCCGCGCGCATGCCCGCGCTGCTGCCGGGCGAATGGTTGGGAGAGGACGGGGTGCTCGCGCGCTTCGAGGTCGAGCGCCCGCTGCGGCCGCCGACCTCGGTTACGATTCGGGGCTGGCGCTTCCAGCGCTGAAGCCCCTGATCCATGCAAGCCACGCCCAGCATCCGACCATGGCAGCGCAGCACCTGAAGGGGGCGCTGGCGGCCGCGCTGCAGCCGCGCGCCAAGCAGCGCGCCGAGCGGCTGGAGCGCCACGCGGCGCGCGCGCTCGATTGGGAGCAAGTGCGGCCCTTGTACGAGCGCCTCGCTCCAACGGCGCTTTCGTTGCGCATGCTGCGCGAGTTGGCGCCCATGGGCGACGAGCAGGCGCGTGCCGCTTGCGCGCGCGCGAGCGAGGCTATCGAGCTGTGCGGCCACGGCGCCGAGCCGCCGCTCGCCGGCGCGGGCGATCCGCTGCCGGCGCTGGTGCACGTGCACACGGCCGGACGGCCGCTGTCCGACGAGGAGTTGGCGGCGATGTTGTCGTACTTCGCCTGCGTGGAGCGCTTGGCGGAGTGGCTGCGCTCGATCGTCAGGCAGGCGCCGGCGCTGGGCGCGCTGGCCGTGGGCATGCCCGACTTCGCGCCGCTCGTGGCGCGCCTCGACAAGCTGGTCGACGAACGCGGCGCGGTGCGCGACGAAGCCTCGCCGCTCGTGGCGCGGCTCAAGCGCGAGTCGTCGAAGGCCTCGGAGGCGGTCGACGCGGCGCTGCGCGGATTGACGGCGCGCACCGAGATCCGCGCGGTGTTGTCGGATGTCGCGCCGCACCGCCGCGGCGGCCGTCCGGTGCTGGCGGTGCGCGCCAAGAGCTCCGGGCGCGTGCCGGGGATCGTGCACGACCGCTCGCAATCGGGCGAGACGGTGTTCATCGAGCCGCGCGAGGTCGTGCTGCTCGGCAACCGCCTCGTCGAACTGGAGAGCGACCTGCGTCGCGAGATCGAGCGCGTCTACCTCGAGGCGACGCGCGCCATCCTCGAGCACGAGCCGGCCGTGGTGGAGAGCGCCGAGCGCGTCGGGCGCCTCGAACTCGCCTTGGTGGCGGCGCGCTACGCGCGGCAGGCGGGCGCGCGCATCCCGCGCCTCGTGGGGCGCGAGGGGCTCGTGCTCAAGCAGGCGCGCCATCCGCTGCTGGTCGAACAGGTCTCGGCGGGTCGCATCCAGGAGGTCGTGCCGATCGACCTGCGCCTCGGCGACGCCTTCGACTTGCTGCTCGTGACGGGCCCCAACACGGGCGGCAAGACGCTGGCGCTCAAGACCACGGGCTTGGCCGCGTTGTGCGTGCGCATGGGGCTGCCGTTCCCCTGCGGCGAGGGCAGCGCGATGCCGCTCTACGACGGCATCGTGGCCGACATCGGCGACGAGCAGCAGATCGCGCAGAACCTCTCGACCTTCAGCTCGCACCTCGCGCGCATCAAGGAGGGACTCGGACGCGCCACGGCCAACACGCTGGTGCTGCTCGACGAGCTCGGGGGCGGGACCGATCCCGACGAGGGCGCGGCCTTGTCCGAGGCCTTGCTGGAACACCTGGTCGCGTTGCGCGCTCCGACCATCGCCACCACGCACATCGGCAAGCTCAAGGAGTTCGCCTTCCGCGTGGCGCGCGCCGAGAACGCCAGCGTCGAGTTCGACCCGCAGACCTTGATGCCGCGCTATCGCTTGATCGTGGGCACGCCGGGCGAATCGGGCGCCTTGGTCGTCGCCAGGCGGCTGGGCCTGCCTGCGAAGCTCGTCGAGCGCGCGCGCGAACGCCTCGAGAAGAAGGACGCCGAGCGCGAGAGCTTGTTCGCGCAGGTGCGCCATGCGCGCGAGAAGGCCGAGGAATTGCGCGCCGCAGCCGAGTCGCAGTTGAAGTCCGCAGCCGAGGTGCAGCGCGCGGCCGCCTTGGAGCACCAGGCCGTCGAGCGCCGCTCGGAGTTGCTCGAGACCGAGGCGCAGCGCACCATCGAGGAACGCGTGCGTGCCGCTCGCGCGCGGCTCTTGGAACTGCGTCCGCGGCTGGAGCAGGTGCCCGCGGCCTTGAAGAAGGAGCTTCTCGAGGCGCTCGCGGGGATCGACGCCGACCTGTCCGGGGCGGCCTTGTCGGAGAAGCGCCAGTCCTTCCTCGACGGCCTCAAGGAGGGCCAGTTCGTGTTCCTGCCGCGCCTGCGCCAGCGCGTGCCCGTCAAGAAGCTCGACAAGAAGAAGCGCACGGCATTGGTGCTGCTCGGCGGCAAGCCCATGGAGGTGGGCTTCGACGAGATCACTTCCTTCGAGGCGCGCTGAGTCCTCGTGCAGGCGGCGCTTGCGCGCCGGGCCCGGCTGGGCGACAACAAGCGCATGGCGCGCCTGCTCTTGATCGACAACGACGAGAAGATCGTCGCGTTGGTCGCGCTGCTCTTGCGCAAGCTCGGCCACGAGGTGCGCACCGCGCCGAGCTTCGCGCGCGGCAGGGAGCTGTTGGCGCAGGAGGCGCCCGACCTGTTGCTGTCGGACTACGAGCTCGGGTCCGAGCGCGCCGACGAGGAGCTGCCCAAGCTCGTCGCGGCGGGGATCTTGCCGCCGACGTTGGTCGTGTCGGGCTACCTCGACGATGCGCTGGTCGAGCGTTTGCTGGCGATCCCCGGCGTGCTCGGCACGCTCAAGAAGCCCTTCGATTTGGCCACGTTGCAAGCGGGCTTGACGCGCGCCTTGGAGGAGGCCGAGCGGCGGCGCGCGGCCGCGGAACGCTTGGCCGACGAGCGCGCGGCCCGCGACCACGGCAGCCTGGGCGATGACGATGACGGTGACGATGATGACGGTGGGTGGGAGTTGATCTCCCCCGAGCTCGACGCGGGCAACGACGGCGCGTGCACGGGAGACGGAGGGGCGGCATGAGCGGTTTGCGCTGGACGACGGCGGGGGAGTCCCACGGCAGCGCGCTGGTGGGCATCCTCGAGGGCTTTCCCAGCGGTTTCGCGCTGGACTTGGCGTTGATCCAAGGCGAATTGGCGCGGCGTCAAGGCGGTCATGGACGCGGTGGCCGCATGAAGATCGAGGAGGACGCGTGCGAGGTCCTGTCGGGGTTGCGCGCCGGACTGACGCTCGGATCGCCGCTCGCGCTCGTCGTGCGCAACAAGGACGCCACCATCGAGCGCCTGCCGGTGCCGACCAACGCGCGACCGGGGCACGCCGATCTGGCGGGATGCCTGCAGCACGAAGTGCGCGATCCGCGCTTGGTCCTCGAGCGCGCTTCGGCGCGCGAGACCGCCATGCGCACGGCGCTTGGATCAGTCGCGCGGCAATTGCTCGAGCATTGCGGCGCGCGCATCTTCGCGCATGTGGTCGAACTGGGTGGAGAGCGCGCCGCGCACGCGGCGATCGAGGCGGCCTTCGCCGATCCCGAAGCGACTCGGCGCGCCCTGCGCAGCGCTTCGCCGGTCTATTCGTTGGATCCGGCCTTCGACGCGCGCGCCGTGGCGGCCATCGATGCGGCCAAGGCGGCCGGAGACACCCTTGGCGGCGTGTACGAGGTGCGCGTCCATGGACTGCTGCCGGGGCTGGGAGGGTACATGCAGGGTGAGCAGCGCCTGACCGCGCGCTTGGCGGCGGCGTGCCTCTCCATCCCGGCCATGAAAGGCATCGAGTTCGGTGACGGCTTCGATTTGGCGCGCCGTCCGGGCTCCATGGCCCACGACGCCATCGAAGCTCGCCCGGCCGGGGATGGGCCCATGGGGACCCGCTACGGGCGCTCCACCAACCGCTCGGGTGGGCTGGAGGGGGGCATGACGACCGGCGAGCCGTTGGTGCTGCGCGTCGCCATGAAGCCCATCGCCACCCTGCGCCAGGCCTTGCCGAGCGTCGATTTCGCGACCCTCGAGGCCGTGCCCGCAACCTGGCAGCGCTCCGACACCACCTCCGTGCCCGCCGCATCGGTGGTCGGCGAAGCCGTCGTGGCGTTGGAGCTTGCAAATGCGCTGCTCGAACGCTTTGGAGGCGCTTCCATGGCGGCTTTCGAGCGCGCGGTGGCGGGCTATCGCGAGAGTCTCCGGGCGGTGTGAAAGGCCGACGGCCTGCGCGAACGGATCCGCAGTCCGAGCGCCCGGAGGAGGTTCCACATGCAGGGGCCCACATGCTGGTGCGCGCCCGCAAGGGGGGCGCCGGAGGTGGAGGGAAAGGCGTCACTTGGATTTCGGCAGTGGAACCTTGACCGCTGCAAGTCCTTCCCTACACTCTTTGCTCCCTTCGTCGAAGGGCGCCCCGGCGCAAGCTACGGACGCCGCTCGATGCAGGCGACGCCCGGCCGATGGCTGCGCGGGTTCCACGGGCCCTCGAGGCCCACGGCGCCAGCGTAGCTCCATTGGCAGAGCACCTGATTTGTACTCAGGCGGTTGCGGGTTCGAGTCCCGCCGCTGGCTCCATCCTCGGAGCTCGCGCCGCCCGGTCGCAGGCCGGGTGGCGATCGGGTGGTCGCTGCATCAGTCGCGGCCTAGCGTGCCGTGCGGGTGTCCACGACGAAGCGCTCCCTGACAACGAGACCCCCTTTCTCGACAAGACTCGAGGGAGCGGGACGCGAACCCGGCCCGGAAGGGCTGGTCATCGGCAGTTGCAACTGCGGATCTTGGGCTGTGGGTCGTTTGCCAACTCACCGTTGGCGATTGACCCCAAAGTCTGCTCCCTTGCGCCTTGGCCGATGGTGGGTCGCGTCCTGCGCATGGACCCGAGTATCGAGCAGCCAGCCGCCGCCAGGGCGTGCGCGGAGAGGTGGGGACGGCCTTCGGTGTGGTGCCCTCAGTCGCGAGATCGCTCTCGCGCTGGGTAGGGCCGCCGCGGGAGCGTCCGCATCCTCGGGTGCGCGCCGCGGGCGTGAGCTGGGTAGCGCCAAGCGGGGAGATACCGAAGCGGTCAAACGGGACGGACTGTAAATCCGTTGGCTCAGCCTTCGGCGGTTCGAATCCGCCTCTCCCCACCACCTTCCTTCTTGCTCGCGATGCCGGTTTCCGGCTTTCGCGGGTGGGATGGAGGTTGCGGCGCGTTGCACGGTCTCGGTCTCAGGCGCGCGCCGGATCCACCGGCCTGCATTCCTCGCGTTCGCGCGTGGTTCGTCGCCTCGCGGGTGTAGTTCAATGGTAGAACGTCAGCCTTCCAAGC
>SXXH01000175.1 GCA_005789645.1 Planctomycetia bacterium
AAAGGAATCAGCGGGTGCGCCAGCCGCAGGATGGTTTCCAGCGTGCGGATCAGGGTACGGCGGGTGGCGCGTTTTTGGCCGGACGAGCTGAAGGCGAGGGTGCTGGCGAGGCTGCGCCGGCCGACGCTCGAGCGTTCGGAACAGCACGCGCACGGTTCGTTGCTTCTCGATGCCGCCACGCGGCTGGTCGCCGTCGAAGGTCGTCAAGTAGACTTGACACGCGTGGAGTTCGACTTGCTCCACGCCATGGTGCGCCGCGCCGGGGCGGCGATCGCCCGCGGTTGGATGGTCCAGCACGTGCTCGATCCCGACCGCGAAGGCAACGAGCGCACGCTCGACGTGCATGTCTCGCGCCTGCGCAAGAAGCTGGGTCCATGCGGCGCGTGGATTTCCACCGTGTGGGGGGTCGGATACCGCTTCGAGGCGCCCGAGGATCCCTCCACGGGCGACGCCGGCCATGCCCGCGGTCCCTGACGCGAGCGCAAGGGGCAGGCCGCGGCTGCTGGCGCGGCTCTTCTTGTTGCTCGTCTCCGTGTTCCTGCCGACCGCGGCGGCGTCGGCGCTTTGGATCGAGCATCGTCGCGTGGAGTCGCTGGACGCCGCCTTGCGCGAGTTCGCCCTCGCGCGCATGGAATCGGGCGGACGCGAGCAAGCCGAGGCTGGACCGTTCGCCTTCCAGGACCCTCCCGCGCGGCCTTGGCGTCCACCGGCGTCCGCCTTGCCGCCCCCAGGCAGCTTCGAGCGGCTGCTGGTCGAGGAGTATCACGCGCGCCCGTCGCAGGGACCGCCGCTGGCGTTGGTGCGCGAGCGTCCCATGCTGTGGGCCTACTCGGCCAAGGGCGCGTCGCTCAATCCGGATGCTCCGCGCCTCTCCGCCGACGCCGTGGAGCTCGCCTCCGGTGGCATGGGCATGGCCGCCTGGCGCGAGCCGCATCTGGGAGTCCAATGGCGCTGCGTGCTGGTGAAGATGCCTTGGGAGGATGGCCCCGCCGCGCTCGTGCAGGTGCGCCGCGTCGACGAGCGCGCCTTCGGCCCGTTCGGTGGCGTCTACACGCTGGGTACGGCGCTCGTCCTCGGCGTGGTGCTGGTGCTGGCGGCCGTGCTCGCGGTCGGCCCGCTGGTGCGGCGCGTGCGCAGGCTGCGGGAAGTCGTGCAGATGGCCGAGGTCCCCGATGGGTCGCTCTCGGTCGCGGGGTCGGTGGCCGCGTCAGCCCGTGGACGTGGCGACGAGCTCGACGAGCTCGCGTGGACCTTCGACGAGGTCTCGACGCGCTTGCGCGAGCGGACGCGCGACGCGGCGCGGCGCGAGGAAGCCTTGCGGCGCTTCGTCGAGGACACCACGCACGACACGGGGTTGCCCTTGACCGTGCTGCAGATGCAGCTCGCCGCGCTCGAGGAACAGCTGCGCCTCGGGCGCCCTGTCGAACCGGCGCGCGTGCGCGCCGCGCTGGAGGAGGTGCACTACTTGTCGGCGTTGGTGCAGAACCTCGGCGCTTCGGCCGCCATGGACGCCGGGGTGGCGCGCGACGTGCGGACCCCGCTCGACCTTGGATCCCTCGTGGAGAAGGTGGCGCAACGCCAGCGGCTCGTGGCGGCGGTGCGCGGAGCTCGCGTCGAGTGCGGCGTGCCCGAGGATCGCCTGGTGGTCGAGGGCGATCCCACCGCCTGGGAGCAGGCCTTGAACAACCTCGTGCACAACGCCGTGCGCCATGGCGAGGATGGCGGACACGTGGCCATCGTGCTCGAGGAGGACGGTGCCCGGCGGTTTCGCTTGCGCGTGCTCGACGATGGGCCGGGAGTCTCGGAGGAGGAGCTGGCGCGCTTGTCCCAGCGCAGTTGGCGCAGCGACGCGGCGCGCGTTCGGCACCCCGATGGTCGCGGACTCGGGCTGGCGATCGTGCGCGACATGGCCGATCAGCACGGACTCGAGCTGCGCTTCGAACGCCTGCGGCCGCGAGGCTTGTGCGTCGAGTTGTCAGGTCCACGGACTGGGCGCGCCGCCGACTCCTAGGCGCGTGTCGACAGCCACGCTCCGGCTGTCGCATCTGGTCTGTCAGGCGAAGAGGCGCAGCCACAGCCACGCCACGAGCAGCGTGGCGAGTCCGATGGGCACGCCCGCCTTGGCATGCTCGCGCCATCCGAAGGCGATCCCGCGCCGCCGCGCCTCCTCGGCAACGATCAAGTTGGCGATGGAGCCGACGAGCAACAAGTTCCCCGCCAAGGTCGAGCCGAGCGCGAGGTGCGCGCCCAGCACCGCGGGCACGCCTCCCTCGAGCAAGAGCATGGTCGCCGGCACGTTGGAGACGAGGTTCGAGAGCGGCACGCTCAGCCAATACAGCGTGTCCTCCTGCGCGAGGTCGATGCCGGAATGCGCCAGCCAGCTCGAGAGCCCGTGCATCCAACCGCCGCGCGCGAAGGCGGCGTGCACCACGAACAGGCCCATGAACAACACGAGCAGCGGCCAATCGACGCGCGCCAGGAAGTCCGAGCCGCGGATGGTGCGCGAGCACAAGACGATGGCGGCCGCGCCCAAGGCGACCGCTTCGCGCGGCCAATCGCCGAGCAGGAACAGGAGCATCGTGGCGCCTGCCAGGAGCGCCCCCTTCCACGCTTGCCAGGCGTCGAAGGCCGGTGCGTCCAGCGCTGCGACCCGTGGTGTCCCTCCGGCTTCGAATCGCGCCCGCCAAGACCACCATACGACGAGCCACACCAGCGCCAGACCCACGAGGACCGGCGGCGCGGCCACGAGCAGGTAGTCGGCGAAGTCCAGGCGCAGGGCCTGTCCGATCAGGATGTTCTGCGGGTTGCCGATCAAGGTCAGCGCGCCACCGACGTTGGCGGCCGCGGCCAAGGCCAGCAAATGCGGCAATGGATGGAAGCCGCGACGCGCGGCGACCTCCGCCACGAGTGGCGCGAGCGCCAGGCAGACGACATCGTTGGTGAGTACCGCCGAGAGCACGCCGGAGGCGAGCACGACGAGAAAAAGCAAGGCCGCGGCGCTGGTGCGCGCCGCGGCCAGCCGGGCAGCCAGTCGAGTCCAAGCGCCGGCGGAGGCGAGCTGCGCCGAGAGCACCATCATGGCGAAGAGCAGCGCGATGGTGGGCACGTCGATCGCGGCCCACGCCTCGGCCGCGTCCACCAATCCCAGCGCCACGCAAGCCAACGCACCAAGCAGCGCGGCCCCCGTGCGATCGAGGCGCAAGGTCGGCACGCGCCCCAGCGCCATGGCCAGGTAGACCAGCGCGAACACGGCGAGCGACATCCAAGGCGCGGCGGTCATGCCGCGCCACGCTGGCACAGCGCGCGGCGCGCCTCAAGGGCCGACATTCAGGTGGTCGACTTCAGGAGTCGAGCACGGTGCGCACGCGCTTGCGCAGGGATGCCTCGAAGCTGCGCCGCGGCGTCTCGACCGCCTTGCGCAGCTCGTGTCCCTCGAGTTCCTTGCGCGTGCGCGTGCCGAGGTGCTGGGCGAGTTCGCGCGACCACAACCCTGCAGGCCAGGAAAGCGAGAAGCCAGCCAGGGCGCGTTGGTAGGCCGTCTGGCCGGGAACACGGCGCAGGCCGTCGACCAGCGCCGCCACGACCGCGGCGCGCTCGGCGGTGTCGAGCCAGGGCGTCGTGGCCACCATCGCGCCCCAGTCGTCGACCAGCGGCGGCACGGGATAGAGCAGGCTTGGATGCTTGCGCAAGCACTTGGTCTCGCGCAACGGGTAGTTGCGGTGGCCCTCCGGCGCGAGGATGCGGCGGTAGAGTTCCGCCGCCAACGCATAGGCGCCGGCGTGCCTGTCGTGGCGCTCCCGCGCCAAGTCGAGCAGGTCCTTGCGCAACGCCTCGGGCACCACGGCGGCGTGCTTGCCGCCGAGGCTCTGTCCGACATCGCCAGCGTTGTGGGTCAGGGCCGCGGCGAGCAGCAATGCCGCGAGCTCGCCATCCTTGGCGCGCGCCGCGTCGAGGAAGGCGCGCGCCTCCCGCTCGAGTTCGGCCTCCATCGCCGCGTGGATCTCGGCCGCGCGCGCGTCCATGCCGCGTGCGCAGGCACCGATCAACGCGCCGCCCAGGACGGAGAGCCGCTCGCCGTCGTGGCCGCTCACGGGCGCGTGTTCGGCGTGGCGCACGAGGCGTGCGCTGACGGGGGACACGTCCCACTCGCCAAGCCGCAGGGCGAAGCCCAGCATGCGCTCGAGCTCGTCGTCGTCCTGTTGATCGAGCCACAAGGCGTGGCGGATCTTGGCGTCCACGTCGGTCGGCACGAAGGTGGCGGCCGAGGCGAAGTGCGCCGCGCAGCACAAGGCGAAGTAGTCGGAGATCGCGCTCGGCGTCGGCGCGCGCGTCGCCTCGGGATGGGAACCATCCGACAGCAGGATGCGCCACCAGCCGCGGGATCCGCCTTGGTGTTCGACGGCTCGGCCCTCGAGCGGGACAAGGTCCGGGCCGTGGGCCGGATGGGATCCGTCCACCAGCCAAGGTGCGCTCGTGCGCACCAGCTCGAACAGGTTCTTCGGTCCGATGAACCCGCCGAAGGCGCCGCGCGCTTCGGGCGCGGTCCAGCTGGACGCGGCGGGGTGGCCGGCAGCGCGCGTCTCCACTGTCTTGTCGACTCGCGTCTCCGCCGTCCGGTCGACTCGTCCTCGCGCACGCGCCATGCCGAGAAGGTAGCACGGAAGGAAGTTCCGACTGCGTCCGCGCGGCAAAGGTCGCACCCCCGGCGCATCCGATGCAGTCCCTTCGCGCGCTGCGAAGAGCTATGCTCCACGCGCCGGAAGCCCATGCGGGTCTTGTTCCTCACCGACAGCCTGTCCGACCTCGACGGCATCGGCCGCTACACGACGCGGCTGGTGGCGGCCCTGGAAGAGTGCATCCCGCGCTTCGAGCCGCGCTTCTTGTTGGCGAGGAAGCACCGGCCGAACTCGCCCAGCTTGCCTGCGCATTGGCGCTGGCAAGTGGCGTTGCCGCCGGACTACTACCTGTACATGAGCCCGGCTCGGTTCTGGGCGTCGACGGCTTGGTCGTTGCCGCAGGCGGCATGGGCCGCGCGCGAGGTCGACCTCGTGCATGCCACCAAGGACTACCCGCACTCGTGGCTGGCTGCGCAGGCGGCGCGCCTGGCCGCGCGACCCTGCATCGCCACGGCGCACGGCACCTACAGCGTGGCGCCCCTCGATCAGCCGCGCCACCGCGCGCGCGCCGTCGACACCTTCGCGCGGCTCGACGGCCTCGTGTGCGTGTCGAACTACACGCGCCACCAAGTCGAGTCGCGCCTCCCGCCTGGCGCCTTGCCGCGCGAGCGCGTCGTGGTCGTGGGCAACGCCGTGCGCGCCGAGCACTACGCCGCGCCGCGCGAACTTGGCGCTCGGCCTTGGCACGGCCGCGCGTACACCTTGACGATCGCGGAGGTCAAGGAGCGCAAGGGCCACCATCTGGGCTTGACGGCGTTCCTGGCGGTCGCCAAGGATCGTCCTGCGTTGCACCACTACATCGTGGGCAACTGCGTGCGGGACGAGTACCACCTCGGCCTGCTGCGCCAGGTCGAACAGGCCGGGTGCCAAGGGCGCGTGCACTTCCTCGGCAATGTCTCCGAGGACGAGAAGGTCGATCTGCTGCAGCGCGCGCTCGTCTTCCTGCACACGCCCGTGACGGCCAAGGACGGTGGCTTCGAGGGCTTCGGCATCGTGTACCTCGAGGCCTCGGCCTGCGGCACGCCGAGCATCGGCACGCGCGATTGCGGCGCGGAGGACGCCATCCTCGACGGTGCCACCGGGCTGCTGGTCGAGCCCACGGTCGAGGCGACGCGCGCGGCGTTGGCGCGACTCGTGGACGACGAGTCGCTGCGGCGCGAATTGGGCGAGGGCGCGAGACGGCACGCGCAGCGCTCCAGTTGGCGCGACAACGCCGAGCGCGTGGCCGCCCTGTACGCGCAGGCGCTCGAACGCCGGGGTCGGCGGTGAAGGGGCGCCTCGGCGAGCTGGTGCGTTCGCGCTTCATGCGCGACACCGCCACCCTGCAGGTCGCCGGGGTCGTCAACCAGCTGTCGCAGATGGTGTCCACCGTGCTGCTCGCCTACCTGTTGGGCGCGCAAGGACAGGGGCTGCTGGTCACCGCCATCGCGCTGCAGGGCGCCTTGCACTTCCTCGTCAACACGGGCGTCGTGCCAGCCACGGTGGCGCAAATCGCCGCCGCGGCGGCGCGCGGCAACGCCGAGAAGACGGCTGGTTGGGTGGCGTTCGTGGCGAAGTCGATCCTCCTCTTCGGCCTCGCGATCTTCCTCGTCGGCTGGTTCGTCCTCCCATGGATCGGCGAGCGCTGGTTCGGCTCGGCCGAGGTCGGATGGTGGGCGTTGATCCTGTGCCTCGAGCCCATCTTCGACCTGCCGCGCGCCGTGGCCTTCACCGCCTTCCAAGGCACGCGTCGCATGCGCGCCTTGGCGCAGCTGGAGAACGCCGACGAGATCGTGCGGTTGTTCCTCGTCGTGCTCGGCACGTTGATCACGGGCGACGCCCTGGGCGCCGTGATCGGCACGGTGGTGGCCGCCTTGTTCGGGTCGGGCTTGGCGATCGAGTTGTGGCGCCAAGCGCGCCTCGACGGGGGAGCCCCCCTGCCCGGCGCGCGCGAGATCGTCGAGCGCATGCGCGACGTGCCCTTGCGCCAAGGGCTGCGCCTCGGCCTGCGCGTGGGGTTGCTGAAGAACGGCACATCGCTGTTCCTGACGGTCTTCCCGCGCCTCGTCATCTCGCGCTTCGTCGGGCCGGAGTACACGAGCTACTTCCACATCGCGCAGCGCATCCTGACGATCCCCTTGATGCTCATGCAGGGCGTTTCGCGCACCGCGCTACCGGCCTTGGGCGGGCTCTCCGGCAAGCGCGACTGGAGCGGGTTCCGCCGCTTGTACACGCGCGTCTCGTTGGGCTCCGGCCTGGTCCTCGGCGGCGCCATCCTGGTCGGCATCCCGTTCATCGAGCCGCTGGTGCGCTGGCTGTTCCCGGCCGACTACGCCCGCCCGGTCTCCGTCTACTACCTCGTGCTGTGCGCCGGCGCGGTGCCGTTCACCTTCGCCACGGCCAACGAGGCCTTCTACATCGCGACGAACCGCGTCAAGGCCTGGCTGTGGCTCACCGCGCTGGGCGCGGCCATCACGATCCCCCTCAACGTGGTCTTCGTGAAGTCGATTCCCTACACCGGCATGGCGTGGGGGATCTCGCTGTACCAGAGCTGGGTGCTGGTGCACTTGTGCTACATCTTCTGGGTGTTGAAGACGCGCGAGTCCTTCGACGACGCTCCTGCGCCGCGCGCCGCCTGAGTCGCCGCCATGCGCATCCTGTTCCTGAACGACCTCGAGGACGAACGCATCGGTTCCTCGGTGCGCCTCGTGCACCAGCTGGCCGCGCACTACCGGCGCCTCGGCCATCACACGGCGCTCGCCACCGCCGTGCAGGATCCGGCGCAGGCGGGCGTGGCGGATGCGCGCGGGCTCGTCGTGCACCGCCTCTTCAGCGACTACAACCCGCGTTGGCGCGCCTGGACGAGCCTCGACAACTCGCGCACGCGCGAGGGCTTCGCGCGCGTCCTCGCGGCGGAGCGTCCGGATCTGGTGCACGCCCATCTCGTGCACCAGCACCTTTCGTACGCCACGCTCTCCGCCGCCCGCCGCGCGGGCGCTGGCGTGGTGCACACCGCGCACGACGTGATGACCTTCTGCCACCAGAAGCTGACTTGCTTCCACGGCGGCGAGGAGCACGGTGGCGAACTGCGCGACTACCAGGCTCGGCCCTCGAAGTGCCTGCCCTGCCAACGCCTGCGCTGGAACCCTTTCCGCAACGCCGCGATTCGTCGCATCCTGGAGCGCGACGTGCACCGCACCACGGTGGTGAGCGCCGAGTTGGGCCGCGCGCTCGAGGCGAACGGCCTGCGCGTCGATCGCGTCGTGCACAACGCGTTGGAGCTGCGCGCCGACTCGCCCGGCGCCGCGTCGGTGCAGGCGTTGCGGCGCAAGTTCGGCATCGAGGGGTGCAGGCTGATCGCCATCGGCGGGCGCTTGCACGAGCAGAAGGGCGTCAAGCAGCTGTTGCGCATGCTGCGGTTGCTCGCGCCGCGCTTCGCGGACTTGCGCCTGCTCGTGATGGGACGTCGCGAGGTCTACGCACGGGAGTTCGAGGCGCTGGCACGCGAGTTGGGCGTCGACGGCCTGGTCGTGCCCACTGGCTGGCTCGAGGGCGACGAACTGCAAGCGGCCTTGGCCGCGGTCGATGTCTTCGTCACGCCGTCGATCTGCTTCGACACCTTCGGCATGGTCAACCTCGAAGCGATGGAGCACGCGAAGCCGGTCGTCGCCACGGTCTTCGGCGGCTCGCCGGAGGTCGTCGTCGATGGCGTCACGGGGTTTGTGCGCAATCCCTTCCAGGTCGAGTCCTGCGCGGAGGCGATCGCGCGGCTTCTCGACGACGAGGACCTGCGCGCGCGGATGGGCGCGGCGGGCCGCGAGCGGCTGGAAGAGCGCTTCCTCCTGCCGCGCATGGCGGACGAATACCTCGAGGAGTACGCCGCGGCGCGCGCCAAGGCTCGCGCTTCCTGAGGGAACGCGCTCAGGTTCGTGGGCTTGCGGGACGATACATGAAGGCTCGGTCAGGCCTCCGAGAGGTGGATGCAAAGCGCTGTCGCGACGTACTTTGCGAAAACCTCTAGGGTGGGTTAGAGTTCCTGTCCGACAAGTCATGGCGGCCTGTGGGCGCCTGCTCGCCGCCGCGTAGCTCCTGCCGACACCCAAGCACCGTTCCATGCGCAAGACGCTCCTCACCTACGTCAAGCCCCACGTGCAGGAGGATCCGCTGTCGATGATCCTCGGCATCACGTACCTCGGCGCCTGCATGGAGAAGGAGAAGTTGCCGATCGAGTTGTGCGACGAGCGCATCGTCAACGACGCCTACATGAAGGAGGCGATCGAGCGCAACGACATCATCGGCTTCGACGCCTTGACGCCCAACATTCGCCGCGCCATCGCGTGGGCCAAGTACGCCAAGAGTCGCGGCAAGATCACGATCATGGGCGGACCGCACGCGTCCGTCGACCAAGGCATCTTCCTCGACTCCGGGCACTTCGACTTCGTGCTCAAGGGCGAGGCCGAGGAGACATTGCCGCGCTTCGTGCGCCATGTCGACTCCGACGACTGGAAGGGCTTGGCCGACATCCCGGGGCTGGCCGCCATGCGCGAGAAGCAGCTGGTGATCGACAACGCCGCCCCGCCGCTCATCAAGAAGCTGGACGAGCTGCCGATCCCGGCGCGGCACCTGTTGCCGATGGACCGCTACTTCGGGTTGAACCCCGAGCGCCTGGCGTACGTCTTCACGACGCGCGGCTGCCCGTTCAAGTGCATCTTCTGTCAAAAGGAATTGACGGGACGCGGCTTCCGAGTGCGCTCGACCGAGTTGATCGTCGACGAGCTCGAGCACATCGTCAAGACCTACAACCCGGGCGTGATCCTGTTCGTCGACGAGATCCTCACGCTGAGGAAGAAGCGCATCCACGAGATGTGCGACGAGATCCTGCGCCGCGGCCTGAAGTTCGAGTGGATCGCGAACACGCGCGCGGACTGCGTCGACTACCCGCTCCTGAAGCACATGCACCGCGCGGGTTGCCGCCGCATCTATTACGGCTGGGAGTCGGGCAGCCAGCGCATGCTGGACGTGCTCAAGAAGGACCTGACGCCCGAGGTGATCGTCGAGGCGGCCAAGATGACCCGTCGCGCCGGCATCTGGGCCAAGGTCTACCTGATCGTCGGCTCTCCCGGCGAGACGAAGCAGGACATCGAGGAGACCGAGAAGGTCCTGAAGCTCGCCGGTCCCGACCTCGTGCGCGTGAGCGTGTTCAACCCGCTGATCGGCACCGAAAGCTGGGACGGATACCTCGCCAACATCGACCTGACCGACTTGTCGGAGAACTACGTGTCCTCCAACCGCTCGGCGTACAAGCACGAGCACTTCACGCAGGTCGAGCTGGAGGAGCTGCGCAAGAACATGGTGCGCAGCTACGAGCGCTGGTACTACGGTTACGGCCAACGCGCCAAGCGGTTCATGGAGCGCTCGCTGTACTACCTCGAGAACCCGCAGTTCGGCCGCAAGCGCCTCGGTCGCGCCTTCGGCCTCGTGCCGCCCCCGACCTCGTCCAACGTCGCCTCGCGCGTCATGGAAGAGGCGGTCAAGGAGCACGAGCGCCACTCGAAGGTCTCCTGAGCTCCGCTGCGCGGATCTGGCGTGGATGCGGGGCGCGCGACGCGTCCTGCGCAGGCGCCCTGCGCGCTTGCGGTCGGCGCGGACGCTAACCTGTCGGGCATGCGCATCCCGATCGTCTTCGCCGCCCTGGTCGGCCTCGTGCCGGTCCTCGAAGCCCAGACCAAGCTGCTGCGCTTCCCCGACATCCATGGCGACAAGGTCGTCTTTTGCCATGCGGGCGACTTGTGGCTCGCGCCGCGCCTCGGTGGCGACGCGACGCGCTTGACGTCCCATCCCGGGCTCGAGTTGTTCCCGCGCTTCTCGCCGGACGGCGCTTGGGTGGCCTTCACCGGCCAGTACGATGGCGACGAACAGGTCTATGTCGTGCCCGCCAACGGCGGCGTGCCGCGCCAGTTGACCTTCTATCCAGCGCGCGGCCCCTTGCCGCAGCGTTGGGGCTACGACAACCAGGTCCATGGCTGGTCGCGCGACGGGCAGGCGGTCCTGTTTCGTTCCATGCGCGAAGGGTGGGACCTGACGGACACACGCTTGTACTTGGCGCCGCTCAAGGGCGGCCCCGCGACCGCGCTGGAGATGCCCGTCTCCGGCGCGGGCGACTTGTCGCCCGACATGCGGCGCGTGGTGTACTCGCCGCTGACGCGCGACTTCCGCACCTGGAAGCGCTACGAGGGTGGCTGGGCGCAGGACCTCTACATCTACGAGCGCCAGACCGGCAAGCTCGAGCCCGTGGCGCACCATGTGCGCACCGAACGCGATCCGATGTGGATCGGCGACTCGATCTGGTTCGTCAGCGATCGCGACGGCACCTTGAATCTCCATAGTTGGAGCCTTGCCGACAAGGAGCTGCAGCAGCGCACGCGTTCGACCACGCACGACGTGCGCTGGGCTTCGCGCGGCGAGGACGGCGAGATCGTCTACGAACTTGGTGGCGAGCTCGTGGTGTACGACACGCGCACCCACCAGCAGTCGACCCTCTCGATCCGCGTCCCCGACGACGGCGTGGCGTACCGCCCCGAGCCCGTCGCGGCCGGCGGGGACATCGAGGACGCGGGGTTGTCGAAGAAGGGCGAGCGGGCCCTCTTCTCCGCGCGTGGCGACGTGCACACGGCGCCAATCGAAAAGGGCCATGCGCGCAACCTGACGCGCACCGGCGGCGCGCACGAGCGCCTGGCGGCCTGGTCGCCCGACGGCGCGCAGGTGGCCTTCGTGTCCGACGCCTCGGGCGAGGAGGAGATCTGGCTTGCCCCGCAGGACGCTTCGGCGCCGCCGCGCCAGTTGTCGCGGGGCTTGGCGGAGCGCATCAGTTCGCTGCAGTGGGCACCCGACGGTTCGTGCCTCGTGCACGCCTCCGCCTCGGGCCGCATCTGGCGCGTCGAAAGCGCCTCCGGCGAGCGCACGCAGCTCGCGCAGGACCCCGCCGGTTGGGGCGGCGACGCATCGATCTCGCCCGACTCGCGATGGGTGGCCTACAGCGCGGGCGACGCGAACGAACTGCGTTCCCTGTGGATCGTCGCGCTGCGCGGCGGCGAACCGACGCGCGTGACCGACGAGCTGTGGAACGAGTCGAGCCCGGTCTTCTCGCGGGACGGCCAATGGCTGTGGTTCCTCTCCGACCGCGAGTTCGCCCCGCAGCTCTTCACCGGACTCGAGTGGAACTTCGCCGTCAACCGCACGACGGGCATCTACGGCTTGAGCCTCAGGAAGGGCGCCGCGCACCCCTTCGCGCCGCGAAGCGACGAAGTCACCGTGGAGAAGGCCGCGCCCGTCGTCGGCCCCGGCGAGGACAAGCCCAAGGACGACGTCAAGCCCGCGGTCGCCGATGTGGCGATCGACTTCGAGGGGCTCGCCGCGCGCGTGGTGCGCGTGCCCGTGGAAGCCGACAACTACGGCGGACTGGCCGAAGGCGCGCAGTGCTTGCTGACGACGCGCGGCGGCGCTTCGTTCCATGGACGAGCGGGCGATCGCAAGCGCGAACTGGTGGCGTTCGACTTCGACAAGCGCGAACTCGTCGTGCTGGCGAGCGACGTGCGCGCTTGGAGCGTCTCGATGGATGGCTCCAAGCTGCTGGCGAACGCCGGCGGCTGGAAGTTGATGGACGCCGGCCCCAAGGGCAAGGACGGAGCCAAGCCGGTCGACACGGACGGCCTGGAGGTGCAGCGCGTGCCCAAGGACGAGTGGCGCGCCATCTTCCATGCGGTCTGGCGCCGCTTCCGCGACTTCTTCTACGCGCCCAACATGCACGGCTACGACTGGAACGCGCTGAAGGAACGCTACCTGCCGCTGGTCGAGCACGTGGCGCATCGCAGCGACCTCAACTACGTGCTGGGCGAGATGGTCGCCGAGCTCAATGCCGGCCACGCCTACGTCTCCGGCGGCGAGTGGGTGGCGCCCAAGCGGCACGGCGTGGCCTTGCTGGGCGCGCGCCTGGTCCTGGATCCGACGGCCGGGCGGCATCGCATCGAACGCATCTTGATGGGGCAGAACGAGGAGGAGCGCTACCGCTCGCCCCTGACCGAGGTCGGCGTCGACGTCAAGGAGCGCGAGTGGTTGCTGGCCGTCGACGGAGTCGAACTGCGTCCCGACCAGGATCCGTACGAGGTCCTGCGCGGCAAGGCGGGGCGGCCGATCGAACTCCTGGTGGGGGCCGAGCCGCGACTCGAAGGCGCGCGCAAGGTGGTGGTGCGGCCGATCGAGAGCGAGGAGTCGCTCAACTACCTGAACTGGGTGCTCGGTCGACGCGCGCTCGTGGAGAAGCTCTCCAACGGACGCTTCGGCTACCTGCACATCCCCGACATGGGCGCCGACGGCATCCGCGAGTTCATCAAGTGGTACTACGGCCAGGTGCGCAAGGAAGCGTTGATCATCGACGACCGCAACAATGGCGGCGGCAACGTGAGCCAGATGGTGCTCGAGCGCTTGCGGCGCGTGCTGCTCGGCACCGCGTACTCGCGGCACGACCAGTTCCCCCGCACCTACCCCGGCACCGTGTTCACCGGACCGATGATCTGCTTGTTGAACGAGAACAGCGCCTCGGACGGCGACATCTTCCCGTGGATGTTCAGGAACGCGGGCCTCGGCAAGCTGGTCGGCAAGCGTTCTTGGGGCGGCGTGATCGGCATCACCGACCACGGACCGCTGCTCGACGGCGGCACGGTCAACGTGCCCGAGTTCGGCCACGGCGACGCCTCCGGGCAATGGGCCGTCGAAGGCGTCGGCGTCGCGCCCGACATCGAGGTCGACAACGATCCGGCGGCGGTGCTCGCCGGGCGCGATCCGCAGCTTGAACGCGCCATCGAAGAGCTCGAGAAGGAAGTGCGCCAAAGGAAGGCCGCCTTGCCGTCTCGTCCGGCCGATCCGGTCAAGCTGAAGTGACCTCGCTGGCCAGCCAAGCGCCGGAGATCGTGGTGCGCCTCGCCGGTCCGGCCGAGCGTGCCGAGCAGGCGCGCCTCGCCGGTCAGTGCTTCAAGAAGCCGGTGACCGCCGCGGCGTTGGCGTGGCGCTACGACCAGAGCCCGCACGGCGCCAGCATCGCGCTGTTGTCCGGGCCACCGCACGCCGACGCAGTGTGCGGCTACGCCTGCGGACCGCGCATCCTCGTGCCGCGCGGCCGGCGCGCGGAGGCGGCCGCGGTGGGCGAGACGGGCGATGTCATGACGCACCCGCAGTGGCGCAAGCTGGGCTTGTTCCGCGCCCTCGATGCGCGCGCCATGCTGGAGGCCAAGGCGCGCGGCTGGCCCTTCGTCTACGGCTTGCCCAACCGGCGCAGCGCGCACATCTTCCTCCAGATGGGGTGGGTGCGAGCCGGCACGATCCGCACGCACACGCATTGGCTCGAGGGTGGTGCGCGAGCCCGCCTCGTGCGGCGGCGCGAAGGACGCTGGCGCGCCATGACGACGCCGCTCGCGGCTTGGCGCTCGGCTCGAGCGCGCGCTTCCCTGGACGCGGGCGATGCGCAGGTCGTCGAGTGGAGCGCCTTCCCGGCCGAGGTCGAGCCGCTGGCGCTTCGCTTGGAGGCCCAGCATCCGCTGGTGCTGCGGCGCGATCCAGCGTGGCTCGATTGGCGCTTCTTCCATGGCCCCTCGCGCGCCTTCCGCGTCTTCGGGCTGCGTCGTTCGGGCGAGCTCGTCGGGTGGCTCGTGCTGCAGAAGCCCGCTCCCGACGGTGTCGCCTGGCTGGTCGACGCCTGCGGCATCGACGAAGGGGCGTGGCGAGCGTTGGGTGCCCACGCCCTTCGGCTGGCGCGCGAACTAGGGGCCTGCGCGCTGCGCGCCAACGCCATCGACGGGTCCGCATGGGGCGCGCGCTTGGCGTCGCTGGGCTTCCAGCCGCCGCGCGCCCACGACCACTTGCTCGTGATCGTGCACCTGCACGACCACGGGCACCCGGTGGCGCGCGAGGCCCTCGACGCCGCGAGTTGGTGGTTCACCGACGCCGACCGCGACGACGAGACCATGGGTTGAGTCGCGCGGCCGACGCTCGCATTCGTCGCCGCGCCGCGCATAGGCTAGTCTTCCAACGAGCACGCACGCCTCCCATGTCCAAGCACAAGCTCAAGTTGGCCCTGCGCGACGCATGGGCGCGGCTCTTGTGGGTGAGCGGGCTGCACAGCCTCGTCCAGAGGTGCTCGGCTCCTCGCGTCCTGGTCCTCGCCGGGCACTGCGTCTCGGCGCCGAGCAACGCATCCTTGTCCAAGGACATGAAGATCCGCGCCGCGGACCTCGAGCGGATCCTCGCCACATTCGCCCGGCGCTACGACATCCTCACGATGGGCGAGGCGGCGGAGCGGTTGCGTTCGGGCCGGCTCGCGCGTTCGGCGGTCGTGTTGACGATGGACGACGGCTACGCCGACAACTTGACGCACCTCGCGCCGCTCCTGGCGCGCCTCGGCGCCAAGGCCACGATCTACCTCGAGACGCGCGCCTTGACGGAGCGCAGGCTCAACTGGACCCATGGCTTGTTCCTGCTGCTCGACCACATGGGGCACGAGCGCTTCGTGGCGCGCTACCGCGCCTTGGCGCGCGACGAGCGTGGCGTGTCGATCTTGGAGGAGACGCTGCGCCTTCGTGGCGGCGACACCTACCACATCAAGCGGGTCCTCAAGTACGAGGTCGACCGCCTCGATCGCGAGCGCGTGCTGGAAGCCCTGCTGTCCGAAGAGGGGCTCGCCGCGAGCGAGTTGTGCGAACGGTTGTACTTGACCTGGGAGCAGGCGCGCGAGTTGGCCCGCGAGGGCCACGAGATCGGCGCGCACACCGAGTCGCACGCCATCCTGTCGCGGTGCAGCCCCGACGAGCAGCGTCGCGAAATCGAAGGTTCGCGCGACGCCATCGCGCGTGAACTGGGAGCGGCGCCGGCTTCGTTCGCCTATCCCTTCGGCCGCGAGTGGGACTGGGACGAGCATGCCGCGCGCGCCGTGATGGCGGCTGGCTACACCTCGTCGACCACCACCCATCCCGGCACCAATCGCCCCGGCGCGGACATGGCGCGCTTGAAGCGGGTCATGATCGACGAGGACGTGCGGCTCGAGCTGCTGGTGGCCGAGGCGTGCGGGGGCTTCGACTTGCTGCGGCGCCTTGGTTTCCAGCCTCCGGCTTGAAACCAGGGCGTGGCACGCAGCGCTGGACGCCGTGGCGCGCGGGATCCACCACGAGAGCGGGTCTCGTCAGAAGATCTTGTAGTTGAACTCCCAGCCTTCGTCGCTGGTGAGCACCAGCAGGAGCAGTCCGCCGAGGACCACCACCAGCGGCACCACGAGGTAAGGCCAGTTTTCGCGCAGGAAGTTCTTCATG
Organism: Planctomycetia bacterium; assembly: GCA_005789645.1. GTDB lineage: Bacteria > Planctomycetota > UBA1135 > UBA1135 > SXXH01. The sequence goes on from SXXH01000175.1 coordinate 16,010, forward strand.
GCTTGGGCACGCCCCGGTCTTCCATCCTAGAACAGCGTGTAGATGAACGGCGCCACGAGCGGCGAGCTGGCGGCGACCACGAGCAGGGATCCGATCGTCACGAGCACGACGACGAGCGGCATGAGGTACCAGTGCCCTCGACGCGTGAAGGCGGCGAGCAACTCGACGGCCGTGCCGAGGCGCGGTCCCAGCTTGACCACGATGAAGGTCAAGAGCGCGGAGACCAGCGCCAGCACGAGCAGCAGCGACCAGGGCGGCGGGATCGACGCGACCACCTTGGAGCCGCCGATGGCGATCCCGATGACGACGCCCACGAGCACGGCCACCTGCGCGTAGGCGCGCAGGGCGGACTCGTCCTGGTACAGGCGGCGGTAGAGCGTGCCCAGCACCACGGTCAGCGCGGCCCACAGCGCGAAGGGCTTCCAACGCAGGGGCTTGTCCGGTAGCGGCGGGAAGTCGGCCGACTTGGTCGCGGGAGCCAGGCGTCCGCGGGCATCGAGCTCGCCGTGCAGGAAGCGCGCGAAGGCGTCGTTGCCGGACGGATCGAGGTGCCAGTCCGACTCGTAGTACAGCGACTCGCCAGCCGCGGCCGCGCGCAGGAAGGCGGGACGCGCATCGACGCAGGCGATGCCCAGTTCGCGGCACAAGCCCAGCACGAACTCGACGGGTTGGTCGGGCCGGATGCGCCCTTCGACCGCGGCGAACTTGGCGAGGAAGCGCTCGCGCGCGGCGGGCACGATGGCGGCCTTGTTCGGGATGGGCGCCACCAGCAAGGCGGCGCCGTGCTTGGTGCACAGTTGCTGGAGGTGCAGCAGGGCGGCCTTGGTGCGTTCGGCGACCATGGCCTCGACCATCTCCGCAGGAGGCTCGATGAAGTAGGCGGTGGACTCCAAGTCCAGCTTCAAGTCGGTGCCCGCGGGAGTCCACAGCGTCGGGCGTTCACCCAGATTCGACAGGAATGAGCCAAGGGCCGTGCGCTCCCACGGCGTGCGCTCGCCGGGGTCGCGCAGGACCAAGGCCTCCTGGCGTGGCTGCTGCCCCGCTTCCAACGGCTGGAAGCGCGGCTTGGGGAAGCGCCGGTAGGCGGGTTGGGAGTTCCACCAAAGGTCGTTGTCGTAGGTGCACAAGACCACCGTGTCCGCGTCGAAGCGGTGCGCGTTGCGCTCGTACCAGACCACTTCCTGGTCGGTCGACCAACCTTCGGTTCCGGCGTTGACGAGATCCATCGCGCGGCCTTCGGCGCGGTAGCGGCGCTCGAGCAGATCGACGAACAGCGCCTCGCGATCGACGGTGTAGCCGAGCACGAACGAATCGCCGAGCACCAGCACGCGCCGGCGGTTGTCGCCGCGAGCCGGACTGGCGAGCGCGTCGGGGGTGCGTTCGAGGAAGCGCGCGCGCTGCCGGGCGAGCTGGGCGTCCTGGGGGACGTCCGGTCCGACGAAGTCGTCGCGCAAGCCGAAGGCGTCGATCTGGAACGACACATCGAACTCGCGCGAGACGCGGCGCGACTCGGCGAAGGGCGTCTTCTCCCAGCCCAGCTCGGGATCGAAGCGGTGGATGGTGGGTTGCGGGCCCGCGCCCATCAGGCGCAGGCCGACCTCGAAGGCGCCGGCCAGCATCAGCGCCAGGATCGCCAGCGTCAGGAGGATGTTGAGGCCGCGCATCGTCAGCTCACCATGGCCGTCACCGTGTCGCCCTCGTGGCGCAGGTGGAAGCGGGTTTCGGCGATCTTCTTCTTGGCGTCCTTCTTCACGATGAAGTTGCCGAGGAAGAGCAGGTCCATGCCGGAGAGCGAGAACGTGTTGAAGGCGTGCGCCGGCGACTCCACGATCGGCTCGCCCTTCAAGTTGAACGAAGTGTTCATGATCACCGGGACGCCCGTGAGCTCGCCGAAGCGGCGGATGATGCCGTGGTAGGCGGGGTTCGTGTCCTTGTAGACCGTCTGCAGCCGCCCGGAGCCGTCTTCGTGCGTGATGGCGGGCAGGACTGCGCGCTTCTCCTCGCGCACGGGCGCCACGTACAACATGAAGCGCGCGGGGAAGTGCTTCTGGGCGTCGGGGATCTCGAAGAACTCGTCCGCGCGTTCCTCGAGCACGCTGGGCGCGAAGGGCCGGAAGGCCTCGCGGAACTTGATGGTCGCGTTGAGCTTGTCCTTCATCTCCGACCTGCGCGGATCGGCGATGATGGAGCGCGCTCCCAAGGCGCGCGGCCCGAACTCGAAGCGTCCGCGGAACCAACCGCAGACCTGTCCATCGGCGAGCTCGCGCGCGACGCGGTCGTAGAAGCGCTCGTCGTCCGCGATGTGTTCGTGCGGGATCTGGTGCGCGTCGAGGACCTGCTTGATCTGCGCGTCGGTGTAGGACGAGCCGAGGTAGGCGTGGTCGAGGGCCGGGCCGCGCGGCCTGCCGAGCAGGTGGTTGTAGGCCCAGTACGCGGCTCCCACCGAGGCGCCGTCGTCGCCGGGAGCGGGCAGGATGTAGAGCTCTTCGAACGGCCCTTGGCGCAGCACCTTGTAGTTGGCCACGGAGTTGAGCGCCACGCCGCCGGCCATGACGAGGTTCTTCATGCCCGTCAGCTCGTGCAGGTGGCGCACCATCGCCAGCACGACCTCCTCGGTGACTTGCTGGATCGAGGCGGCCATGTCGCAGTAGTACGGATCCAGCGACTTGTCGCCCAGCTTGGGATCGCGCGCCGGGCGTCCGAAGTGCTCCGCGAACCTGGCCGACAAGGTCGAGTCGGGCGAATGGTGGTAGGCGAAGTAGCGCATGTCGTGCCACAGCGATCCGTCGGGCGCGATCTCGATCAGCTCCTTGATCTTGTCGACATGCCGCGGCTTGCCGTAGGGATGCATGCCCATCAGCTTGTACTCGCCTTCGTTGACCTCGAAGCCGCAGTACGCGGTGAAGGCGCTGTACAAGAGCCCGAGCGAGTGCGGGAAGCGGATCTCCTTGAGGATCTCGATCTTCCTGTCGCGTCCGACTCCCATCGTCGAGGTGGTCCACTCGCCGGCGCCGTCGATCGTCAGGATCGCGGCGTCCTTGTAGGGCGAGGTGTAGAAGCTCGCCGCCGCGTGGCTCATGTGGTGGTCGCAGAAGAGGATCTTCTGCGCGTCGATGCCGAGCTTGGCGGCGAGCTGCGACTTGATCCACAGCTTGTCCGTCAACCAACGCTGCATCGACTCGCGGAACACGGCGGCGCTCCTCGGAAACGTCGCCATCGCCGTCAAGAGCATGCGCTCGAGCTTGACGAAGGGCTTTTCGTAGAAGACGACATGATCGACCTCTTCGATCGTGGCGCCGGCGGTGTCGAGGCAGAACTGGATGGCGAGTGCGGGGAAGCCCGAGTCGTGCTTGACGCGACTGAAGCGTTCCTCCTCGGCGGCGGCGACGAGCACGCCGTCCTTGACCAGCGCCGCGGCGGAGTCGTGGTAGTTGTACGAAAGTCCCAGGACGAGCATGTCAGTCCTGCTTGCGCGCTTGCGCCAAGGTGGAGTTGCGCTCCGGCCAAGGAGTCCAGTTGCCGCTCTTCCTGCGACGCAGGTGCAGCGGATCGGCGACCAGTTGGTAGCCGAGCGCGAAAGGGCCCAACACTCCGTAGTAGAGGACCGACAAGAGCAGCCGCGACATGACGCCGCCGAAGCGCTCGGTGAACTTGGCCAAGGCTTGTTTCATGGGAGAGTGGCTGGTCTGTATCGGCAGCGCGACTCCAAGTATTGCGCCGGACAAGGGATGTGACGAGGGCGTGTTGCCCGGTTCGGAATGAAATTCCGGTTGGAAGGCCGGCGTCGGGGTGTCTCGAGGGGTGCGGGGCGCTCGGCGCCTCGCGCGACCACCCACCCAAACCCTGCAAGCGCCTGAAGGAGATCGCCATGCGCCAGCTGAACCTGCTCCCCACCCTGTGCCTCGCCACTTGGCCCCTCACGCTCGTCGCCTGCGGGGGTGGTGGTGGCGGCGGCGGCTCGACTCCGCCCGGCGCGGGCGAAGTCGACGACCTCGAGATCCTCGACCTCGGTCTGCCCGCGCAGGCGCAGTTGATCGGCGAGTTCGACCCGCTGGCCGAGGAGTACGCGCTGCGCCTGCCCTTCCTGGGCGACGAGCTCTTGCTGCGGCCGATCTACGCCAATCCGAGCGCCGTGTCGACCGGCACGAGCGGCCTCGAGGACGCAGGCTTCGGCGAGCTCGAGGCCAGCGTGGTCGAGGGCGACAACACCTTCGAGTTCGTCGCCAGCCTGCCCGCCAGCGGCGAGCAGCGCACCGTGCGCATGTTGGTGCAGCGCGACTTCGCCGCGGACTTGCGCCAAGCGAACTCGGTCAAGTCGACCGACGCCCGCCCCGGAGATGGACTGGGCTCGGCCGTGGCCATGGATGGACGGCTGCTCGTCGTGGGTGCGCCCACGGAAGATGTGCAATTCGGCGCGGCCACGTTGGCCGATGCCGGTGCCGTCTACTTGTTCGAGCGCAGCGGCGACGCCTGGGCGCAGATCGCGCGCCTGCAAGCGCCGGTTCCGGGCGCCGACGACAACTTCGGCGCCAGCGTGGCCATCGACGATGATCTCCTGGTCGTCGGGGCTCCGGGCGAGGACGGCTCGGGAACCCAGGTGGATCCGCAAGTCGACGAGAACGCCACCAACTGCGGCGCGGCCTACGTCTTCCGTCGCATCGACGGTCTGTTCACCCCAGCCCACTATCTCAAGCCCGATGCAGCCACCGTGCGCAGGACGTCGAGCTTCGGCGCGGCGGTGGAAGTCGCCGGGCTCGTCGTCGCCGTGGGGGCACCCGAGGAAGGCACGCGCCTCGCGTCGGGCGGCGCGCTGGTCGCCGCGCAACGGGCGGGCGCCGTCTACACGTTCGGCTTCGAAGGCGGCCAACTGCGCTTCGGAGAGCGCTTGCAAGCCCCCGACGCAGCCGTGGCCGCCGAATACGGTTCGGCGCTGGCCGCGTTCGGAACTCGGCTCGCCATCGGAGCGCCGGGCGCCAATGGTCTGCGTGGCAAGGCCTACTTGCTGCGCGCCGGGCCGACCACGGCGAGCTTCGACTTGGAAGCCGAGCTCGTGGCGCCCAACGCCGAGCCGCTCGACGGGTTCGGCGAGAGCATCGACCTGTCGAAGGACCGCCTGGTGATCGGCGCTCCGTTCGAGGACTCGGGCGCGGAGGGCGTCGGTGGCGATCAGCTGGACAACACCAAGCCCAACGCTGGCGCCGCGTACATGTTCGAGCTCAAGGGCCAGCTCGTGCTGTTCGAGGCCTACATCAAGGGCACTGCGGTCGCTGGTGGCGAGCAATTCGGCCGCGCTGTGGCGCTCGTGAAGGACACCCTGTGCGTCGGAGCCCCGCGCGACATCGGCGCGGCGCTGGGCGAAGAGGTCGACGGCGCGATTCCCGTGGCGCCGATCGGCTCGGCCTTCGTCTACACGCGGCGCGCTGGCGGCCTCGAGCTGGGCAAGGTCCTGCGCTCGCAAGCGGCTCACGCCGAGGCCGACTTCGGCGCGAGCGTGGCGATCGGTGCGGACGACATCGCCATCGGCAGCCCGCGCGATCGGACCTTCGGGCAAGGGATCGACGGCTCGAGCGTCGTGATGGGAGGGCAAGGCCGCGGTGCGGTGTTGACCTTCCGTTGAGTGCGCAGCCCGCGAGCGGGGCAGGGCGACTCGATGGTGGTGGGTGGGTGGGTGGGTGCGGACCCGCCAAGCGCGGGGGCCGCGTCGGACAACCGACGCGGCCCCCGCCTTGCATGTCTTCGGGTGGGGCGCCTCAGTCGAGGGTCAAGGTGCCGCGCAGCAGGTCGGCGTCGGTCAGGCGCTTGTCGCCGTCCGCGTCGCGGTACACGTCGAGCTCCACGCGCGTGCCGCGGTCGAGGGGTGCGACGAGGCGCGCCAAGGATTCCTTGTCGTCGAGGCGCCAGGCGCGCGGACGGACGCCCACCAGGGGCCGCGCGGTCTCGAGCACGTCGCCGGCCTTGAGCCCGAGCTTGGCGGCGGGCGAGCCACCACGCACTTCGCGCACTTCGATCCAGCGGTTGCTGCGGCCCTCGACGTCGCGCAGGCGCACGCCGATGCGCTCGTACAGTTGCCCATCGACGCGATTCCACGGCTCGACCTTCAACTGGCGCTTGCCGCCGTCGCGCTCCACCACGATCTCGACTTCCTTCTGCGCGCTCACCGCGGCGCGCGCGAAGGCGTACTCGTCGGGCTTGACCACCGCCTTGCCGCCGATGCTGACGATGCAATCGCCGGGTTGCAGGCCCGCGATGTTGGCCGGGCTGCCCGGCACGACGCTCTTCACCTGGGCGTGGTCGGAAAACTTGACATCGAAGCCGAGCCAGGTGTCCGACGACTCCGGCGCGAGCAGCTGTTCCTCGAGCACCTTGCGCACGCGGTCGACCGGGATGGCGAAGCCGATGTTCTCCGCCACGCTGTTCATCGCGTTGTTGATGCCGATCAACTCGCCGTTGATGTTCAGCAAGGGACCACCGCTGTTGCCCGGGTTGATGCCCGCGTCGGTCTGGATCAAGTCGTCGAACTCGAGGTTCTCCTGCGGAATCTGGATGTTCCTGTGCAGGCCCGAGATGATCCCGGTGCTGACCGTGTAGGTCTGGCCGTAGGGGTTGCCGATCGCGACCACCGTCTCGCCGGGCATCAAGTCGGAGCTCGTGCCCATCGGGATGGCGGGGAACTCGCGCGCGCCGCTGATCCTCAACAGAGCCAGATCCTCCTCGGGGACGAAGCTCTTGACCTCGGCGGTGTAGCGCTTCGAGTCGTACTGTTCGTCGAACTGGACGGTGATGGCGCGCGCACCCCGGATCACGTGGTAGTTCGTGATGATGAAGCCGTCTTTGTGGATGACGACGCCCGAGCCGGAACCTTCGACCTTGCGCGCGAACATGCGGCCGAAGAAGTCCTGCTCGGCCTGTACAGCCTCGGTCTTGATGTAGACGACCGTGGGCGAGGCGTCGCGCGCGACCTCGACGATGGGCGTGACGCGCCGGGCGAGCTTCTGGTCGACCGGGCGACCGCCTTCCTGCGCGAGGAGCGGAGACAGGCACAGGACCGGCAGGAGGAGCGACAAGGTGGTGCGGGGCATGGACATGGGCGGCATGCTGGTGCGTGGGTGGCGCTAGAGACTACGCAGCGCGGGCCGTGGTGTGAGCGTTGACGGAGGGGCCTCCGGGGCCTTGGCGGGTGTGACTGAGTGCGGCTGCGCGTGTTCGCAAGTTTCGGCCTCTAGGAGGTTTAGGGTGACGGCGACGATTGTCGCCAGAGATCCGCGGAGATCCATGCGGCGACGGCAATTGAGTCCTGCACATGGGCTCCAGCCCGCCCCTCCCGGACCACTGCGCTGATCGAAAGGCAAACCACCATGTCCCGACTCCTCCTTCCCGCCCTCTTGGTTGCGACACTCGCCGCCTCGACCCTCGCCCAGTCCCCCGACTGGCTGTTCGACCGCTACGTGAAGGCCTCCAATCCTGGGGCGGAGGACAACTACGGGTATTCGATCGCCATCAGCGGCACCACCCTCGTGGTCGGGGCGCCCTTCGAGGATTCCGGCGCCACCGGCGTCAACGGCAACCAGGCCAGCAACTCGGTCGCCAGCTCCGGCGCGGTGTACGTGTACCGACTGACTCCCGGCGCGACGGGCCAGTGGGGTTGGACCCAAACCGCCTACCTCAAGGCCTCCAACGCCAACGCGCATGACGCCTTCGGCTACAGCGTGGACATCGACGGTGACATCCTGGTGGTGGGGGCGCCCTAGGAGGCCAGTGCGTCCTCCACGGTGAACGACAACCCGCTCGACAACAGCGCCGAGGGCTCCGGCGCGGCTTACGTGTTCGTGCGCACCATGCTGGGCGGCATCGAGACGTGGAGCCAGCAAGCCTACCTGAAGGCCTCCAATTCCCAAGGCGACCTGCCCAACGACCCCTTCGGCGATCGGTTCGGCTCCTCCGTCGCGGTGTCCGGCGATCTCATCGCCGTGGGAGCACCGTGGGAGGATGGCGGTTCGACGTCGATCAACGGCCCGCAGGGCGACGAGTCCGCCTACGACGCGGGCGCCGCGTACGTGTTTCGACGCGCGGGCGCCAGCTTCTGGTACCAAGAGGCGTACGTGAAGCCCTCGATCGTTACCGGCGGCTTCTTGCTTGTGTCTGGCGGGGTCTTCGGCGACTCGCTGGCGCTTTCCGGCAACCGTCTGCTGGTTGGCGCTCCCCGTACCTACATCACTGGCGACGCCCAAGGCATGGCGTTCCTGTTCGAGCGCTCGAGCACCACGGGCTTGTGGACGGAACGCGAGTCGTTCCAGTCGGCGCAACCCTCCATCGACGCGTACTACGGCGACGACGTCGACATCGACGGCAATCGCTGCGTCGTCGGCGAACCGTACGCCGACGCCCCTGGCAAGCCGGACTCCGGCGCGGCGCACATCTACCGGCCATCGACCAATCCGCTGTCGAACGCCTGGGTGCTAGAAGCCACCTTGCGTCCCGCGCAGGGCGACGTGGACGACTACTTCGGATCGAGCGTCGCCATCTCCGCCGACATGGTGGCCGTGGGAGCGCCGGCCGAGGATGGAAGCTCCACCGGCGTCGCCGGGGATCCGTTCAACGACGCGGCCTCCGACGCGGGCGCCGTGTACACGTGGCGGCGCAACAGCGCCGGGGCGTGGACGGACGCGCGCTACGTCAAGGCCTCGAACACGAACGCGTACGACGAATTCGGGTTCGCCGTCGATCTGGACGGAGCGCTGCTCGCCGTGGGCGCCACGCGCGAGGACGGCGCCTCGACCAGCGGTCCCTTCGCGCCGTTCGACAACTCGGCCCAGGACGCCGGCGCGGCCTACCTGTACCACCGGCTGGCGGACTGCAACCTGAACGGCATCGACGATCCGGCCGAGGTCGCCACGCAGGACTGCAACCAGAATGGCGCGATCGACAGCTGCGAGGTCGCTTCCGGAGTGGGCGATTGCGACGGGAACCTGGTGCCCGACACCTGCCAAGGCGACACGAACCAGGATGGCATCCTCGACGCGTGCCAGTCGGGCGGCGTCGGCTTCTGCTTCGGCGATGGCACGGGCGTCGCCTGTCCCTGCGCCAACAGCGGCTCGGCTGGCGGCGGTTGCGCCAACTCGGCCAACGCCGCGGGCGGCCGCCTCGTGGCGACGGGCCTGCCCTTCGTCGCGAACGACACGCTGCGGCTGGTCGGCACGGGCATGACGCCCACGTCGAGCGTGCTCTACTTCCAAGGCACGACGCAGTCGAGCGGCACGATCTTCGGCGACGGCCTGCGCTGCGCCACCGGAGCGGTGATCCGACTCGGCACGACCGCCAACGTCGGGGGAGCCTCGCAGTGGCCCGTGCCCGGCGCGCAGGCCATCAGCGCGCGCGGCGCCATCCCCGCGCAGGGCGGCGTGTCGCGCACGTACCAGGCCTGGTACCGCGACGCCAACGCCACCTTCTGCACGGACAGCGCGCGCTTCAACTTGACGAACGGCGTGCTGGTGCAGTGGCTGCCGTGATGGTCGGCCGCGAGCGCGGTCCTTGTCCACGGTGGCACGATGATCGTCGGCGCCACTGGGGAAGACAGCGCGGCGCCGCTCTGGAACCGCAACCAGCAGAACGACGACAAGACGAAGGCCGCAGCCGCCTACCACTTCCGGGCGCTCAACGCCGCTTGGCGAGTCGATCGCTCGCGCGACGCAAGCCAGTTGATCCAGTACGGCGGGGCTCCCATGGACGATCGTCCGTGGGAGCCCCGCTCGCGTGTCTGGTGGGCGATACTGGACTCGAACCAGTGACCTCCACGATGTCAACGTGGCGCTCTAGCCAGCTGAGCTAATCGCCCTTGAGTTGGGGCGGAGAGAATAGCGCCGGCTAGATGCCCTGCCAAGTGTTTTCGCGACACCGCTCCGCTTCGTAGACTCGTCCCCCGAGATTTCGCCGCGCAGGCGGGGTCCTGCTGGAGGTCGCGCCCGGGTAGCGGGCGCGCGGCGGGGACCACCGCGGGTCCGCAGGCGAGCCCCGTCCACAGTGAAGATCGGCGTCGTCAAGGAGATCAAGAACAACGAGAACCGCGTGGCCCTCACCCCGGCGGGCGTCGACCGCCTGGTGTCCCAGGGGCACGACGTCAGCGTGCAAGCGACGGCTGGCGAGGGGTCCGGGTTGTCGGACGAGCAGTACAAGAAGGCCGGCGCCAAGCTCGTCTCCGACGCCAAGGGCGTGTGGGCCTCGTGCGACATGATCCTGAAGGTCAAGGAGCCGCTGAAGCCCGAGTGGGCCATGATGCGTCCCGACCAGACGCTGTTCACGTACCTGCACCTCGCCGCCGACAAGGCGCTGACCAACGGCGTCGTGAAGACGAAGAGCTACGGCTTCGCGTACGAGACGCTCGAGTCGCATGGCACGCTGCCCTTGCTCGTGCCGATGAGCGAAGTCGCCGGTCGCATGGCGATCCAGGAAGGCGCCAAGTACCTCGAGAAGCCCATGGGTGGCTCGGGCATCCTGCTTGGTGGCGTGCCGGGCGTGCGGCCCGCGAAGGTGACGATCATCGGTGGAGGCGTGGTCGGCACGCAAGCCGCGCGCATGGCGGCGGGGCTGGGCGCCGACGTGACGATCCTCGACGTCAACCTCGATCGCATGCGCTACCTCGACGAGGTGCTGCCGCCCAACTGCACGACGCTCTATTCGACGCCGTACGCGTTGCGCGAACTGCTGCCCGAGACCGACTTGCTCGTCGGCGCGGTGCTGATCCCCGGCGCCGCCGCGCCCAAGCTCGTCAAGCGCGTCGATCTCAAGCTTATGCGCCCGGGCAGCGTCATCGTCGACGTGGCGGTCGACCAGGGTGGTTGCATCGAAACCGTCGAAGCCACCACGCACGCCAAGCCCACC
>SXXH01000176.1 GCA_005789645.1 Planctomycetia bacterium
CGGTGACGTCGCCGATGACGCCACCGCCGAGCGCTACGATCGTGTCGCTGCGCTCGATGCGCGCCGCGAGCGGCGCCCGCCAGGCGGGCAAGGCCGGTCCGCGCGCCACGATGCGCGGCTCCACTCCCAGTTCCCGGCAGCGCGCGCGCGCCCGCTCCGCCGTGGTCTCGTCGGCGGTGGCGCCCACGAGTTCGATGCGCGCGCGTCGGCTGGCCGCGGCGAGCAGTCCCCACAGGCGCAGCGTCCCGCCGCGTCGTGGCGGATGGCTGCAGTCGGGGGCGATCCAGACGACAGGCTGCATGGATCGACGCTCCGCTCAGCCCACTGCGCGCGGATCGGCGACGTTCTGCGCCAATAGGCTGAAACCCGCGGGTTCGTCGCGGAGCACCGTGGCGCACGCGGTGTCCGTGCGGAACACGAAGCTCTCGTGCGGCGGCAGTCCCAAGAGGCGCGTCGCCAGCACGCGGATCACGTTGTAGTGCGCCGCCACCACGCAGGTCGCGCCGCCGCTCGCCAGCAAGGTCTCCGCCACCGCCGGCCAGGCGCGCGCCCAGATGTCGGCGTCGCTCTCGCCGCCATGGCCCTTCCAGTTCCACGGATCGGCGCGGAAGGCTTCGGCCTGCGCTTCCCAGCGCGCCTTGAACTCGGCCGAGGGGATCCCTTGCCAATCGCCGCGCGAGACCTCGCGCAGGCGCTCGTCCACGACGAGGATGGAGCCGCAGGAGCGCGCGATCGACTCGCCCATGGCGCGGGCGCGCGCGAGGTGCGAGCTGCGCACCAAGGCCGGCTTGGCAGGCCGCTCCGCGAAGCGCGCGCCAAAGACGCGCGTCTCTGCTTCGCCTTCGGGGGCGAGCGGCACGTCGAGGCCTCCGTAGGCCCGGCCGCGCCAGTCCGCGTGCACCTCGGCGTGGCGCACGAGCCACAAGGTGGAGCGCGTCCCCGGCGCCTCCTGCGGAGCCGGACGCGCCCGCTCGGAGTCGTGCGGGATGGAGGGGGCTTGCACGTTGATCTTCATGGTCGTCGAGATGCCGGCGCGGCGGACTGTCGCGTCCGCGCTCCGGCCGCTACAGTTTGGACCCTGCGACCGGCACCACCAAGCGAGAACCATGGCCAAGATCACCTTCGCGAACACGGGCAAGACCTACGAGTGCGCCACCGGCAAGAGCTTCATGGAGTTCTGCGACGAGTCCGGCGCGCCGCACGACTTCGGCTGCACGGTCGGCAGCTGCGGCACCTGCGTGTGCGTCGTCGAGCCGGCTGGCAACGTCTCGCCGATCAGCAAGGACGAGAAGGACACCGTCGAGATGTGCACCTCCACGGCCGGCGCGCGCCTCGGTTGCCAATTCCAGGTGCTGGGCGACATCGTCGTGCGTCCCGCCTGAGGCTCCGCCATGAAGGTCGCCATCGTCCTGTCGGGCTGCGGCTTCCTCGACGGCAGCGAGATCCACGAGGCGGTGCTGCTGCTGCTGGCGCTCGACCGGGCCGGCGCGCAGGTCCAGTGCCACGCGCCCGACACGCGGCAACGCGATGTCGTCGACCACGCGACGCGCGCGGGCGTCGCTGAACAGCGTTCGGTCCTGGCGGAGTCGGCCCGCATCGCCCGCGGGCGCATCCTTCCGCTGGACGGCCTCGACCCGGCGGACTTCGACGCATTGGCCTTCCCAGGCGGCTACGGGGCGGCCAAGAACTTGTGCGACTTCGCCTCGGCCGGCGCCGACGCTCGGGTGGAGCCGGCGACCTTGCGGGCGATCCAAGGCTTTCACGCCGCGCGCAAGCCGATCCTCGCCTTGTGCATCGCGCCTGCGCTCGTGGCCGCGGCCTTGCGCGGCAAGGGCGTGCGCCTGACGATCGGAGACGACCGGGGCGTGGCCGCGGCCTTGGAGGCCATGGGCGCCAGGCACGAGCCGCGCAAGGTGCACGAGTGCTGCGTCGATCCCGAGCAGCGCGTGGTCAGCGCGCCGGCCTACATGCAGGACGCCTCGATCCTCGAGGTCGCGCGCGGCATCGACTCGGCCGTGTTCGAGCTCGGCCGGCTTGTCAAGCAGACTTGACGTCCAGCCCGGATCGCGGCCGCGCCTCCGCCGACCGTCCGCTCACCAGGTCAGCCAGGCGGGCGCCGACTCGTCGAGGAACACGTCGGCGCCGGCGCGACGGCCGGCGCGCGAGATGGCGCAGCCCAAGCAGCATGCCAGGAGCAGCCAGCACAAGGGCTGCAGCGACGGGTCGACCACGAAGACGCCGTTCAGGAACAGGATCGCCCCCGCGATGCCCAAGGGGCGCATGAAGGCCCCGAGGAAGAAGGCCACCCCCAGCACCAATTCGCCCCAGGCCACGAGCGCGGCGAAGAAGCCGGGATGCTTGAGGACGACTTCTTCGCCCCACGCACGCGCAAAGCCGGGCGCCGCGGCCCAAGCCTGCGAAGTGGCCTCGACGTACTCGGCCCCGATCCCCGTGGAGACCTTGGTCCAGCCGGCGACCAGCAGCACCACGCCGACCACGATGCGGACCAACACGAGTCCCCAGGACGGACTTTCTTCGTTCATGCGCGCTTGCCTGACCTCCTGCACGAGTTTCTAGCGAAACGCGTTGTGGGCTTCCACCGCCTCGGGGCACTAGATTACTGGGGGCCCATGCAGATCGACCCCGCGACGCCCCAACTGCGCCTGAATGTCTGGTCCGGGCCGCGCAACGTCTCGACCGCCCTGATGTACTCATTCGCGCAGCGCGCCGACACGCGCGTCGTCGACGAGCCGTTGTACGCGCACTATCTGCGCGCGACCGGCGTGGAGCATCCCGGACGGGAGCAGGTGCTGGCCTCGCAGGACGCGGATGGCGCGGCCGTGGTGCGGAGCGTCGTGCTTGGACCGTGCGACCGTCCGGTGTTGTTCCTCAAGCAGATGGCCCACCACCTCGTCGAGCTCGACCGCGACTTCCTCGCGAGTTGCGCCAACGTGCTGCTGACGCGCGATCCGCGCGACATGCTGCCCTCGCTCGCCGAGAACATCGCCCAACCGGTGCTGCGGGACACTGGCTACGCCGCTCAACTGTCGATCCTCGAGGACTTGCGCCGCCTCGGGCGCGAGCCGGTGGTGCTGGTCGCTTCGGAGCTCCTCAAGGACCCGCGCGCGGTGCTGTCGCAGTTGTGCGCACGCGTGGGGCTCCGCTTCGAGGAGGCCATGCTGTCCTGGCCGGCGGGCGCGCGCCCGGAGGACGGCGCCTGGGCGCCGCATTGGTACTCCAGCGTGCATCGCTCCACCGGCTTCGCGCCATGGAGTCCGAAGGACGCGCCCTTCCCGCCGCGCCTGCGTCCGCTGCTCGCCGAGGTGCAGCCCATGTACGAGCAACTGTCCCGATTGGCCATCCGAGCCTGAAGCCGCAGCCATGCAAGCCGATCCGCTCCTTCCCGATCAAAGGAACGCCAACATCCTCGTGCACGTCGGCGGACGCCTCGTGCCGCGCGAAGAGGCCGTGGTCAGCGTGTTCGACTCGTCCGTGCAAGGCGGCGACGCCGTGTGGGAGGGCCTGCGCGTGTACGACGGCAAGGTGTTCCGCCTGCGCGAGCACCTCGCGCGGCTGGCGGATTCGGCCAAGGCGCTGGCCTTCGCCGACATCCCGGCGAGCGCCCAGATCGAGCACGCGGTGCTAGAGACCCTCCGCGCGAACGGCATGCGCGACGGCGCGCACGTGCGCTTGACCCTGACGCGCGGCAGGAAGACGACCTCCGGCATGAGCCCGAAGTTCAACCGCCACGGCTGCACGCTGATCGTGTTGGCCGAGTGGAAGGCGCCGGTCTACGGACAAGGCGGCTTGACCCTGGTCGCCTCTTCCGTGCGGCGCAACGGTCCGAGCTCCATCGATTCGAAGATCCACCACAACAACCTGATCAACAACATCCTCGCCAAGATCGAGGCCAACAACGCTGGAGCGGACGATGCGCTGATGCTCGACATGGATGGGTACGTAGCCGAGACCAACGCGACCAACGTGTTCCTCGTCAAGCACGGCGTGCTCAAGACCCCGCACGCCGACGCGTGCCTGCCCGGCATCACGCGCGGCGTGGTGCTCGAGCTCGCGCGCGGCGCTGGCCTTCCTTGCGAGGAGCGACGCTTGTCGCTGATGGAGTTCCACACGGCCGACGAGGTCTTCACCACGGGCACCATGGGCGAGCTCTCGTGGGTCCGGACCATCGACGGGCGCGCCATCTCCGCCGAGCGCGGTCCGACGACGACGCGGCTGTGCGAGCTCTTTCGCGCCGATACGCGGCGTGAAGGCGTCGCCATCCCGCTATGAGCCGGCGTCTGGTGGTCGCGCTCGACCAAGGCGGCTCGAAGAGCCGCGCCTTGGCCTTCGACGAGTCCCTGCAGGTCGTGGCGCGCGCCCAGGTCGAGGTGGCGACCGTGCGCCGCGGCGAGGACGAGGTGGAGCAGGACGGCGAGGAGCTGGTGCAGTCGCTGCGGCGCGCCCTGCGCGACTTGAAGAAGCAGCTCGGCTCGCGCGCCAACGACGTCGTGGCGGCCGGGCTGGCGACGCAGCGCAGCTCTTGCGCCGCCTGGGACCGCGAGTCCGGGGGCGTCGCGGCCCCGGTGATTTCATGGCAGGACCGTCGGGGTGCTGCGCGCGTCCTCGAACTCGCCGCGCACGCCGAGCGCGTGCGGCGACTGACCGGACTGCCGTTGTCGCCGCACTACGGCGCCACCAAGCTCGCCTGGATCGCCAACACGAGCACGCGGGCGCGCGCGCTGTCGGGCGAAGGACGTCTGGCGCTGGGTCCGTCGTCGTCGTTCCTGCTGGCGCGCTTGTGCGACGAGCGGCCGTGCTTCGCCGATCCGTCCAACGCGCAACGCACGCAGTTGCTGTCGCTCGAGACCCTGTCGTTCGATCCGTGGCTGTGCGACCTATTCGGCGTGTCCCTCGCCGCGCTGCCCAAGGTGGTCGGCACGCGCCACGACCATGGCACGCTCGACCTCGGGGGGCGCAAGGTGCCGCTGGTCGCGTGCATGGGGGACCAGGGCGCGGCCTTGTGGGCCGATGGAGAGCCCGGACCCGACGAGTGCACGGTCGTCTTCGGCACCGGCGCCTTCGTGCAGCGCGCGTGCGCCGCGCGTCCTGTCGCCCCGGGCGCGTTGCTCGAGGGATTGGTGGCGCGCCGCGACGCCGAAGCGCCGACCTTCTCCTTGGAGGGCACCGTCAACGGGGCCGGTTCGGCCTTGGCCTTCGCCTTGGAGGACCTCGAGTTGGGCGAGCAGTCGTTCGACCTCGATGCGCTGCTGGCCGAGGTGCGCTCTCCGCCCCTGTTCCTGAACGGCGTTGGTGGACTCGGTTCGCCTTGGTGGCGGCCTTCGTTCGAGTCGCGCTGGATCGGCGAGGGCGACGCGCGCGCGCGGCTGGTGGCCGTGGTGGAGAGCGTCGTCTACATGGTGTGCGAGAACATCGACCTGCTCGCCGCGCGCGGAGGCCTGGCGCGCCTTTCCGTCGCCGGAGGGCTGTCCTCGCTGGACGGCGTCTGCCAGCGATTGGCCGACGCGTCGGGGCTGCGTGTCTGGCGTTCGTCGGAGATCGAGGGCACGGCGCGCGGGCTGGCGCGCGTGGTGTTCGGAGGGCAGGCGAGGGAATCCGCCCGCAAGGGACGCTGGTTCGAGCCGCGCGAGGATCCCGCCTTCCTCGAGCGCCGCTCGCGCTGGCGCGAGGCCATGGCGTCGGCGCTCGCTTGATTTCGCCGTCCGCCCGCCGGGCTTGTGTCAAGCAAAATTGACAAAGGCCCGGCGCCTCACTCGTCGAAGCCGCCGCCGGTGGCGAGCTCGAGGCGCGAGCCGAGCGGATCGGGCGGCAGCCGCAGGGTGCGCGTGTCGGCCAGGCGGCGTTCCGGCGGCAGGCTGGGCGCCAACTTCGCGAGCACCTTCTCCGCGGCCGCCCGCCATCCTGTGAGCTTGCCTCCGTGGATGGCGAGCCAGCGTGGCCGCGCCTGGTCGTCGACGATGTAGAGCGTCTCGCGCTTGCGATCGAACATGGATCCGGCGGCGGGCAGCACGCGCAAGCCGGCCCACGAAGCGAGCAACTCGCCGCGGCTGGCGGGGAAGCGTCGCGCGTGCTCCCGGAGCAGGTACTCCACCTCGGCCGGCGTCGGCGCCACGGCGGCGGGATCGCCATGGTGCTCGCGTTCCGTCGTGCCGAAGAGCGTGCGTCCGCGCCAAGGGATCGCGAACACTCCGCGCCCGTCCATGGCCTCGAAGTAGTAGGGCCCGTGCTCCAACCGCCCCTCGAGTTCGACGTGGGTCCCGGCCACGAGGCCGACCTTGCCCTCGGGCGGCGGTGGCGACGCGCGCGCGCGCACCGATTCGACCCATGGTCCGGCGGCATTGACGAGCGTGGCGGCCCGCACGCGCGCGCCATGGCGGGCGCCGCCCAGCGTGGCCACCCAGCCCGCGTCCACGCGGCGCGCTTCGAGCAGC
>SXXH01000177.1 GCA_005789645.1 Planctomycetia bacterium
CGGGCATCAAGGCGCGCCGCTTCGCCTCCGACGGCGAGGCCACCTCGACCTTCTGCATCGAGGCCGGGCGGCGAGCGCTTGAGGCCGCCAAGCTCGACGCCTCGGAGCTCGACCTGATCCTGGTCGCGACCGTCAGCCCCGACCACATGTTGCCGGCGTGCGCGCTGTTGGTGCAGCAAGCCTTGGGCGCCAAGAAGGCCGCGGCCTACGACTTGAACGCCGCCTGTTCCGGCTTCCTGACGGCCATGACGACCGGCGAGGCCTTCATCGCCGCGGGCACCGCCCAGAACGTGCTGGTCATCGGGGCCGAAACCTTGTCGCGCTTCCTGGACATCAAGGACCGCGGCAGCTGCATCTTGTTCGGCGACGGAGCCGGTGCGGCGGTGCTGCGGCGCTTCGAAGCCTGCGGCCAAGGCGAGATCCTGCGCCGCACGCTGGGCGCCGACGGGTCGGGCTACGAACTGATCCACATGAAGGGCGGAGGTGCCGCCAATCCGCCCACGCACGCGTCGATCGAGCGTGGAGACCACTACATCCGCGTGCAGGGCCGCGAAGTGTTCAAGTTCGCCGTCGCGACGATGAGCGAGCTGATCGCCGAGATGACCGAAGGGCACGCCTACGACGAGATCTGCCTCGTGGTGCCGCACCAAGTCAACCAACGCATCATCGACGCCGCGCTCGAGCGCATGGGTTGGACGGACGAGAAAGTCATGGTCAACATCGACAAGTACGGCAACACCTCGGCGGCGAGCGTGCCGGTGGCGCTCGACGAAGGCGTGCGCGCCGGCCGCGTCGAGAAGGGCAAGCTCGTGGTGCTCGTGGCCTTCGGCGCGGGCTTGACCTGGGGCGGCGCGCTCGTCCGCTGGTAGTCGCGCTCGTCGGCTTTCTTCCTCGAACCACGACTCGTCCCGTCGCCCACACCGACCTTCGATGCACACGCAACCCGCCCTCCTATTCCCCGGCCAAGGCGCGCAACACCCCGGCATGGGCCGCGATTGGTGCGAGGCGCATGCTGTCGCCAAGCGCGTGTGGGCCGAGGCTGACGCGATCCTCGGCTTCCCGCTCTCCGATGCGTGCTGGAACCAGGGCGAAGCCGTCAATCGCACGGACATCGCCCAACCGGGCATCTTCACCACTTCGGTGGCGATCGTGGGCGTGCTGCAGCAGCACGGTCTCGACTTGGCCAAGGTGCCGCTGGTGGCTGGGCTGTCGCTCGGCGAGTACACCGCGTTGTGGGCCGCCGGTTCCTTGTCGTTCGAGGACGGCTTGCGTCTCGTGCGCTTGCGCGGCGAGGCCATGCAGTCGGCCGCGGAAGCCATCCAAAGCTCGATGACCAGCCTGATGGGGGCCACCGAGGAACAGGCGCGTCTGGTCGCCGCGCATGGAGCGCAATTCGGCATCTGCCAGGTGGCGAACCTCAATGCACCGGGCCAGATCGTCATCGCGGGCGAGCTGAAGGCGCTCGACGCGGCCGAGGCGGCGGCGAAGGATCATGGCGTGCGCCGAACGCGTCGCCTCGTCGTCGCCGGCGGCTTCCACAGCGAGTGCATGCGCCCCGCCGCGCAGCGCCTCGAGCAGGCGCTGGCGCAGGTCGAGATCCGCGCCCCGCGCTGCACCTTTCTGACCAATGTGACCGGCGAGGCGCTGGTCGAGCCCGACGAAATTCGCGCGAGCCTCGCCGAACAGGTCTGCCGCAGCGTGCTGTGGGAGAAGTCGATGCGCAGCGCCTTGTCGCTGGGCGTGAAGCGCTACCTGGAACCCGGACCTGGCACGGTCTTGGCCGGCATCCTCTCCAAGATCGACGAGTCGGCGCAGGTCATCTCGGCGGCCAAGCCCGAGGATGCGCATTCCTGCGTTCAGACCTGAGGTTTTGCCCGCCCCATCCACCATCGGCCTATGCGTTGACCGTGCCTGCACACGCCGCTACAGTCACTCCGTGAGGGTGTCGCCGCACAAGGCCGCACCATCCCCGATCCCCCCCGGACTCCGACAGCCTTGACCGCCCAAGCCGAATCGCCCCGCCTCCTCGCCGGACAGGTGGCCATCGTCACCGGCGCATCGCGCGGCATCGGTGCCGCCATCGCCCTGCAGCTCGCTGCGCGTGGAGCCAAGGTGATCTGCGTCGCCACCAGCGCCGAGCGCGCCGCCGAGACCGCAGGCCGTTGCTCCGAATTGACCCCGGGAGCCCAGGCGCTGGGCGTGGACGTGGCCCAGACCTCCGCCGTCGCGGCGCTCGTCGATGCAATCGTCAAGGAGCACGGTCGCCTCGACATCCTCGTCAACAACGCAGGAGTGACGAAGGACCAGCTCATCATGCGCATGAGCGAGGAGGACTTCGACCGCGTGCTCGACGTGAACCTCAAGGGCGCTTGGAACTTCTGCAAGGCGGCCTCGCGCACGCTGATGAAGACCGGCGGGACGATCGTCAACATCGGCTCGATCGTCGGCTTGACCGGCAACGCGGGCCAGAGCAACTACGCCGCGTCCAAGGCCGCGCTGGTGGGCTTGACCAAGTCGCTCGCCAAGGAGCTCGCCGGCCGCAAGGTGCGCGTCAACCTGGTCGCGCCGGGCTACGTGCGCTCGGACATGACCGCCGCCATCGCCGACGAAGCCGCCGTGGCCAAGTTGAAGGAGAGCATCCCCCTCGGGCGCATCGGCGAGCCGACGGAGATCGCGCAAGCGGTCGACTACCTCGTGGGCCCGGGCGGTGCCTACATCACCGGCCAGGTGCTCGTCGTCGACGGAGGGCTGTCCCTCTGACCGACGCGAGGCGGGGCCGAGCGGTCCCGCCTCCGCTGCGCCGCCGGCACCTGCAGCACATCCTCGGACGCGCAGACAGCCAAGCCGCCCCGATCAATCCACACCGCGATCATCCGATGTCGCGGTCACCCCACCCCGCGCCGTGGCCTCGCGCCGCGGCATCTTCAAGAGAAGGAGCTAGAACGATGTCCAACAACGCCAACACTGCCACCGTCGAAGAGCGCGTCATCAAGATCGTCTGCGACAAGATGAGCCAGCCGCGCGAGAAGGTGAAGCGCGAGACAGACTTCGTCAACGACCTCGGCGCCGACTCGCTGGACACGGTCGAGCTGGTCATGAGCTTCGAAGACGAGTTCGAGATCACCATCCCCGACGAGGACGCGGAGAAGATTCGCACCGTCGGCGCCGCCATCGACTACATCACCAGCAAGTCCTGACCATTCGCGCGCACCAGGCGCCAAGCCCGAGGGCGCGGCCTGGATGACGCGCCCGCGCGGCGCGCCACGCCTTGGCCGCACGGTTCGTGTTCGTGGTCGGATGTCCGACCGCGTCTCTTCGCACCACCGCCAACGCCCGCCGCGCGCGGGCCTTCAAGCCACACCCACAACATGCGTCGCGTAGTCATCACCGGCCTCGGCACCATGAACGCCTTGGGCAACGACGTCGAGACGACGTGGTCGCGCCTGTTGCGAGGCGAGAACGGCATCGGGCCGATCACGAAGTTCGACACCAAGGACCACTCGGTGCACTTCGCAGGCAGCGTGCATTGGGATCCGACCGCGGGCTTCGCGGGTCCGGAATTGCGCAAGTACGATCCGTTCACCATGTGGGCCTTGATGTGCTCGGACCAGGCCTTCAAGGACGCCGGCTTGGATCCCAAGGCGGCTTCCGAGGAGGAGCGTGAACGCTACGGCGCGATCATCGGCACCGGCATCGGCGGCATCACCGGCATCGAAGAGCAGTATCGCGACCTGCTCGAGCGCGGCCCGCGCCGCGTCAGCCCGCACTTCGTGCCCAAGATCATGGCCAACGCCGTCTCGGGCCAGGTCTCCATCCGGCACGGGCTGCTGGGCACTTCGTTCACCACCTCGTCGGCCTGCGCCTCGGCCGGCCACGCCATCGGCATGGCATGGCGCGCCATCCAATGGGGTGATTGCGACATGGTGGTCACCGGCGGCGCCGAGTCCGCCACCACGGCGCTGAGCTTGGCGGGCTTCGCCAACATGAAGGCGCTCTCGACGCGCAACGACGATCCGTCGGCGGCCTCGCTACCCTTCGACAAGGATCGCGACGGCTTCGTCATGGGCGAGGGCTGCGGCATCCTCGTGTTCGAGGAGTACGAGCGCGCCAAGCAACGCGGCGCGCGCATCTACGCCGAGGTCAAGGGCTACGGTTCCACCGACGACGCGCACCACATCACGGCCCCCAAGGAGGACGGTCGCGGCCCCGCGCGCGCCTTCCGCGAGGCGCTGCGCCATGGGGGCGTCGCACCCGAGCAGGTCGACTACATCAACGCGCACGGCACGAGCACGCCTTACAACGACGCCATCGAGACGCGCGCCTTGAAGTTGTGCTTCGGCGACCACGCCAGGAAGCTGGCAGTCAACTCGACCAAGTCGATGGTCGGCCACCTGCTCGGCGCTTCCGCCGCCCTCGAGTTGGTCGTCACCGCGCTGTCGGTGCACCACGGCAAGGTGCATCCCACGCGCAACTACACGACGCCCGACCCCGACTGCGATCTCGACTACGTCCCGGGCTCCGCGCGCGAGCTGGAGATCCGCAACGCCTTGTCCAACTCGCTGGGCTTCGGTGGTCACAACGTGTCGATCTTGATCGGGCGCCCCGACTGAGCTGGGCTGGGCCGGGGCGACGGTGGGCTTCGCTCCAGCCGCTGGAACGCGCGCGCCGCGAGGCTAGAGTGGCTCGCACCGCGCCATGAGCACAGTCGACACGCTTCAGTTGCAGCAACGCCTCGAGGCCTCCGGCCAGGGGCACCTTTGGGCCCACGCCACGCGTTTGTCCGGCGCCCCCCGCGAGGCCTTGATCCAGCGCCTGGCGAGCTTGGACCTCGCCCTGGTCGGCGAGTTGGCGCGCTTGGCTCTTTCCAACGCGTCCGCAAGCGCGGCCACGCGCTTCGAAGCTCCCACCGTCTTCGGCCTCGACCAGCGCCGCGCTCCGCGCGCCAAGGAAGCCCACCAAGCCGGCGAGGAACTCTTGGCGCAGGGCAAGGTCGGCTTCCTGCTCGTCGCCGGGGGACAGGCGTCGCGCCTCGGGTACGAGGGGCCGAAGGGCTGCTATCCGATCGGCCCCGTCACGGGTCGATCGTTGTTCGAGATCTTCGCTCGGCGGCTGCATGCGGTGCGTCGGCGCCATGGCGTCGCCACGCCGTGGTACATCATGACCTCGGAAGGCAACGACGCGGCGACCCGCGAGTTCTTCGCGCGCCACGACCACTTCGGGCTGCCTGCCGAGGAGATCGTCTTCTTCTCGCAGGCGATGCTGCCCGCGCTCGACGCGCAGGGACGCATCCTGATGGCCTCGCCGAGCGAGTTGTTCCTGGCGCCCAACGGCCATGGCGGGTCGCTGCTGGCCTTGCAGACCAGTGGCGCGCTGCGCGCGGCCGGCGAGCGCGGCGTCGAGGTCTTCAGCTACTTCCAGGTCGACAACCCGCTGGCGCCGCCCGCCGACGCGCTGTTCCTCGGCCTGCACGCGCTCTCGGGCTCGCAGATGTCGAGCAAGGTGGTGAAGAAGCGCGACGCCCACGAGAAGGTGGGAGTGCTCGGCAAGGTGGACGGAGTCCTGTCGTGCATCGAGTACTCGGACTTGCCCGAGGCGTTGCGCCACGCCACCGACGAGCGCGGAGAACTCCTGTATTCGGCCGGCAACATCGCGCTGCACGCCATCGATCGCGCCTTCGTCGCGTGCCTCGTCGGCGCGAAATTGGAGCTGCCGTGGCATGTCGCCAAGAAGCAGATTCCCTGCATCGACGAGGCGGGCGCGGCGACCAGCACGGCCGGCTTCAAGTTCGAGACCTTCGTCTTCGACGCGCTGGCCTTCGCCGACGAGAGCGCGATCGTCGAGGTCGAGAGGCGCGAGGAGTTCTCGCCCGTCAAGAACAAGGACGGCGACGATTCGCCGGCGACGACTCGGCGCGACTTGTGCGCCATGCACGCGCGCTGGGCCGCCGAGGCGGGCGTGGCGTTGCCCCGCATGGACGAACAGGGGGACGTGCAGATCGAGATCGATCCGGTCTACGCCGAATCCGCGCGCGAGTTCGCGCACCGCGGACCCGAGCATCGCCATGTGCGGACCGAACGCGGCGCCTACTTCGGCGAGGGTTGGAAGCCTTGAAGCCTGGCGCCACCATGGCGGAGAGCGGGGCCGCGTCCCGCCCTCCGGCCTTCGATCGGGAGGCCTTGCTGCGCCTCGCGCCCGAAGCGGCTTGGCGTCGCCTGCGCGAGTCGCAGGTCGTGGTGCTGTCAGGCGGACGCTCGAGCGAGCGCGAAGTCTCGTTGCGCTCGGGCGCGGCCGTCGCGGCGGCGCTGCGCGACGGTGCCGACGGCCGCGGTCCGACGCGCGTGCGCGAAGTCCAACTGGAGCTCGACGGCGGCTGGCTGGTGGGGGAGGAGCGACTCGAGCCCGCCGAAGCCCTCGCGCGCCTGCCCGCCGACGCGCCTTGCTTCCTCGCGCTGCACGGCGGCGAGGGCGAGGACGGCACCCTGCAAGGCATGCTGCGCATGCTCGGCCGCAGGCACACGGGCGAAGGCGTGTGGACATCGGCCTTGTGCATGAACAAGTCCGCGACCAAGGACGTGCTGCGGCGCGCGGGCGTGCGCGTCGCGTCGGGCTTCGAACTGTCGCATGGCGACTGGCGCGAGGGGCGCGAGGACTGCCTGGCGCGCGTGCGCGGGCTCTCCGACGATGGATGGTGCGTCAAGCCCAACAGCGGAGGCTCTTCGGTGGCCACTTCGCTGGAGGAACACCTCGACGGCGTCGCCGCGGCGATCGAGCGCGTGCTGGAGACCGGCGACAGGGTGCTGGTCGAGGCGCGCGTGCGCGGCATCGAGACTTCGTGCGGGGTCTTGGGCGACAGCGCCTTGGAAGTCGCGGCCTTGATGCCGATCGAGATCACGCCCAAGGACGGCCGCTTCTTCGACTACGAGGAGAAGTACAGCGCGCACGGCGCGAGCGAGCACTGCCCGCCCACAAGCCTGCCGCCGGCGGCCTGCGATGCGATCCGTGCCGCCGCGGAACGCGCCTTCCGCGCGGTGGCTGGGCGGTCCTACGCGCGCATCGACTTCATCACGCCGCGTTCGAGCTCCGGCGAGCTTGGAGAACCCGTCGCGCTCGAGGTCAACACGCTGCCGGGCATGACCGAGCGTTCGCTCTTGCCGCAGGAGGCGGCTCACGCCGGCTTGTCGTTCCGCGAACTATGCCTGCTGCTGGCCGCGCTCGCCTGCGCCGACGGACGATGAGCACGCTGCGCATCGCCGTGGTGGGTGCGCGGGGTCGCTTGGGAGCGCATGCCGCCGACCACTACGACCGCAGCCCAGGCTTCGAAGTGGTGGCGCGCATCGAACGCGGCGTGGATCTGCGTGCCGCCTTGCGCGACGCGCGCGCCCAGGTCGCGCTCGACGCCACCGAAGCAGGTCTGGGCGCTCGGCACGCGCGACTCATGCTCGAGGCGGGCGTGCGTCCGCTGGTCGGCACTTCAGGCGTGACCGAGCCCGAGCTCGCCGAGCTCGACGCCTTGGCCCGCGGGCTGGGACTCGGTGGGTTGGTGGTGCCCAACTTCTCGTTGGGGATCGTCCTGCTGCAGCGCGCCGCGCTCGAGTTCGCGCGCCACATGCCGCAGGTCGAGATCATCGAACTGCATCACGAACGCAAGAAGGACGCGCCCTCGGGCACCGCCATCGACACGGCGCGCAAACTAGCGGCCGCCCGCCCAGGGCGCGGCGAGGTTCCGATCCACTCGGTGCGCCTGCCCGGTCACTACGCGCACCAGGAGGTCTTGTTCGGCGCCCCGGGAGAGACCCTGACCTTGCGCCACGACATGGCCTCGCCGGAGGCCTTCGGTCCGGGCCTGCTGCTCGCCGCCAAGCACGCTGCGCGCGCCGTCGGCGTGGCGCGGGGGTTGGAGCACGCGCTGGCGACCTGAGGCGGACTCCGGCTTCGAAGTCCATTGGAAGGAGGCCGCCGCCGCGCTATCTTGTCCGCCCTGACGATTCCGTGCCGGGGTGGCGAAATGGCAGACGCGGCGGATTCAAAATCCGCTTCCCTTCAAAGGAGTGGGGGTTCAAGTCCCCCCCTCGGCACCAGCTTCTTCCACTCCTCGCTGGAGTACCACGTTCCCGTTGAAGCACGCAGCTCTAGCCGCCGACCTCCTCGGCACCGTGCTGCACGAGGTGAACAACGCTGCGCAACTGCTGTCCGCCATGGACGCGCTGGGCAAGCATGTGGGCGTCGAAGCCATTGGCGAGCGGGGCGATGATCTCGCCGCGTGTGGCGCTACTCTCGAGGCGCAAGGCGAGCTGCTGCGCGCCTTGTGCGGCGACGATGCGCCGGCTGCCTCCACGCCGCGCGCGGCGCGGCTCTTGTGGATCCTGGTGAAGAAGCGCTTGGCCGCCGAGCGGCTTCATTTGAGCTTCGACCCGGCTTGCTGCCCGGAGCGCTTGGACTTCGACATGGCGTCGCGCGTCCTGGAGGAAGCACGACTCGCCCCGGCAGGGGCGCGCTTGGAACTCGATTTCGCGCGCGGCAGTTGCGCGCAGGTGAGCGCATGAGTTGGCTGGAACGCCTGACTTCCGGCTGGGGGCTGTTCGAAGCGCGCTCCGAGCCGCGCGGCGATGGTGGGCGCGTCCGCGAGGTGCAGGCGGTGCTCGAAGTGCTCGCGCCGCTCTTGGCGGCGGATGGCGGCTCGGTCCAATTGCTGGCGGTGGAAGGCGAGGTCGTGGAACTGCGGCTCTCAGGTGCGTGCGCTCGCTGCCACTCGGCCGAATCGACCATGTCGGGCTTGGTGGAACCACGCCTGCGCGCGTCCTTGCCTTGGCTGCAAGGCGTACGTTGGAAGGCTTGAGGCGCGCTCAGAAGCGCCACAAGACAGCCAGCAGCGTCGTCAGCTGGACCGCGTAGGTCGCCGTGCCCAAGGCATCGCCGGTGGAACCACCAAGGCGTCGACGCAAGTAGCGCACGCCGATCCACACCACGACCGCGCAGGCTCCGATCGCCAACAGCGCGGCCGCGCGATCGAGCCAGGTCAACCACATGAGCGCGGGCAGGGTGGCGATCAAGGCGAGCGAGACGCGCGATGCAGGCAAGGCGACGAGATCGCGCGAGAGACTCTGGCGCTCGGGGATGGTCGGCAAGGCGGCGAGCAGCAGCATCCCCGAGAGGCGACCGAGGCTGGCGGCGCACACGACGCCCGCGAAGAACAGCTCGCCACGCACCAGCCACAGCGCCTTGCTCGACTCGTAGCGCAGGAGGAACGCGCCGAAGAGCGCCAGTGCTCCGTAGGATCCGATGCGCGAGTCCTTGAGGATCTCCAACACCCGTTCCCGCGAGAATCCGCCTCCGAAGGCGTCGAAGGCGTCGGCCACCGCGTCTTCGTGGAAGGCGCCCGTCAGGCGCGCCTCGACCAGCAGGGCTACGAGCAAGGCGATGCCGAACGGCAGATGCGGATGCAGCAGCCAAGTCAAGCCAGCGGTGGCGAGGCCCACGAGGGCTCCGACCAACGGGAACCAACTCGTGGCTCGCTGAAGGTCGCCCGCCTGCAAGTGGTGAGTCGAGGGCGGCACGGGCAGGCGCGTCAAGAAGCTCGTCGCGACCCACGCCGCGCGCACTTCGCGCACCAAGTAGCTCATCGCCCAACCTCGCCGGATGCGCCGCCCAGCGCCTCCTCCAAGGTGGCCACCGCGCACACGAGGTCGGCCGCCGCATCGAGCAGCGGCAGCAGGAGCAACGCCCCGCTGCCTTCGCCCAGCCGCATGCCCCACGGCAACCACGGCTCGAGGCGCAGGCTTTCCAACGCATGTCGATGCGAGGGTTCGGCGCCGAGGTGGGAAGCCAACCAGCGCGACTCGCACCCCGGGGAACGCTCGCGCGCAAGCAAGCCCGCGGCAGCGGCGAGGGCGCCGTCGAGCACGCTCGCGATCCCGATCTCGCTGGCGCGCGCCAGGGTTCCGGCCATGGCCACCAGTTCGCCGCCGGCGACGGCCCGCAGGCGCCCGGTCAAATCCGCTTGACAGGCCGCGGCGCGTTCGACCGCCTGCGCCACAGCTCGACGCTTGGCCTCGTGTCGCGTGTCGTCGCAGCCCGCGCCGCGGCCAGTGGCCTCCTCGACGGTCAAGCCGAGTGCCAGTACGGCCATGGCGGCCGCGCTGGCGGTGTTGCCGATGCCAACCTCGCCCGGCACGAGCAGGCGGAAGCCGCGCTGCGCCGCGCGCTCGGCCTCGGATACGCCGAGGCGCCAGCAGGCTTCGAACTGCTCGGGGG
The DNA here is from genome assembly GCA_005789645.1 of Planctomycetia bacterium. Lineage (GTDB taxonomy): Bacteria > Planctomycetota > UBA1135 > UBA1135 > SXXH01. The sequence goes on from SXXH01000177.1 coordinate 10,252, forward strand.
AGAGGGCATCCTCGTGCCGGATGTCCTTGGCGCCCGGCGCGAGGCGCGCCGCGAGGAACTCGATTCCATCGGCGCAGCCAGCCTCCAAGCCGCACTCGCCGAAGAGCGACACGTCGACCACGCGCGTACGGGTCTCGAAGCGCCGCGCCAGCACGCTGGATACGGCGCCACCGCGGCCCAAGGTGCGCGCCACGAGCGCGCTGACGCTCGAAGGCCAGGCGCTGGTGGCGACGGCCGCATCGTGGTCGCCGCAGTAGACCAAGTGCAGTCGCGGTCTGGTGCGCGGCGTCGAGGTGCGTTGAGCCACGCACAAGGCCTCGGCCAGCTCTTCGAGCCGCCCCATGCTGCCCGGCGGCTTGGCCAGCGAATCCAGGCGCGCGCGAACGGTCCTGCGCAGCGCCGCGTCGGCGTCGCGAACGGCCGTGGAGCACGGAGTCGGCTGAATGGGCGTGCTGGAGGTCATGGAGCGCGACGGAATTTCGGATCCGGTCTAGTCGCCATGTGCGTGGAAGCCGCGACGCGTCCTCTCGGAAGCCCATCGGACTGGACCGCGGCCCTGTCCGAGTTGCTTGACAAGACCCCGGCCGCGCAGTCGAGACTCACCATGGAAACTCGTTGCTGCCGCCGACGACTTGGTTTTGGCCGTCGATCAAGACCGCCTGCAGCACGAAGCCCGGCGCCGTCGCTCCGGGATTGCCGAAGACGCGCGAGCCGGAACCGGCCGCATCGAGCAGCACGATTCCGCCGCGACGTACTTGCCCGGAGCCGAAGGGCAGGCCGCTGTGCAACTGGTGGAGCGGCAGGTCGACGATGGTCGGCGTCGGGCTCCAATTGGCCTGCGTGCAAGCGACCAGCAAGGCGCGACCGAGCGGGGCGCCACCGGCGATGGAGAAGTTCACCTGGCCGGGACCCGACAAGCCAGGACCCGCGGCGGACAACTGTGGACGCACGGGGGCGAGCACGACCAGACGCGACGCGACGAAGTCGGTGGCGCTGTAGGTGTAGCGCGAGCCCGTGGGAGCCCACGGCTGGAAGGCCCCCTGCCCGGAGGTCGTGTTGGCGATGCCCACGCCACCCAAGTAGTCGGTGGAACTGGCGAGGATGGCCTTGAGCAGTCCGTCGCCGCGATGCAAGCGCACAGTGCTGGTTCCGCCGAAGACGGCTTCGACCACCACCAAGTCGCGACTGCGCGGATCCACCACCACATCCGCGCATCCATCCAGCGCCGGCACCACGATCTGCGCGTTGGCTTCGGAGAGGAACGCGCCGGAGACCAGCAGCGTCGCCGACCAGCGCACCAAGCTGAAGCTGCCGGGCGGCGCCGGGAACAGCGGGGATTGCAGCCCGTAGTAGAGATCGCCATTCAGGTCGAAGGCCACCGGCCCGGAAGGTCCCGAGACCACGCCCAGCACCGAGCTCGTGCCCGTGGCGAGATCCACCTTGAGCAAAGTGTTGCCGCAACCGAAGCCGCAGGTGGCCGCTGAAACGACGGCGAAGGCGCCATCCGGAGACACGCACGCGTCGTAGTTGAAGGCCGCGTTGGCGAGCAGAGTCAACGGACCGGAAGGCAAGGCGTACTCGTAGATGTTGCCGTTGGTCGATTCGCCGAGCAGCAAGGTGACGCCATCGGGCTGCAGCCCGAGGAACGACGGGAAGGTGAAGGTCGGCAAGATGAGCGTGGTCTGGACCACGGCACCCGTGGCGTCGTGCACCACGATCGACTGTCCATCGAACGTCGCGTGGCCACCGTTGGCGAGGGGAGTCGCAATGGTGCTGGCGACCGCATGCTCGGAGTACACCGAAAGTCCCGCGGTGTATTGGTCGCCGCGCGCGCTGGCGGCGAGTCCAAGGGCCAGCGAAACGAGGGCCAGCAAGCCGCGCATGGCGGAGCGCGCGCGGACGGTGAGTGTGTCGTTGACGGTGAATGTGTCGTTGGAACTGGTCATGGTGGTCCGAAAAGTCCGTTCGAAGCCCAGGGTGCGACCCCACGACCAAGGGCGCGCGTGCGCGCCCGAAGCACAGATGGAACTCGAGCTTCGCCGCACCACAATGGGGGAGTCGAGCCGGAGTCCATGCTGCGCATCGCGCGCGACCTTCGTCCGAGGTCGACGAGCCTTCGGCCCGGCGCAGCGGCGATCCTTGCAGAACGCGACGGCCACCGAACCACGCGACGCTCATCGGATATCCTGACTCACCGCCCGGAAGCCGTCGCAGCCTTCCCGCGAGCTCCGATTCCTCGCGCGCGGCGAGCATCGAACCTACAGTGGCCTGCTTGGCTGGCGCCAAGCTCCGACGATCCGTTGTTGGCGGCTCACA
>SXXH01000178.1 GCA_005789645.1 Planctomycetia bacterium
CACCGCCCGCCCCAGTCGTCACGGCGTGTCGTCGTAGTCCACGAGCACCAGCGTGTCCTTGTCGGCGCCACGCCAAAGCACGCCCAACAGGCGCAGGTGGTGCGACACCAAGCGCACGGCCAGCAACGCATCCACGGACACACCCAACGCGCTCGCCACGGCGCCCGCGCCGCGTTCCGGATGATCCAAGTACCGGTCGTAGATCTTGCGCATCATCGCGTTCTCCGGCCGATGCGTGCGCGTGAGGAGGAAGATCCCGTCCGACCCGCCCGGGCTGTGGCCTTGGCGCGGATCGAACCCATGGCTCGCGTTCTTGAACGCCGTCAGGAACGGCTTCTTGTTCCACACCCTGCCGCGACGACACGCCAAGCGCAGCCGTTCCGTCAACGCCACCTCGAGCGTGCGCCCATCGCGCACGAACGCATGCACGACGACGAACGGCGATGCGGCGAGGTCGGCTTCGCACGCGCTGATGAGACGCTTGGCTGCGGCGAGGTCCATGGCATGAAGGTGTGTCTGGTGTAGCGCCGCTGTCCTGCGCGAGGCGCTTCAGTCGAAGCGGAACCAGCGCACGACGAGGTCGGTGGCGTCGCCGTCGCCGTTGAGGTCGCCGCCGGCCATCGCTTCGTCGGTGAGGAACATGGCCACCGAAGGGCCGTTCGGGGATCCGCCGTAGTCGGCGGCCTCGGCGTTGGAGACGCCCGAGGCCGTGCCCATGCCGCGGCTGGAGCCGATCGACAGTTGGCTCTGGCGCACGACGAGGTCGAGCTTGTCGCCGTCGCCGTTCCAGTCGAAGGTGTCGGCGGCTTCGTCGACCTTGTAGAACCCGTTGACGCGCGCGCTCGAGATGCCGGCGTCGTTGGCCTTGACCGCCACGCCGGGGCCCGGGAAGCCCAGCGTCGACCCGCTGAAGAACGCGAACGTGGGGATGGAGTCGAGCTCGTCGGAAGCAGCGCCTTCCTGAGCGTCGTTGAGCGAGCGGCCAACCACGCGCTCGGTGATGGCGACGCACAGGCGGTCGCCCGTGGGTGAGGGTCGCATCCATGTCGTGCCCACATGCACTCCGCCACCCGTGTGAGTGAAGTCGAACTGGTTGGTGGTCGTGTTCAACCAAGCAACGAGGATGTCGTCGTCGAACCTGTTGCCATCGAGATCGGTGCCACCCGACGCGGTGGAGTCGTCGTCCTCGCTGTAGGCGATGAACAGCCGGTTGTCGTAGACGCACAACCCGTTCGTGCCACCGGGCACCTCGTCGATCGGGTGCATGTCGTCGACTGCGCTGTGCGGGTCGATCGCGGCATTGGCGGCCACGATCGGAGTCCAGCGCGCGATGGTGTCGGTCGAGTCGTCGTCGTCGTTCAGGTCGCAACCACCGTGGTCGGCTTCATCGCAGTCGACGGCGACGAACCCGTTGAACAACACCACCGCGTCGTCGCCCGGCAAGCCCGTGTTGCGCGCGCTCGGCTCGTCGCCGGCGATCCACTGCGACCAGCGGATGTAGTGCAGCACTTCGTCGAGCGTGTCGGTGTCGGCGCTCGACGCGCACTGCGGCTCGGTCCAGGCGCTGCCGGAACCGACCGCCGCTTGCGTGTTCAGGTTGACGCCGCCTTGCGCGGTCTCGTCCACGAGGAAGGCCACTTCGACGAGTCCGCTCGCGGTCGCGCGGGCCGCGATGGGCGACGAGTCGCTGGCGAGGGCCTTTTGGGTGTTGCGCAACACGGGCGTAGTTTCGCGCGCATCGACCAACGCCAACACGTTGGCGTCGCTCGCATCTCCATCGTCGTTGAGATCGGAGCCGACGCTCGTCTCGTCGAGCAGCACGAACACGCAGCCCGCTTGCGTGCCGACGAGCTCCGGCTCGTCGATGGCGACGAGCGATGGGTGCGGTTGGACGGCGACGGGCGTGTTGGGCACGAGCTCGGTGACGAAATGCAACCCGTCCTGCGCGATGCCGTTCGGCCCGTCCTCCGCCACGAACCACAACCGTCCTTGCGCCACGACCAAGGGCTGGTCGGCATCCAGGAGCTCGGCCACGAGATCCGCGTCGCGCGACAACCCGCCAAAGCGCAAGAGCACCTCGTCGCCCTTGTCGCCGTCGCCCGTCCAATCGAAGTCGTCGCGCGTCTCGTCGACCGACAGGAACAACTCGCCCGCGAGCATCGCCACGGCCTGCGCGGCGATGCCGGTGGAAGTCTCGAGCCGCGTGCGCGCATCGACGAGCACCGCGACATCGTCGAGCGTATCGCCGTCGCCGTTCAAATCGCGCGAGGCGGAGGCCGGACTGCTGCTGCCGCTGGTCGCCTCGTTGGCGAGGAACGCGAACTGGTAGCCGTTGGCGACAAGCGGAGTCGTCGCTCCCGCCGCGAAGTCGGAGCTGCGCACGATCAATGCTTCCGTCGGATCGTCACTGTTGCTGCTGCAGGCGGTGGCGAGGAGACCTACCACGAGTGCGAAGTTGGAGGCGAGGAGGTTCGGGCGCATGGTGCGGGTCGTGGCCGGTGTGGCGACGGCTTGAGCTGTCATTGGCGGGATCGTGGCGGAGCGGAGTTGGATCAGAGCGGCGCGCACGGTGACTTCCGAATCAGGTGCATGGCCCGCATGGCCCGCTCGGCAGGGCGGTCGCACGGCTGTCGTCGTGCTGTTGCCGTCGAGCTGTTGTCGCCTTCGCATGGCGCGGAACGGGTTGCATGCGATGGGTAAGCGGGTGCTTGGTGCGGCGTTGCCGAGCGATGCGGTGGTTGCCGCCATAGCATAGTGGAGCGCTCGACGCGTTACCGAGTGCGAGCTGCGACCTGCGACTTGCGAATCGCCTTACCGCTTGGCGACGGCGGCCGACTCGCTGGGCATCGACCTGCACAGGTTACGGGGCGAGCGTGTCGTTTGAAGCTTGGAGGCGGACGAGCGGCACGCAACCGCCACGAAGGTGGGTGAGAGCCGCCGATCCAATGAGAGCAGCCGATCCAAGGCTCGAGTGGCATGGGTGACGGCGAACCCGATACGAAATGGGCGCGCGAGCGGCGCCAGCGGATGGAGACGGATGGGAATGGCAGAGGCCGCCTCGGACGCCGCCGGCTGCGGCTCTCCCCCATCGCATGCACAAGGAGAGATCCAGCCGGATCCACCCCGGCCAACCAAAGGATGAACCACGAAATGCAGTTTCGTTTCGAACCCAAACCTAGTTGTGCAGAGTGCGCACCGGTCACAGGAGCCCTTCTAGACCCGCTGACGTGCTCACTGGAAGCGACAGCGAATGCGGGCGCCAACTTGCGACATACTAAGCGCACCCCCGATTAAGCGCACTTCAAGCCACAGCCTTCAACAATGGAACTTCGTAGACCCAATCAGACTGGACTGTCCAAGAGAGGATGTTCCCCTGATTAGGCAATCGCTCAGACCTGCCCAAACCATTCCGGCCCAACAGTCAACTACGCCACTCCATTTTGATCGTCATCCCAGTTGGCCTCCCAACACCCAACTGGACCACCACGGTCACGGCCGCCTACGCGTCCGGCGCAAGGCCATCATTGGGAACTGTGCATTTCGCAGCGCGCTGCCCTTGCACACTCGCGACTCCACCTCCAGCGCACGCCACCAGTCCCCTCGCATGCAGTTCCTCGCGCCTCCCTGACCGCCCCCCAAGCACCGCATGTTTGGACCATCTCTCCGTATCCACTGCCGCTTTACACGAACACGCAATCCCAACCGTCCCCGCGCCGCAACCCGACTCCAAGTTCGGGCCCAGCTCGCATTCACCTCGCGCGGTGGAACCCAAGCCCCGAAATTGGTTGGATCCACCTCGTGCAGTTCCTGCTCGTGTCCTCCCCCCACCGGGACACCTTCGGGTACTCCATGCCGCCGCCGGGCCTCTTGAGGCTGGGTGGCGCCATGGAGCGCGATGGCTTGCCGGTGGCGCTCATCGATGGCGCCCACGAGGTGGCGCGCGGAGCTTGGCGTGCGGAGCACATGGCCGAGGACGCTTGCGCGGCGATCCTCGAGCGGGCGCGGGAGGTTGGCGGACTGGCCGCAGTCGGCCTCTCGACGATGGGCGCCACCCTGCCTGTGGCCCTCGCCATCGCGTCGCGGCTGCGCGCGGCGCGGTGCGACGCGCCCATCTGGCTCGGCGGGCCGGGGGTCGGAGGGATCGAACTCGAGATCCTGCGGCGCGTCGCGGCGATCAATGTCGTTGTGCGTGGCGAGGCGGAGGAGACGATCGTCGCGCTCGCTCGCGCGCGCCTCGAAGGACGCGGAGCGCACGGCATCGCCGGATGTCACTGGCGCGACGAGCACGGCGTGGCGCGCGCCGAATCGCCGCGCGCGCCGCTCGCGGATCTGTCCAGACTGCCTGACATGGCTTGGCACTTGGTGCCGCCGATCAAGCGCTACAAGGAGGTCACGGGCGAGCTGGAGGGCCTGGTGCCCATCGACTCGGGCCGCGGCTGCGTGTACGACTGCAGCGTCTGCTCGATCGGCCGCTGGTGGGGCCGACGCTCGCGACCGTTGCCCGCGCGCATCCTCGCCGACGAGGTCTGCGGCATCCTCGCCATGGAAGGCGCGCGCACGGCGTACTTGTGCCACGACTTGTTCGCCGCCAACCGCGCGCACGCCGTGGCGTTCTGCTCGGAGCTGGTGGCGCGCGGCTCGCCGGTCGCGTGGGAGGCGCGCTGCCGCGCCGATCACCTAGACCGCGAGTTGTTGGCGCTGATGCGCAAGGCCGGTTGCTGGCGCGTGCTGCTCGGCATCGAATCGGGCGACGCGGCGGTGCGCGAAGCGGCCAACAAGGGCATGCGCTCGGATGTCGATCTGTTGCGCGTGGTGGAGGACTGCGCGGCGACGGGCGTCGTGCCGATCCTCTCGATCCTGCTGGGTCTGCCGGGCGAGGGCGAAGCGGAGTTGGAGAGCACGCTCTCGCTCGCCAGTCGCGCCAGCCTCGTCGCCGGCGTCAACCTGTCGTTCCACTTGCCGAACCCGCAGCCGGGCTGCGCGCTCGGCGAGGAACATGGCGCGCGCGCGGTGCGGCTCGAGGGCATCCAGCCCGACATGGCGTTCGGAGCGGGAGAAAGCAGCGACGAGCGTGTGTTGCTGGACGCCCATCCCGACTTGTTCACCACCTTCGCGCTCTTGCCGCGCCCGGAAAACGAGTTGCGCGAGCTCGCCACGCTGGCTCAAAGCCTGCCGGAACTGTTGATGCGCTTCCCTCGCACGTTCGCGCTGTGGTCGCGGCGCCAAGGAGGTGTGTTGGCTGGCTGGCGCGCCTGGCGCTCGAGCAAGAGGAGCCTCGAGGCATGCGTGCGCAGCGCCCATGACGCAGTGCTCGAGGCATCCCTCGCGCTGGAGCACGCGCAGTTGCGCGCGGTGGCGAAGGCAGGCGCAGGAAGCGGAGCCAGCTGCGGAGAAGGACAATCTTCGCTCGCCAAGGAGGCGCGCACCGAGGAGACGCGCACCGCCCAGCCGCGCCAGCCACAGTCCGAAGCTGGCCGGACGGAGTCGCGAAGCGTGAGTGAACGAATGCAGGGACAGGGCGTGCGCTCGCGCGCGATCGTGCTCGCCACGCGCCTCGATCCGCAACGCACCACGCTCGCCCTGCTCGCGGGCGAGCGCGTGGAGCTCGACGAGGCTCCTCGCGCCTTGGCGATCGTGGCCGAAGGCAAGCGCGTGACCACCCTCGCGCTCAGCCCGGATGCGCGGCGCGTGCTGGACCTGCTCGACGGCAAGCACACGCTCGAGCAGCTGGAGCGAGCGAGTCCCGGACTCGCCGCCGCGGCGCGCACGCTGGCCGCACGCGGGCTGGTCGAGCTCGGCCTTGACGCGGCGGCGTTTGAGGGCGCCGCCGCGTGCTCCGCGCTCCCGAGCGTCCCATCGCCGCTCGCAACGAGCAGCTCCGGCTCGTAGTCGAGTCCCGCACGACCACGAACCGCGCAAGCACCCAAGCCCAAGCACTCAAGCCCAAACGCCCGAGCTCAGGCACCCGATCCACCGCGCCCGATCCAACGCGCCCTCGCAGCCCACCACCAGAACACGACGATGACGTACTTCCCGATCCGGCTCGTGTACCCGCCCCAAGGGCACTTCACGCAACCGTACTTGGCGCTGCCCTGCATCAAGGCCTGGCTCCAACAACAGGGGTTCGAGGATGTCGGGCTCGTCGACGCCAGCATCGAAGCCTACGACCGCTTCTTGAGCCCCGAGTACCTCGCGCGCGCCAAGCGCCTCGTCGAGGAGCGGTTGCCGCTGTCGCGCTTCGAGTCCCGATCGGAACTGTCGTTCGGCGAGTTCGCCGCATATCGCGGCGCGGCCGAAGCCGCCGCCAGCGCTGACGCCGTGATCGCCACGATCGACGAGGCCAAGCGCACGATCCGCGGCGAGGAGTTCTACGACATCGACCGCTACACGCCGGCGGTGCGCACGCTGTACCAAGGCTTGAGGCTGGTGTCGGCCGCGCACCATCCGAGCGAGCTGACTCCGCACAACTTCTCGATGCGCTACAGCAACGAGCGCTCGAGCGAAGTGCTGGCGGCGACGCGCGACGAGGTGGAGAACCCGTTCCTCGAACACTTCCGCTCGACATTGCTGCCGCGTCTCGTGGCGGACAAGGTGCGCGTGGTGGGCATGTCGGTCATCTACGGTTCCCAGCTCGTGCCGGCGCTCACGCTCGGCCGGCTGATCAAGGAGGCCTTGCCCGACTGCCATGTGACGGCAGGCGGTGGGTTCCTCGCCTACATCGGCCGCAAGTTGATGCGCGCGCCGGGCCTCGAGGACTGCCTCGACAGCGTGGTATTCCACGAAGGCGAGGGGCCGATGGCGGCCCTGTGCGCCGCGCTGCGCGACGGCACGCCGCTCGAATCGGTCGGGTCGCTGACATGGTTCAAGCGAGCGGACGGACGGGTCGAGACGATCGAGAACCCGCCGATGCACCCGGTGCGCCTCGATGCGGCGCCGACGCCGGACTTCGATGGATTGCCGTTCGAGCTCTACTTCTCGCCGCGCTTGGTGCTGCCCTACGACATCAACCGCGGCTGCTACTACGGCGAATGCACGTTCTGCACCCTGCCCACCGTGATCGGCCCGGGTTACCGCACGCGTCGCGCGAGCACCATCGCCGAGCACGTGGTGGCGTTGCGCGACAAGCACCGGACCACGCACTTCAACTTCATCACCGACTGCATGCCGCCCGGCATGATCCGCGACTTGCCGGATGAGCTGGTCGCGCGCCAAGCGGGCATCACTTGGTGGAGCGATGCGCGCGTCGAGCCCAAGGCGTACACGATCGAAGGCGCGCGAAAGCTGCACGAAGCAGGCTGCCGCAAGTTGCTGTTCGGCTTCGAGACGGCGACGCCACGCCTCTTGAAGATGATGCAGAAGGGCCAATCCCTGAAATCGACCGTCGAAGTGGCGAACAACTGCGCGGCCGCCGGGATCAGCGTGACGTTCTACGCCATGGTGGGGTTCCCGACCGAGACCCGCGAGGAGGCGCGCGCCACGCTGCAGTTCCTCCTCGACCACAAGGACGCGGTGCGCGAGGTGTCGCTGCAGACCTTCCACATCGACGAGGTGGCGCAGACCTACCACGAGCCGGACAAGTTCGGCATCCGCATCATCGACGACCCATCGAAGGACATCGAGCTCTACCACGACTACGAGGCGGCTTCCGGCATGAGCCAGAAGGAGGCCGCCGAGATGTTCGAGGAGATGATGGCCGCGTTGCGCGCCAATCTCCCGATCTTCGCCGGCGACAACATCTTCTTCTTCATGCAGAAGAGCCACTACTTCCTGCACCTCGCCGCCGGCGCCAGCCCGGAGGAGTTCGCAGAACGCGCCCGCGCGCGCGCCGACCAGCGCAACACCGCCCGCACCAGCCTCGCGTGGCGCCCCGCGCGCGGGTTGCGCGCGGTGCCGCTCTCGCACCCCCACGCCGATGTCGTGCGCGCCATGGCTCGGCCCGAAGCGCGAGCCGTACGTCCAGATTTTTTGACAGGCCGCCACGAGGAGGGCGCCTTGGAGGCCGCCATCGCCGCCATCCCGCCGGTGGCGCGCTCGAGCCGCGTCCTGTGGTGGTGCGGCGAGACGGCCGAATTCGTCGAGACGCGCCCGGATGGCGCCGCCGCCTTGCGCGCGCTGCAGGCGGCGGGCGATCTGTCGAAGCTGCTCGAGCGCCTACCGCCCACGGACGAGACCGGGCGCGCCGCCTTGCTCGCCTTCGCGCGCGAGCTGAAGAAGGGCGGTGCGTTGGTGGAGGACGGCACGATCGCCACCGCGCGCGCGAGCGAGCGCCACGGCGAGACCGCACCCGCGACCTGAAATACGCACGCTCGAGCGGAGGCGCGCCAAGTACCGGCACAATCAGCCCACGCTGAAAACGGCTTGGACCGCATCCGCACGAGCATCACCAGCCCGCACCCCACCAATCCGGACCAACCAAGTACCCTCCCATCATGGCCGACCCCACGCAAAAGAAGCCCGAACCCAAGCCGGCGTCGCCCACCCTGCATGCTCGCGAGGAGCGCGCGAAGGACGAAGCACTGGAAGTGCCCGACTTCGCCAAGCTCGATTTGCGCGTCGAGACGGTGGAAGAACGCATCAGCCCGTCGGAGACGAACGTCTTCGACAAGTGAAACTCGCGCGGCACTCTGTTCGCCTTGCCCGCGCGTATCCACCCGGCTGCCGTGCCCAGCGCTCGTCGCCGATTCCGTCCAGCACGGCATGTGATGCTAGTGGGTGCAGCGCGGGTCGGTGCAGGCCGGGTCGTTGCAGCGACAGTGAGCAATGCACTAGTTGACCCAGCCCGAGCAACATCCAGGTCCAGCCATGCACGCAGACATCGAACCGCAGTCCCCGCGTCCCACCGCACCGGTGCCGCGTAGGCAGGCACGCGGGCTCGCTCCCGCGGCGATCGTGTGCGCCATCATGGCCATCTCGTGCATCGCTTGGACCATGCTCGAACGATCGACGCCGCGCCAAGGCTCGGCTCGAGCTGCGCTCATCGCCTCGCACGCGCCTGTCGGGAGCGCCATCGGAACCGACCGCTCTTCCATGCCGGAACCGGACCGGCAAGCTGCTCTCCAAGACGATGTGCGTCCCACCGGCATTGGCGACGCGACCAAGAAGGGACGCTACGAAGGCCTCGCCGAACCCCAACCGATCGACGCTGATCGTCCGAGCCACCTGCCCGGATGGGAGCAGCACTCCTGCGCCAAGTGCCATGTGGAAGCAGCCCGCGAGTGGGCCTCCAGCACGCATGCCATGGCATGGATCGATCCGCGCTACCAGGAAGCGCTCGCGGACATGAAGCGTCCCGAAGCCTGCCACAACTGCCACATCCCGACCCCGCTGCATGCGCACGCCGACGATGGCAAGCCGCCGCAGAAGCCCACGACTCGTGCGCTCACCACCAGCGACGCCGGCGAGCCACGCAGCGATGCGGACATCCACTACGGGATCGCGTGCGCCACCTGCCACGAGGCGAAGGACGGCGCGATCCTCGGTCCGCGCGGCGGTCCCACCGACGCCCACCCCACGCGAAAGGACGACAGCTTCACCGACGAAGGCGCCGATCGACTGTGCATCAGCTGCCACGCCACCTCGGTCGGCCCAGTGGTGGGCATCGCCAAGGACTACGTCGACAGCCGCCAGCGCGAGTCGCACGGACTATCGTGCGTGGGCTGCCACATGCAGCCGCTCGAACGCCCCATCGCCGCCGAGGACGGCAAGGCGGCCTACCCGTCACGCGCGACGCGCAGCCATGCCTTGCAGACGCCGCGCGACCCTGCATTCGCGGCGCGCGCCTTCGCCATCGTGGTCGAGCCCATGGGCGCCGATGGGACGCTGGTGGCGCTGCGCAACACGACTGGACATCGCGTGCCCGGCCTGGTGGGCCGCGAGTTCCTCGTCGCCGCGGTGCTGCGCGACGGCGAGGGCAAGGAACTCGCTCGCGAAGAGCTCGTCATCGATCGCAGCTCGGCCATCCCCGCCGATGGCGCCGCGCACCTCGAACTGCCCGCCAAGGCCGCTGCGCGCGATGTGGTGGTCGTGCTCCAGCACCTTGGACCGGGGATGGATGATCCGATCGAGATCAAGCGCCAGACTACCCGTCTACCTTGAGCCGACCGCCGCGTCGGACCAGCCAGTGCAATCGCCAATCCAAGGGTGGGACTTGCGGCACTGACTGGAAATCCTGGTGGTTTGGCGTGAGATTCAAGGAGGTCGGGCGCTTGTGGAGTTCCAGCGTCCCTAGGACACTCGATTCCCCCACTGCCGCGCCATGCACGCCCTGCTAGCCTTCCTTGTCTTTTGGTTGTGCATCCCGCTCGCCTCCGGGCAAGTGAAGAACGGCAGCATCACCAAGCTCGAGTCGGAAGCGATCCGCGCCGCGAAGAAGACGCACCAGTGGACGAGCGACCGCGCCGCAACCGTCGAGTCGCTGTGTTCGGATGGCATCGAGTTGGTGGCGACAGAACCCATGTTGTGGGAACGCTGGGAGGCCGCGTTGTTCGCACTGGCTGGCTCGGTGTTGGCGCGGGACGAACGCCACGCGGACGGCTCGCCCGAGACGCGCGTCGTCGATGCGGCCGTGGGCGCGTTGCGCGCCAGCATCGGCCGCGCACGCCAAGTCGAGCTCGCCGAAGCCGTCTTGCCGTCGAGCTCGACTCCACCAGGCACACGGCGTGCCATCGCGAAGCTGTTCCTGCACAATCCGCCGCCGGTGGCCAAGCTGAGCTTGAGCCTCGCGGCACGCGATCCGGATCGACACCTCGCGATGCTCTGCCTCGAGGCGCTCGCAGGTTGGAACGACGACCTCGTGCATGCAGTCTTCGTCGAAGAAATCGCGCGCGCGCTCGCGGCGGGTCTCTCCGAGGAAGATCGCGACGAACGCTTGGCGCTGGTCGAGCGACACCTGTCGCAAGTCGAAGTGCCGGCGAGCTCCAATGCCTCGCGCCACTTGCGCGAGCTGATCCTCGACGGCTTGCGCGGCACGCATCCCGAGCGCATCGGACTCGCCACCGCCTGGACGCGAGCCATGTCGCACGAGGCCGCTCTCGACATTTTGACCGCCGCGCTCGAGACGTGGCACGTGCGCGGGGCGGCGCCCCCCACCGACGAGGACCCGCGCGTCCTGATCGCGTGGGAGATGGAAACGCGCTTTGGCGTGTCCCTTGGACTTGATCCCGAACCGTGGCGACTCTGGTGGAGCGAGGTGCAGGCTGGTCGCAGGCCATCGCCGCCCGACCGCGGGCAGCGCGGTACCGCGGTCGGATCGTTCTTCGGCATCAAGACCAAGTCCAAGCGCGTGGTGTTCGTGCTCGATCGCTCGGGGAGCATGTCGAGCCCCTACTTCGAACATGGTGGGATGGGCACAGGCGCTGCACCTGTGCCGCCGCAACGCGGCAAGCCGCTTGGATCCGGGCCGGGCAGAGGGGTTGCCGAGCATGCGCCAAGCGTGCGGCGCTGGGACGAGGCGAAGAACCAGCTTTTCCAGTTCCTCGCCAAGTCGCCGCCGGACATGCAGTTCGACGTCGTGCTGTTCCACTCCACTGCGCAAGCGTTCCGCGGCAAGCTCGTGCCCGTGAGTGGGCGACAGATCGCGGAGCTCAAGCAGTGGTTGACGCAACAAGCGCCCGAAGGCGGAACTCACCTCAAGGCCGGAGTCGAGTTGGCGCTGGGCGAGCCGATCCTCGCAGCGCCGCGCGGACCGCGAACGAAAGTGCCAGCGGCGGAGTCATGTCGACAGGAGATGGTCTTGTTGTGCGACGGCGCAACGGCGGAAGGGTCGGGGTGGGTCGCGGGTTTCGTGCGGGATGTGGCGAAGCCGAGGGGGGTGGTGCTGCACGCGGTGCAGGTGGGTGGTGGGAGTGATGGGGCTTTGGAGGAGTTGGCGAGGTTGTCGGGGGGCGACTTCATCAAGGTTGGCCTGTGATGGTGGTCCAGCTGGGTGTGGATGCCCGACGAGCACGTGTGGAGCGCTGATCGCTGATTGGGTGCCACGCTGGCGGCTCGGCGAGCGTCAGTAGATCGGAGGCCCGTCGCGATCTGGATGCGCGGGCGCCTCATGGCCCGATTCGAACCCGACCACTGTCCGCACCCCGACTGCAAGCATGCCACTGTGTTCCGCTACCAGCGACACGGTACGTACTGGCGCGCCTGCGATGGACGGGAGGTGCAGCGGTTTCGCTGTCAAGCCTGCCTGCACACCTTCTCGGTGCAGACTTTTCGCTTCAATTACCGTCAGCGGAAGCCGCACATCAACCACCTGCTGCTGGACGCATTCGTGTCAAAGAACACCCAGCGCCAGGCTAGTCGCACCTATCGGCTCAATCGCAAGACGATCGCCCATCGACTCGAGCTCATGGGCCGCCACTGCGAGCTCTATCACCGCCGAGCACTGAGTGCCGCCCCCAGCCTCGCCCCCCTCGACGCGTTCGCCCTCGACGAGCTCGAGACCTTCGAAAAAGACCGTGTGAACATGCCGTTGACCATGCCCGTGCTGGTCTCGCGACAGACACTGCTCATCATCGACTTCTAGGTGGGAACCCTGCCTCCGCGCGGAAGGAAGCCTGCGGGAGTGGCGCGAAACGCGCGGCGTTCGCAGTCGAGCCAAGCTGTGCTTGCCGTGCTGCGACGCGCAGCGCAGTTGGGCGCTCCCGACCGCTCCATGTCGGCCTCCTTCGCAACGGACAAGAAGACCAGCTATCCGGGCTTGATCCAGCGTGCGTTCGGCGGTCGGTCCAGCCACATCCAAGTCGATGCGCAGCTACCTCGAAACAGCCAAAACCCGCTGTTCGCTGTCAATCTGACCTTCGCGATGTTGCGCGACGGCATCTCGCGGCTCGTACGTCGCAACTGGGCCCACTCCAAGTTGGCATCCAAGCTGGTGCGACATGCCTGGATCTGGGTGGCCTGGCGCAACTACGTCCGCATGCGCACCATCAAGACTCCCGGTGAAACGGCTGCTACGGCCGCGATGATCACCAAGCGACCCATCAAGCCGATGGAGCTGATCCGCGACCGGCTCGTCTGGAACTGAGCCGGGGCCAAAGCGCGGGGTGTATAGGGGCCTTAGGCGAGAGCCATGGTCGCCACTAGCGCGGCTGGCGATATTGCCCACCACGCGTCCGCAAGCCCGCAGGATGCAGGGGACAGATCATGGATGACGGCAGTGCGCCGTTGCACAGATGGAGAGTCCCATAGAGATGCAAATCCGCGGTTCATGGCGGAGTGGGCGCCTTGGCCGTCTTGGTTGCGCAGTAGGCGCATCCTGTCCAGACGGCCAACAGTCAAGTGGACCACCATCCACACTGGAATTACGGATTGGCGTCTGCTGCGCCCACCATTGAACATGCATTTCCTCGGAGCTACATCTTGGTATCTCCAACCAACACTCAGTGGGGCCACCATCTCATGCACTACGAAATCCGCTACTGCGTCGTTTGAAACTACAAGCCCCGTGCCGCGAGTCTCGCGGCCGCCATGCAAGCCAAGTCGGGGGCTGCCGTGATCCTGACTCCAGGAAGCAAGGGTGAGTTCACCGTGGTCGCCGGGGAATCGGTGCTCTGGGACAAGGGCAAGGCCGGTCGATTTCCCGAGGAGCACGAGGTGCTCGAACAACTACCTCGGGACTGAGCATCACATGCGCCCAGTCGGGCAAGTGGGCAAGATGCTTGGAGTTTTCCGCGGCTTTGGTCTGCTGTGCCGCACAGGGATCCCTAAGTTGTAGGTGGCAACTCCATGCACACCCTCTTCACGATGCTCTGCGCAGGTGCGCTTGCTCTGGCGGGCGGATACGCCCCGGCACGGAGACTCGCCTTGGATGCAACTTCAGCTCCAATGGAGGGGGCGGCCATCGCTAGGTTGGAAGGCGAGGTGCTCCGGTTGCGCAGCGCCAAGTTTCTGCTGGAACCCAAGCGCTTGGATCTACTTCTAGAGCGCATCGCCGATGCTCGGCTGGAGTCCGAACTGCATCCGGAGCTCACGCAACGCTGCGCGGCGTCCATGCTGGACTTGCTCGGTGCTTTCTTGGGGGACGAAGAAGCCCCAGGTCGCGAGTCGCCAGAAGAGCGCGTGGTGGATGCGGTGCTGGGTGCCTTGCGCCCCAAACTCGACGCCAACCTCTCGCGTTGGTTGGCGAGCGAGGTGCTCCCAGTGCAAAGTCTGCCTATCGAGCGGCGGCGGGCGGCTGCAAGGCTGTTCCGCGATCGCCCGGCCCCCATCGCCAAGTACGGGCTGGCACTGACCGCGCGCGAGCAGGATCGGACCTTGGCTCTGCTCAGCCTGGAGGCGCTGGCAGGCTGGAACGACGACTTGGTGCACGCCACTTTCGCCGAGGTGGCGGAGTCGACCGAGGCTCCGGATCACGCAGCGACGTCGGCGCTGGTGGACAAGCACTTTGGCGCGGTGCGCATCGCCGAGGGCGGTGCGTCGGAGAAGCGACTGGCTGACCTTGCCAAGGCGCGCCTCCTAAGCTTGGACTGGCGCGAGGCTTCGCAGGCTGTGGCATGGTCGCAAGCTCTAGGCGACAAGGCGTCCGTTCCGTTCTTGGTGACGGCGTTGGATGCATGGACGGAGCGCGGTCTGCAGGGGGCCCAGTCGCTGCGCTTGCGTCACGAAATCGCAAAGTCGCTTGCAGCGCGGCGCGGTAGCAACCTTGGGTTGGAACCAGGACCTTGGCGTGCTTGGTGGAGCGGCGTGCAACAAGGATTACGGCCCAACCCGGGCGGCGCGAAGGTCGAGGGTACGGGAGCGAGCTTCTTCGGGGTCCGACCTGAATCGGATCGGATCACATTCGTCCTGGATCGCTCGGGAAGCATGACGGAATCCGTGACTTTGTCGGAAGCTGAGGGCGGAAGAAAGCCGGGAACGGCCACGAGCGTCCGACGCTGGGAAGAAGCGCAAAGGCAGCTGCATGCGTTCCTGCGAGACTCCCCCAAGGGACTGAAGTTCAACGTCGTGCTTTTCCACAGCTACGCGGAGTCGTTCCGCGAGGAATTGGTGCCGGCGAACGCAGAGCAGCTCGAAGCCCTGCGCATGTGGCTTGGCATCCACTCGCCAGGTGGTGGCACCATGCTGCGTTCTGGCTTGGATCGAGCCCTCGAACTGGAAGTGGCCACCGCTGAGCCATCGCTCGGGGGCACTCCTGTCGAGGCCAAGTCTCTGCCGGAATCGGACACCCTCGTGCTCCTATGCGACGGCGAAACAAGCGAGGGCGGCGCGTGGGTTCCGCACTTCTTGAGCCATGTTGCGCCCCGCTTGCGGGTGGTCATCCACGGGGTTCAGGTGGGCGGGCAGAGCGACGGAGTGTTGGAGACGCTCGCGCGGGGCACGAGAGGTGGGTATGTGCAGGTCGGCCTGGGGCGTTAAGCGCCAATTTTGAGCGGACGAAGTCGTCCGGCCCGAAAATTGAAGGATCTTTTAATTGAAGCCCCGAGGCTGCAGCGCACGTGAATCCTCGCCATGCCCATCGAAAACTGGCAAATCCAAAGGAGTGCGCAATTCCATCGGCAACACTAAGGACCTCTCGATCCCGAGGCACCCAAATTTTGCGACGTCGAAGCACGCTCCCACCCTACTTCCGCGAAGGCGATTTCGGCCCGCTCCGGCCCAGCATAGGCAACACGCGCTCGGCCTTTGGGCCCAGTTTGTTCGGGCTCCGTCTTGCGGGCATGCACCGCCAAATGAAAAGAGGGCGCGAACGAGCTTTGGCGTTTGGTGACGGTAGTCGCACACCCGGACTGGAGCTTGAGGGTCACCGGGCTTTGCGCCAACAGCCAACTGGACCACCATCTCTCGCCAGCCTCCCCAAGCTCCCTTCGCACGGTTCGCCCCATCCCCCGCCCCAAGCGACCCCGCCCCACGCTTGGACCCGGCTTACCCCGCCGCTACACTCCTCGCGCCATTTTCACGCCGGAGGCAGCGCCGCGACCGCGCCGCCCGGGCTTGGAAGCCAACCCTAGACCGTCCGTTCCGGCGCGCCCGGAAGGGATGCCCCCCCCACCCACGATGCTGACCGGCTACGCACCGATCCTCGTCCTACTGGCGTTGGCGATCGGATTCGCCCTCGTCAACTTGTTCGTGTCGGAGCTGATGGGCCGCCGACGGGTCAATGTCGGCAAGGGTGATCCCTACGAGTGCGGCATGGAGGCGCAGGGGTCCGCCAGGATCCGCCTATCCATCCACTTCTACCTCGTGGCCGTGCTCTTCATCCTGTTCGATGTCGAGTCGGTCTTCCTGGTCTTGTGGGCGGTGTCGGCCGAGCAGCTGAAGGCCGACGGGTTGGCGGTGTTGGTGCTGGTCGAGATCGCCGCCTTCGTGGCGATCTTGGGTCTCGCGTTGGCGTACGTGTGGCGCAAGGGAGGTCTGGAATGGGATCGCTGAAACCGGCCGGCGCGCACGGCCAAGACGAATTCGGCTTCCTCGCGACGCGCGTCGACGAGTTGGTCAACTGGGGTCGCAAGAACAGCTTGTGGCCGATGCCCTTGGGCCTGTCGTGCTGCGGCATCGAGCTGATGGCCATGATCGGCCCGAAGTTCGATCTGGCGCGCTTCGGCGCAGAGGCTGCGCGCTTCAGCCCGCGCCAATGCGACTTGATGATCGTCGCCGGAACGCTCACGTGGAAGATGGCCGAGGCGGCGCGCACGATCTACGACCAGATGCCCGACCCCAAGTGGGTCATCGCCATGGGCGTGTGCTCGAGTTCTGGCGGCATGTACGACAGCTACAGCGTCGTGCAGGGGGTCGACACGATCCTGCCGGTCGACGTCTACGTGCCGGGATGCCCGCCGCGTCCGGACGCGGTGATCGACGCGATCATGAAGTTGCAGAAGAAGATCGAGCGCGAGAAGCCGATCGAGCTCTTGTTGTCGGGCGACGCGGTCGGCGAGTACGACGGCGGCACGAAGCGCTTCGTGCGCGCCCCCAACCACGGCATCCCGACCACGCGCAGCCACGAGTACCTCGCCCCGGGCGAGTGGAAGGACCGCTGACCATGGCCGGCACGAACGAACGCGTGGCCGCGGCGCTGCAGGGGCTCGCCCACGAAGCGTCCACCGGCAAGGACGGCATGTGCGTGGTGCGCGTCGCCGCCGGCGACGCCAAGGAGTGCATCCGGCGCCTCAAGGAGCGCGCGGGCTTCGAGACCAACACCTTCGTCACCGGCGTCGACCGCTTCCCGAAGTCGCCGCGCCACGAGTGCCACTGGCAGTTCATGTCGGTCGAGCACGCCGATCGCGTGCGCGTCTACGCGGCGCTGCCCGGCGACGAGCCCAAGGTCGCCAGCATCGTCGACCTGTATCCCGGCGCCGCCTACGCGGAGCGCGAGTGCTTCGACATGTTCGGCATCGTCTTCGAGGGCCACGCCGGCCTCAAGCGGTTGCTGATGCCGGAGGAGTACGACCACTTCCCTCTGCGCAAGGACTTCCCCCACCACGGCATCGAACCGGACCGCCTCTACCGCGAGTGGGATCGCCGCCGTTGCGAGCGCGCGGCCGTGTCCGACCATTCGGAGATCGCCGACCAATGAGCACGAAGCGGATGTTCGAGTACGCGCCGGGAGCCGTCGACCGCGACGACCCGCTGCACGGCGAGCTGATGGAGCTCAACATGGGCCCGCAGCACCCGGCCACGCACGGCGTGCTGCGCATCAAGGTGGTGCTCGACGGCGAGACCATGAAGGAGATCGAGCCGGTGGTGGGCTATCTCCACCGCGGCAAGGAGAAGACTTGCGAGTCGCTCGGCTGGCGCAAGTTCTTCCCGCACACCGACCGCCTCGACTACGTGCAGCCGTTGTTGAACAACTGCGCGTACGCGCTGGCGCTCGAGAAGCTCGCCGGGCTCGAGGTGCCCGAGCGCGGCCAGCAGGTGCGCGTGCTCCTGATGGAGATGTCGCGCATCATGGCGCACCTGATCTACCTGGGCACGACCTCGATCGACCTGGGCGCGATCACGATGTTCTTCTTCACGTTCAAGGAGCGCGAGCGCGCCTATTCGCTCCTGGACGCCTACACCGGCCACCGCATGAACAACACGTACGTGCGGATCGGCGGCGTGTACGCGGACGTCGAGGAGTCGGTCGCCGCGGGCATCAAGGACTGGGTCGACGCCTTCCCCAAGGCGATCGACGAGTTCGAGAAGATGCTGACCGGCAACCGCATCTGGTACGACCGCAACCGCGACATCGGCGTGCTCACGAAGGAGCAGTGCCTCGCGTGGTCGCTGACCGGACCCAACCTGCGCGGTTCAGGCTGCGCCTACGACTTGCGCAAGGCGATGCCGTACAGCGGGTACGAGCAGTACGACTTCGAGATCCCCGTCGGCACGGTGGGCGACTGCTACGACCGCTACCTCGTGCGCATCGAGGAGATGCGCCAGTCG
>SXXH01000020.1 GCA_005789645.1 Planctomycetia bacterium
ACGCCGCGCGCCGGCGCCGCTCCGCCGCACATGGCGCAGCCGACCAGCGCGGGCGCGAGGCCGATGTGCTCGAGCAGTTGCAGTTCGAAGCAGACCTGCGCGCGCCACGGATCGTCGGTGCGCGTCAAGGCGTCGAGCGTCGCCTCGTGCAAATCGAAGAGCAGCGGATCGGGATCGTCGGCGCGCGCCACGCACTCGACGAGTTCCCAAGTCGTGCAGGCCGCGCGCCATCGCTCGAGATCCCGCTCGAGCGCGCGCCGCGTGCGCACGACGGCGCCTGCGCGCAGCGTGCCGAGTTCCGCTCTGTCCGAACGCGAGTACTCGAGCTCCAACGTCGCTCCGTGGTCGAGCACGCCGTAGTAGCGCGAAGTCGCGCGATAGGCGCCCTTGGCGAGCAGCGCGACTCGTCCATGGTGGCGCGTCAGGACATGCACCACGAGCGACGACTCCGCCCAAGGATGGCGGCGCAGCAGGATGGCGGTGTCGTGGACGAGCGGCACGCGTCGGCAGGATAGCGTCGCGCGCATCCGCGCGGCGCCGCGGACTTCAGCTCGCCAGCGCTCGTTCGCCCGGTTGCTTGGGCGCCACCTTGACCTCGAGCACGCGCCGGTCCGAGGCCTGCGTGACGACCACGGAACGGCCGCCCAGCTCGAACGACTCGCCGCCCTTGGGGAAGCGTCCCAGCTCCCACAGCACGGCGCCCGCCAGCGTCTCGTAGCTCTCCGACTCGGGGAAGTCGGCGCCCAGCTCCTCGTTGACTTCGGCCACGCGCAGCGTGGCGTCGACCAGCGCGCTGCCGTCGGCGAGGCGCTTGATGCGCTGCGGTTCCTTCTCGTCGGTCTCGTCCGACATCTCGCCCACCACCTCGCGCAGGAGGTCGTCGAGCGTCACGAGGCCGGCGGTGCCGCCGTACTCGTCGAGCGCGATGACGAGCTTGAGCCGATCGCGGCGGAACTCGCCCAAGAGCTCGCTGATCGTCTTGGTCTCCGGCACGAAGTGCACAGGATGCAGGAGGTCCTTCAACGCGTGGACATGGAACGAGCCGGCGGCCGCCACGCCGACGAGGTCGCGCGCGGTGACGTAGCCGAGGATCGCGTCGGGTCCGCCATCCCACGCGGGCAGGCGCGAGTGGCCGCTCGCGGCCAAGGCTTGCGCCGCGGCCGCGACCGATTCGGACGCGTCGATGCCTACGATGCTGGTGCGCGGCGTCATGATCGCCGAGACGGGCACGTCGCGCGACTCGATCACGTTGCCGATGATCTCCTTCTCGGCTTCGTCGAGTTCGCCCACTGCTTCGCTCTCGACGATCACGTCGCGCAGGCCTTCGACCAGCATCTGCGCCTGCGCCGCCTGGCGCTCGACGCCGACCACTCGTTCGATGGCGCGTTGCAGCGCGCCGAAGAGCCATGAGATCCAGCGCAGCACGGCGTGCGCGCGCGAGAACGGCACGAGGCCGCGCACGAGCAGCGGATCGCCCACGCGCGACACGAGGGCGAGCGGCACGACCTCGCAGAAGGCGAGCATCGCCGGCACGGCGATGGCGATCGCGACCCAGGCTTGGCGCGCGCCCTCGAGGCCCCACAGGCCCAGCGAGCGGTGCAGCAACACGGCGAAGCTGGCGCGCAGCGAGACCTCCAGCAGAGCGGCGCTGGAGCCGAGTTCGCTCGTGCGCTCCAAGAGGACCGCCAGACGGGCGCGGCGGCTCTCAGGCACACCTTCCAGGGTGCGGCTGGCGACCGCGCGGTCGAGCGCGTCGCGGAAGATGGCCACGCCGGCCGCTCCCAAAAGGCACAGGAGCGAGGGGCCGAAGTCCGCCAGCGACTCGCCCACCAACGGCCACAAGCTCTCCGGCTGGAAGGCGCCGGGTTGAATGGCGCCGAGCTGCAAGGCGCTTGGCTCGAGCGGACTGGGGGCGGACGATGGCACGGAGCAGACTGGCCGCCGACAAGGGCCGGCCTTACGGATGAGTGTATCGCCCGGAAGGTCCCATTCCCCGCAACACTGGAACTTGCGCTGTTACGCTTTCGTATCGAAAGTTGGGTTGGCAGCCGTCTTATTAAGGAACAATCAAGTATCTAAACTGCTGCTAATGATGCGTTTGCGCTTGCAATTAGAAAAGTGTCGGCCTTGGCATGCCGTGTGCCATGCCTGCGCCTGTCATGACGCCTATTGCCGCCCCCGGTCCTCTGATCCTGCTCGAAAACGCCAGCGTCGCCGCCCGCCTCCGCGCCAGGGGGGTGGCCTTGGGCGCCCTGCCGGGCGAAAGCGAGCAGGCGTGGCGCGAGCGCACCGAGACGGCTTTGTGCGCGCTCTTCCGCGACGAGCGTGACGGCGACTCTTTCGCCGAACTGCATCGTTTGGGTGGTCCTTGCCTGCTGCGCTGGATCGAGTCGCTCGCGCGTGGCCTGAGGTTGGACGCCGGCGAGCTCCTGCAGGACGCCTTCGTCAACATCTACCGCTATGCGACCGGCTTTCGCGACGATGCCCCGCGCAGCTTCGCGGTGTGGTCGCGCACCATCGCTGGCAATGTCGTGCGCCGTGCTCGGAGCCGGCGCCGCGAAGCCTCGTTGGAGGCCTTGGCCGAAGCCCGTCTCGAGCCGCGCGACCAGCATGCGGGTCCGGTCGAGGAGGCCTTGACCGAGGAGGAGCGCACGCGCTTGGCGCAGGCTTGGATGATCGTGTTGTCGCGTTGGTTGGAGGCCTATGGCCAGTTGAGCCCGCGCGAGCAGCACTTGATGGACCTGGTGGAGGTGCGCGGCCTTTCGTACGCCGCCGTGGCCGAGGCCACGCACTTGGGGCTTTCGAACGTGAAGATGATCTTGTTCCGCGCGCGCACCAAACTGCGGCAGCGCATCGGCGGGGAACTGGTCGCCGCGGTCGGCTTGTCGCGCGCCAGTTGACGCGCGCGACGTACCGGTAGCAGGCACGCGCGGCGGTTGGCTCCTCGGAGGCCTCCGCCGCGCGTCCTCATTGGTCCGCGAGTGCGCGCCGCATGTCGAGCGCCGCGCGCTCCTTCAAGGCGGCGATCTGGTCCTCCAACTGGTCGAGTTCTGGCACTTCACCCGGCATCAAGCTGGCCCAAGCGGTTCCTGCCGACGACAGGCTGTTGGGCCCCCCGTCGCCCGGCACGAAGCCATCGCGGCGCTGGACGATGGCGCCGGGCACCTTCATGGCGGCTTTCGCTTCCTTCTCGGTCAGCGTTTGCCCGCTGTCGAAGCGCTCGGCCAGACTCTGGCTGCAGAGGTCGCTGTAGCGCCAATACAGCGGCATCATCTCGGCCTGCAGCCGTTCTTGAATCGCGCAGAAGTCCCGCGCCTCCTTGCCCACGGGCAGCTTGCGCCCCGGATTGACGCGCGGGTCGACCAGCATCTTGAAGCAATCGGGCAGGGCTCGCGCCGACGGCTTGAAGAAGCGGTCGCGCGCGGGGTCGAAGGCCGCGGCGGCCGCGTCGTACCCGGTCGCGTCACCCTCGTAGGAAGGGAGCGTCTCGGTCGGCGGCACGGCGCGCTCGGCGTTGGGGGGCAAAGCCAACTCGACCGCCCTCCCTCTCCGATCAGGTCGCGCGGGAGCGGGTTCCGCGGCGAGAGTGCCAGGCTCTACAGCGTGGCCTCCATCATCTCCGCGCAAGAACCAGGCACCCGCGGCCAGGGCGAAGAAAGCCGCCAACCACGGCAATATGCGTCGTGAGGGCTGCATGGATACGCCTCAGCAATCTTCGCAGGTGTTCGTGATCGTGAAGAGCGGCGTGGCTGCCGTGCCGTAGATGGCCTCGACGACGCTCGATCCGCCACAGTCCACATCCGAGTAGATGCACTGCAGGAAGGCGCCGCCGGCTCCGATCCATCCGGCACCGAGCAGGCGGCCGTCCAAGGTCAGGCCGATGCGGCAGGGGGCCGAGCCGCTGGTCTTGACATCGTAGTCGAACTCGCAAGGTGCGGCCGGCGCCGGGCAGCCGGGCGCGGACGCGCAGGTGCCTTCAGCGGCGACGAAGATGGTCACTTCGACCACGATGGACACCGGGTAGCAGTCGCTGCCGGCTCCACCGGCGAAGGGCGAGGGGACGATGGGGCCCACGCTTGCGGGGCACTCGCAGCCGCTGGCTTGGGGCAGCGACGCCTGCACGGGAAGCAGCAGTGCAGATGTAGCCGCGAGGAAAGCCACGCGGCGCAGGGATTTCGAACAGGCAGCTGGCGAAGAATTGGCCATGGCCTGGATTCCTGGAGTTGTCTCGCTCCCGGCGCGGCCGCATGTGGGTCGTCGCCAGTGTCGAGGGACTTTTGAGGTACGTTGCATTCGAAAACGAGTAGCAGGAACGAACACCACGGAACACAAGTGCCCAGCGGGCAGGAGCACCTCGGTTGCCGAACAATGCCGCGGACCCGCGGCAAGGACCCCCCGATCGGTTCGGATGCTATGCTCGCCGAGATCCCGGAGTCAACCCGCGCGAGAGCACGCACCGCCGTGTCCAGCGGCGTGCCTTCCGCGACGGTCCATGTCCGGCGTCAATGTAGGATCCCGGTCCTGCCGATAGAGGCGGATCGGGAGCACGCTTGCAAAGCCAGAAGTCTGATCGGGAGCTTGCACGAGAGCGCGGGGCGCGCGCCTTGAGCTTGAGCGTGGTGATGCCCGTCTACAACGAGCGCCATCTCGTCGAGGAGTCGATCCGGCGCGTCTTGGACTTGGTGGATGGGCGGCTCGCGTGGTTGGAGCTGATCTGCGTCGACGACGGTTCGACGGATGGCTCGCGCGAGGTGCTGCGCCGGCTCGCGGCCACGCACGCGGATCGCATGCGTCTCGTCGAGTCGCCGCGGAACCAAGGCAAGGGTGCCGCGGTGGCCGAGGGCATTCGCCATGCGCGCGGCGACTTGACGGTGATCCAGGACGCCGACCTCGAGTACGACCCGCGCGACCTGCCCAAGTTGATGGTGCCGTTCCTCGAGGAGGGCGCCGACGCGGTCTTCGGCTCGCGCTTCCTGTCGGGCGAGTACCGGCGCGTCCTGTACTGGCGCCACAGCCTGGCGAACAAGGCGTTGACGCTGATCGCCAGCGCGCTGACCGACCTGAACCTGACCGACATGGAGACCTGCTACAAGATGGCGCGCACCAGCCTCCTGCGCTCCATCCCGCTCAGGAGCCGCGACTTCCGGCTCGAGCCGGAGCTGGTCTTCAAGCTCCAGAAGCGCGGCGCGCGCATCTACGAAGTGCCGATCCGCTACAGCGGCCGCACCTACGACGAGGGCAAGAAGATCAAGCCCTTCGACGGCGTGCTGGCGCTC
>SXXH01000179.1 GCA_005789645.1 Planctomycetia bacterium
CGGTGCCCGACATGTGGTAGCTGACCTCGTCCATGCCCGAGATCGCCTTCAAGCGCGCGGAGTTCGAGGCCACCAGCGGGTGGTACGAGCCGAGCACGGGCCCGAGCTCCTTGACGCGCTCGCCACCGCGTTCGATGCAGCGCTTGTAGAAATCATGGCCGTGCAGGTTGACTCCATAGGCGCCTCCGAGGTCGAAGGACCAGTTGCCGTCGAGGTCGCTGATCATCCTGCCGCGGGTCTCCGCGGCGAAGCTGCCGACGCGCAGGTGCCGGCGCGCCACGCCGCGGAATTGGAACGGCACGCGGTAGGCGTTGACGAAGGCGACATCGGAGACGTCCTCCTCGACTTGCGCGCTGCGCTCCAAGGTGCGCGGAGCCTTCGTGCGCAAGTCCTCCGCCAAGCCGCGGAAGGCGCGTTCGCGGCGCGCAACCACTTCGCCGGGCGCGCCGTCCATGCCAGCGAAGGCGTCCTCGGCGTACTCGTAGTGCGGCACGAGCTTGGCCACGAGCTGGGACATGCGGGCATGTCCGCGCAAGGACCGGTGCTTCGCCGCGGACAACTGCAGGCGCACGACGGCGCGTCGCGCGAGCAAGGCGGCGGGGGGCAAGGCCAGCAACCAGGTGGCGATCTCGTTCATGTGGTGGACTCGTCGGAGGACAGGCAGGCGGCGTGGATCTCGATGCGCGTGGAGATCAGCTCGACCTGGATCTCGGCGCGCTGCTCCTCGCGGCGTTCCTCCTCCTTCTTGAGCTGCTTGGCGCGACGACGGTAGGCGCTCGCGTCGAGGATGGCGGTGAAGGGCTCGTCGACGCGATTCCGCTCGGCGTACTCGCGCGCGTTGCGCCCCATGCGCAGGCGCGTCAGCGGATCGCACAAGGATTCCATCGCGGCCGCCAGCTGCTGCACGTCGCGCCCGCAAACGCGCAGGCCGGTCGCGCCATCTTGCATCAGTTCCTGCGGCCCGCCCACGTCGGAGACGACGACCGGCAGGCCGGATGCCTGGGCCTCGAGCGGTGCGTTGCCCCAGGTGTCGGTCGTGCTGGGGAAGACCTTGGCGTCGCAGGAGGCGATGGCGCGCGACAACTCCAGGCCTTCGAGCATGCCGGTGAAGGTCGCGGGCAGCCCCGCGAGTTGGCGTTCCATCTCGGCGCGCCACGGACCGTCGCCGATCACCACGAGGTGCACGTCCGAGCGCCGCGAGCGCAGGTCCTTGTAGGCCTCGACCAATCGACCGAGGTTCTTCTCCACGCTGACGCGGCCCACGTGGCAGAACTTGACCAATCGATCCTCGTCCTGCACGCCATGCCGCTTCCAGTAACCCTCGACGCGGTGACGCGGATGGAAGCGCTCCGTGTCGACCCAGCGATCGAGCACGAGCAGGCTGCGATTGCGCAGTCCGCGCGCGTGCAGCAGCTTGGCGATGTACTTCGACGGCACGACCACCTCGTCCACCGCGTGGTAGAAGAGGATCATGTACTTCCAAGCCAGCGCCTCGAGGCTGATGTCCTTGGTGAAGTCCTCGACGTACTCCGGGAAGCTCGTGTGGTAGGTCGAGCTGGTCTCGATCTGCAGCACCTTCGCGGCCAGCAAGCCCGCCACGCCGATCGTGCCGGGCGTGCTGATCTGCATCTTCGTGAAGCCCTCCTCCTGCAGCCAGCGCAGCATCTCGAGGAAGGGCGGCACATGCACCTTCAGCCCTTCGTAGCGCGGGAAGTCCAACGACACCACCGAGCGGAAGATCTTCAGTCGTCCTTGGTCGATCAGGGCGGCGATCTCGGGCTTGGCGCAGTGGAGTTCGATCTCCTCCTCCGACAGGCAGGTGGCGACCACGAAGTCGATGCCGCGGCGCTTGGACTCGTCGAGCATGCGCCGGATGGTGCGCGAGACGCCGTTGACGTCGAAGAAGGTGTCCGTCACCAGCACGAGGCGCTGGCTCTCGCCGAGCTCGAAGGCCTTGCGCACGTCGCGGACGATGTCGCGGTCGGAGCTCTGGTGCAGGTAGGACACCAAATAGGGCAGCGAGACGAACAGGTTCGACGAGACCAGCGCCACGGCTTCCTTGATCGTGCACACGACATTGGCGCGATCCGAGTTGGCGAGGCGTCGGAGGTAGGTGGCGAAGAGCCGATTGATCAGCGTGCTGACGACGAGGAAGATCTTGTCGTCGGTCTTGGTGCAGGCCGATAGTTCGGCGCGGAACGAGGGGGCGCCGATCAGCGCGTCGATCTCGGCCACGAGCACCTGTTCGAACGGCTTCGAGGCGTGCTTCCCGGTCGAGGGCAGCCGCGCGAGCGCGTTGCGCAGCCACGACTTGGCCCGGAACGAGAGCTTCTCGCCCAAGCTGACGGAATCTCCGTCGAACACCATGCGCAGCAAGGTGTCCGCCGGTCCGCCGGCGGCCAGCGCCTTGCCTCCCGTCGCGCCGCGTCCTTGCTTGCGGCCGTCGTGCAGGAGCTTCAGCATCGCGTGCGCCAAGGTCACCGGCCCGCCATGGTCGCCACCGGGGCGGGTGCGACGCTCGCGGATGGCGTCGACCAGGTCGTTGGGCGTCGCGCGGCGCGAAGTGTGCAGGTTGAACTCGGTCCAGGTGCGCCCCGGATTGATGCCCGAGTGGTCGTCCGAGCCCGACAGGACGGCCTTGAGCCAAGGAACGGGTCCCTTCGGGGCGATGCCGTGCTTGTTCGCCAACCTCTCGATGGTGGCGCGGTCGAGCGACGAGACCAGCTTGTGCGTGAATTCGTTCAGGTGCCTCGTGCGCGCGCCGTTGCGCACCTCGAGCGCGTTGCACAGGAGGATCGCCTTCTCGATGTGCTGCAGGCCCAGCGATCCCTCGCGGCCGTAGGCGCGGTTCTGCGTGCTCATCAACGGGTGCGTCATGAAGTACGCGAGCTTGTTCGTCGCGCCGCGCGCCGTTTCGGTGTCGATCTGCTCGTCGAGCCACGCGACCAGCTCGTACAAGTTCGCGCGCAGCCTGTTGGCCTCCGCGAACTGCGCTTCGGTCGCGTTCGCGATCGTCACGTGGATGTTGCAGCCATCCTCTGGGAAGGTCGCCGTCAGCTCGGAGCTGATGAACACATCCGCGATGCCCTTGTCGAGCAGCATGCGCACGCCATCGATCGAGTTGTGGTCCGTCAGCGTGAAGAGCGTCATGCCGCGCGCCTTCAGGTCCGCGTGCAGCGCGAGCGGATCGGAGTAGGACTCCGGGATCGCGAACGAGTTGGCCGCGTAGTAGTCGGTGACGTTCGAGGCGTGCGAGTGCAGGTGGAAGTCGACCTTGGCCGTGTGGGTGCGCGTCATGTGCTCGCTTGGCGCCTGGGGACGCGGAGCACGCGCCGCGCGCGCTCCGATCTCGCCGTCCCGTGCGGCGCTTGCATTGTTCGAACACAAGATTGCGAGGCCTGTTCGCGGATCATGCAAAGAAACGAACAGCGCCCCGCGCAGCTTCGAGCTGGCGCGGGGCGCTGGATCGCCGCGAAGTTCGTCGACTCAGGGAGTCCAGGTCACGCGCACGCCATTGGTCAGGTTGAAGGTGTCCGGTCCGCAGAACGCCGCCGCGTTGCGGTACCAGACCTGGTAGTGGCGTTCGCCCGGCGCGCCGATCGCCCCGGTCGCCGAGATGGGCGCGTCGCCGGATGCGGGATGCAGCGAAGCTCCACCCGAGTTCGTCTTGGCGCCGAGGCGTCGCACCGAACCGCCTGCGCAGCGCAAGCCGTCGCCGAACAACCCGCTCGTGGCGGTGGTGCCTTGGAAGTACAAGGCCGAGCTGTCGGGCATGTTGGCGCCGCGCAGCACGAGCGTGTCCGCGGCGAGGCTCGCCACGCCTTGGGCACGCAAGGTCGCGGCGCCGCCCAGCGAGTTCAGGCAACCAGCTTGCGCGCCGCTCCAACTGGCGTTTCCGCAGGGGCAGGGCGTGCTCGAGCCGTCGCCGAAGCAGTACGCGACGCCGGTCGACTGTTCCCGCCACGCGATCTCGAGGCGCGGACGCAGCAGCGGGTTCGACGACTCGCTGGTCAGGATCTCGATGCCGTCGTCGTTGCCGGAGATGATCTCGGGCAGGATGGCGAAGCCGTGGTTGGGCGCGCCCGCGGCCCAAGCCTGCACCGCCGCGGTCACGTCGAGCCGGCGCAGCCCGTCCTCGTTGGGGTTGTTGTCGCCGCTGAAGCGCGCGAGCAACGCTCCGATCTCGCCGCTTCCGACCCCCGAGCCCAGCGAGTTCCAGGTGGACGCTTCGCTCCAAGGCACGAGCATGCGATGCACGAAGAAGTCGGGGTCGAAGAGCGGATTGTCGATGTCGTCGGCGATCTGGATCGTCAGGTGCGCCGAGACGATCTGCGCGCCGGGCGGGATCTGTCCGACGCTCGCGCCGAACAGTCCATCGAAGCGCAGCAAGGCTTGTCCGCGCTGGTCGCTGAACACGGAGTTCGCCACGTCGTCGTCGGAGACGCGCACGCCGCTCTCGCCATACGAGGTGTTCGGGTTCGATTGGTCGATCCAGGTGTCCTGCGTGCCCGCGTAGCCTGCGATGCCCTGTTGAAAGACGCGCACTGGATCTGCGGAGCGGTACTGCGCGAACGGCACCGCGAGGCTGAAGCTGCTCTCGTCGGCGGTGCGGGACTGGTCGAGGTAGGTCGAGTAGGTCTCGACGCCGATCCTGTCGTTGGCGAGGTCGAAGGTGTGCAGGCGTAACCAGCCGTCGCCGCCGTTGGGGTCGTCCTGGTAATCAGCGAGGATCTCGTGCACGGGCAGTCCGCGCACGTTGAGGCTCTGCTGGCGGTACTCCTCGTGGAAGTGGCCGCAGAGCACCATCACGATGTTCGGATTGCGCCGGACGAACCAGTCCCAGATCTGCTCGGAGCGCAGGCCTTGGGGGTGGTACAGGCCCTCGACTCCGTACCACACGTCGGGATAGCGGCCCGACGGGACGATGGGCACGCCGGAGGTGTAGTCCTCGGCGTCCTGCAGGTAGCGGTGGGTCGTCATGATCGCCACCTTGTCGCGGTTGGCGTCGAGGATCTCCTGGGCCCACGCAAGTTCGGCCAGCGGCGCATCGACCACGATGGAGAGTCCGAGGAACTCCTGGCCGCCGCCGTTGAAGACCTGCCAGCTGCTCATGCCGCTCGGCGAAGCGCCGCGGAACCACGACCTGCCCGCGTAGCGCTGCGGCCCGAAGTAGGCGAGGTAGTTGCCCGGGATGTAGGGCGTGCCGGCTGTACCCGACGGCGTGACATCGTGGTTGCCCGCCAAGACTCCTTGCGGCACGCCGCTGAAGTCCAGGGTGCGCATCGCGAAGTCCGCGTTGTTCCACTCCGCCAAGCGATCGCCGTTGTTGACGATGTCGCCGTAGTGCGTCACGAAGCGGATGTTGCGCGCGGCGATGTTGTTGGCGATCCAACTCGTCTGCTGGCTGTAGATGGCTGGATAGGACTGGGAGTAGTTCTGCGTGTCGGGAATGCCCACGACCACGAAGGACTGGGCGCTGGCGTCGGCGCAGGGGAATCCGGCGGCGCCGAGGAGGGAGGCGAGCAGGGGCAAGGACTTCATGGGCACCAAGTTCGCGCCAGGCCGCAAGGCCACGATCAAGAATCGCCCAAGGCCGCGTGGTGGCGCGCGTGACAACCGGGGCGAGCGAGGCTAGCCCCGCCGCCGGCCGGCAACTGAGCAGCCGCTCGCCGGCGGGGGGCCTCGCGTCGCGCCATGCTCGGCGCGAGGCCCAACCTGCGCGGTGGGGACGGGCCGCGACTCAGGCCTTGGCGGACGAAGGGCCGCGCGCCAATTCGACGAGCGGCAACACCGTCAGCACCAACATGGTGGGGGCCAGCAGGGCGCGCGCCGCGATCTTGCTCCACGCCCAGCCCGGGCCAAGTCCTTGCACCAACCACGGCGCCGCCAAGTCGAGCGCGGCGCCAGCAAAGCAAGCCAGCACGACCCCGAGACGCCAGCGTTCCTTGGCGCGACCGAGCAGAAACACATGGCCCAGCACGAACAACTGCATCGGCATGGCGAAGAGGTGGAAGTGCGTCGTCTCCAAGAGTTCGCCGCTCGACTTGGCCTCGTCGGGAGTCGCACCGCCGTAGTAGAGGGCAATCGACTCCGGCGAGAGCCCTGAACGTTGCAGGCCCAAGGCGACCATCACCCCGTACGAGGCCAAGGCGAACACGAGGAACAGCGCCAACGCGAAGCGCGTGGTTGGTTGCAGGGCGGCGAGGCCGCCCTTGTTGGCGAGGAACTCCTTCATACGGGCTCGATGCGATGGGCGCGCGTTGCTGTCTCGCCGTCTGGGTGAAGCCCCGGTGGGGGCCGTGGCGCTGTTGGTGCCCCGCGCTGGGACGCGGCCGGCCTCAGGCTCCGTCGTCGACCTTGGCCCCTGCCGCCAACAAGCGTTGGAAGGCCGCGTTGGACTTTCGCGTTCCATCCTCGTCGACAACGAGCGCGGCGCAATCAACGTCGCGACCCGGTGCATCCAAGCGCGCCAAGCCTGCGCCGCCCAAGACATGGATCGCGGTCGACCATCCGTCCGCCACGAGCGCGCTTGTGGCGGCTACGAGGGTCGCACGACGACCGGTGACAGGCATTCCTGTGCGCGGATCGAGGATGTGCGAACGCCTGCGGCCGTCGATGACGAGTCCGCGCTCGTCGTCGGCGCTGACGGCCAGCGATAGGTTGGCGACCACGAGAGGGCCGGCGAGGCCCAGCGACTCGCAGGCTTCCACCGTCCAACCACTGCGTCCACGCGGTGCATCCAAGGCGAGGATCTGACCACCGAAGTCGAGCAGCGCGCGTTCGACTCCCATCGAACGCAACAAGGCGGCCGCTCGATCCAAGGCGTGGCCCTTGGCGAGGCCGCCGAAGTCCAGCCGCGCTTCGGGATGGGCGAGGCGCGCTGCACCGCCGTCTTTGGAGCGCAGCACCTGACGCAAGCCTGACGCCGCCAAGGCGACGCGCAACTCCGACTCCGCAGGTTCGCGCCCGGCAGCCTCGGCCGAGCGCCACAGGCGCACCAAGGGGGCCGCCCCGGCGTCGTGCGCACCGCCGCTGTGCTCATGCAGGCGCGCGGCGGCGACGATCATCTCGTCAAGTTCCTTGGACAGGGGAGCCTCTCCGACGCCGGCCGCCGCCGCCCAGCGGTTCAACTCGCTGTGCGGGTCGCGCTCGGAAAGGATCGCTTCGAGCCGGCGCGCTTCGGCGAACACTGCAGTCGAGGCTGCCTGCGCCACGGACTCGTCGTCGTGGTCGATGAGCACCGACAACGTAGTGCCCATGGCGACTTGGGTGCGCAGGTGGAAGCCCTCGGCGTCGCTGCGCAGGTGGTCGGCCACGCGCACGACGGCCGGCCGCGGCGAACTCGCGTCAACGAGGCCTGCGGGGACGCGTACCGAGTGGCGCTCGAGCATCCCGCTCGAGCGTGCTTGATCCAATGCGCACAGGCGGACGCGCACCCCATTGGTCAAATTGCGGCAGGAGATCGTGGCACCGGCGATGTTCGAGATGTCGCGGCCGGGCGAGAGCGGCAGGCCCGCCTGCTTGCCGCGGAACTGCGCGCGCCAGTCGCGGCGCTTGACTTCGCCACCGTGCGACTCGCGGTAGGCGAGGATCTCGATGCCGAGCACCTTGCACTCGGCGTCGAGCGCGAGGAGGAACGTGATGGGACGCGTCTTGCCGATCACGTCGTCCACCACGGCGTAGCCGAGCAGGTTGGCGCCTTGCCACACAGCGTGGCCGTGCAGGCGCGTCGGGGCGCTGCGCACGCTTGCGCGCGCGGCCACGCGTGCACGCTGCTCCTCGTCGAGCACGAGTTCGAACGGCGTGCGCGAAGTCATGGCGGGATAGTGGGCGCGCAGGACATCCTCGGCCACTTCAACGTGCGCGGCGGCTCCGGCGCCGGACGTGCTTGAAGACCAAGCAGGCGCCGAGAGCACGCCGCTCACCACGGCCCACAAGGCGAGGCAGGCGACGCAGCGCGTGGTGGCGGGGTTGGACGCCATGGCTTGTCTCAGAAGCTCCACCCAAGGCCCATGTTGAACCGCTCCGGCAGGCCGTCGCCGGTATCGTCGTCGCGCCACTGGTAATCGACCTTGAAGACCACGTCGGGTACTGGCCAGAAAGAGGCCCCGACGGTGAACTCGTCGCGCCGAGCTGCGGGATTCTCCGTGGCGTCAGCCGGCAACTCGGCTTGCGTGTCAACCCAGTCGTAGCGCACGAACAAGGCGGCGTCCGCCTCGGAGAGGCGGCCTTGGCGCCAACCATCGGGCATCACGCGATGCGCGACCTGCGCCATGAAGCCGTCGATGCGTTCGCCCACATCGCCGCCGATGGACTCGGCGCCGTCGATGAACTCCACCGCGCCCGCTGCGCGCAGTTCAAAGCGGCCGACGCGACCATCGACATCGAGGCAGGCGATGCTGAGGTCGGCGTCCACGCCGGGCAGGGTGCCCTCGTCGCCGTTGTTCAAGCCGCCATGGAAACCCGACACGCCGATGGCCCAATCGGCGTGCGCCTGCCACGCGAGCCGGCCCGAGACGGCGGGCGCGTTCATGCCGGGTCGTTCTTCCTGGCGGCCGGGACGAATGCCTCCGACGTCGTCAATGCGCGAGCCATCCAGACTCGAGCCGAGATACAGCTCCCAGTTGAGCGTCTCGGACAAGGCACCGAAAGCGCCGATGCCGTCGGAAAACCACGTCGTGGGGATGACGGTCGTGTCGAACAACGAACGTTCGACGCCGAAGAAGAGCGGCGGCTCGTGGCGTTGGTTGACGATGCCCAAGGGCTGCAGGTACCGACCGGCGCGCAGATTGAAAGAGTCGCTGAACAAGAAGTCGAAGTACCACTGCTCGACCTTGATCTCGCCATCCCCGACGTCGTCGCCGTCGATGTCCTTGATGAAGGCGTGCTCGAGCTCCGTCTCGGAGTGCATCACGATCCAATCGGCGAAGTCCCAGCCGAGATAGAAGACGAGTCGATGCAAGTCGAGTTGCTCGCCGCCCGGGCCTTCCTGGGAATTGAAGTGCAGCTCGCCGTAGCCGCCGAAGTGCAGCTTGTCGGACCACGAGCCCTCGACCGCGTCGACGACGGGCGACGCGGCGAGCGCGGAGGCGAGCGGGTCGGCGCCCGGGTGGAAGCAGGGCGCGGCAAGCGGAGCAGTCAGCGCGGCGATCAGCAGGCACATGGCGCCAGCAAGGTGGGCTGTGGTGCCCGGTTGGACAAGTTAATTTTGAGATTGCGTCTCAAGATCAAAAAGGAGCCGAGCCTCCATCGCACTGCGTGCGCTTGCTTTATTTCGGGACAAGCGGTTCTGTGGCAGTGATTTATAAAATGCAAGCAGCCGGGCCATGCAGCCCGGCTGCCGAGTCGCAAGTCCGATTCACACGCCAGTGGCGACCACCGGGCGCACATTCCGCACCCGGAAGCGACCATCCAGCCGCGTCAGCCGTTCCTTGACGCCGGTGTACTCCAACTCGTCCATCGGCAGCATCGCCGCGCCGAAGAAGCCCTGGCGTCGCATGTCGAGCGCCTTCTTGGCCACGCGCTGGCGCACCTCGTCCCAAAAGGGCTGCGCGAAGGCGTCGACGGGCTCCGTCAGGCGTCCCTCGTGCAGGCAGTAGGCCGCGCAGCTGACGATCGGCGGTCCGTCGAACCAACTGACCTCGCCGCCTTGCTGGATCGGCATCAACGGCAGTTGGTGCGAGCCGCGCATGCCTCCGGCGACATGGTGTCCGATGGCGAAGGGGGAGAGGATCTCGCCCGTGGCGGGGAACTGCTTCTGGGTGCGCACGATCATCACGGGGTCGTCCTTGCCCGTGTACTTGCCGGCGATGTTGTGCAGCCGCGTGGTGGACACGACCGCGGCGAGTTCGCCCGTGGCGCGCGAGCGCACGGACTCGACCACGAAGCGCTCGGGGTCGCGCAGCAGCACGGCGAGTTCATGCAGATCGCCAGGAGTGTCCAGCTCGACGACGCGATCGCCGCTCGAGTGCGCCACGTCCATGACGGTGAAGCGGAAGCCCTTGCCGAGTTCCGCGGACAAGAGCAGGCCGCTCGAGTGCATGGGATCCGCG
Source organism: Planctomycetia bacterium (assembly GCA_005789645.1). GTDB lineage: Bacteria > Planctomycetota > UBA1135 > UBA1135 > SXXH01. The sequence goes on from SXXH01000179.1 coordinate 10,053, forward strand.
AAGGCCAGGTAGAGCGGCAAGTTGTACGCACCCGGGTCGGTCTTGTCGGCCGCGAACACCAGGAAGGGCTCGCCTTCGCGCTCGAGGACATCCATCTCGCACACCGCCGGGCCCATGCCGCGCACGTTGCCGGAGAAGGAGTCCTTCAGCAGGTCCTGGCCCGCGGCGTACAGCCCTTGCGAACGCGCGGCGGCGGCGCCCTTCAAGAAGGCGCGCCACGCCAGTTCATGCACGCGCGTGTCGCCCACGCCGTGCGCATGCGTCATCAGGATGGCGACATCGTCGCCGGTCGTGGAGATGTGGTGGTCGAGCAGCAGCTCGCGTCCGCCCGAGGCGAGCTCGAGCCGCACCGCGTCGAGCAGGCGCCGCGAGGGCCGCAGATGTCCGCCGATGGAACCGATGTCCGCCTTGATGACGCTGATGGTGGTCTTCATGCCTTGCTTCCTTCCTCTGTTGGAACGCCGTCGTGGCGACGAGCGCGCTCCACGCTGCACTATGCGGCGCGCGATGGATGTGGGACGAGTGGCGTACGCGCGGACGGAGAAAGAGCGTGGTTCCCAGCGATTCCGCGGATGTCCGCCTTCGCTCGCGCGAGGGAGCGCTACGCATTGTGGGTAGGTGTTTCGCGGTGGCCGCGAAGTCACCATGCGCGCATGAGCATCGAAATCGATTACGAACGATTGCGTCGCGAGATGGTCCGTCGGCAGATCGCGTCGCGCGGGATCCGCGACGAGGCCTTGCTGGAAGCGATGGCGCGCGTGCGCCGCGAGGGCTACATCCCGTCTTGGCTCGGCGAGTTCGCCTATGAAGATTCGCCCCTGCCCATCGAGGAAGAGCAGACGATCTCCCAACCCTACATCGTGGCAACGATGATCGACGCGCTGAAGATCGGGCGTTCGTCGCGCGTGCTGGAGGTTGGCACGGGATCGGGCTACGCGGCCGCGGTCCTGGCCGAACTGGCGAGCGAGGTCTACACCATCGAGCGGCACGCCAGCATGGCGCAGGCGGCGCACGATCGCTTGCGACGCGACGGCTACCACAACGTGCACGTCCAGCACGGCGACGGCTCGCTGGGTTGGCCGGAGAACTCGCCCTACGACGCCATCGTCGTGGCGGCTGGCGGCCCGCGCATACCGGAGACCTTGAAGCGCCAGCTCAAGGTGGGTGGTCGCCTCGTCATGCCGGTGGGCAAGGAGCCCGGGTTGCAGCAACTCGTGCGCGTCGTGCGCACGCACGAGGATCGTTGGACGAGCGAGGATCTCGGCGCCGTGCGCTTCGTGCCGCTGGTCGGCGAGCAGGGGTGGCGCGAGGAGCCGACGTCCGCGCCTGCCCCCCGACCCGCGCCCGTGGACGAGGACGCGCGCACGGCGATCATGCGTCGGTGCGAACCCTTCGTCGACCACGACAGCGCCGACCTGCAGCCCTTGCTGCGCCGCATCGGCGACGCGCGGGTCGTGCTTGTCGGCGAATCGACGCACGGCACGAGCGAGTTCTACCGGTTGCGCGCGCGCTTGACGCGCGAGCTGGTCGAGAAGCACGGCTTCACGATCGTCGCGCTGGAGGCGGATTGGCCGGATGTCGCCCGGATCGATCGGCACGCGCGGGACCTGCGCGTGCCCGACGAGGCGTGGGAGGCGTTCGCGCTATTCCCGACATGGATGTGGCGCAACGAGGAGACGCGCGAATTCGTCGAGTGGCTGCGCGATCGAAACCTGGGCCTGCCGGCCGAGCGTCGCGCGCGGCTGGCGGGCTTGGACCTGTACGCCATGTCCAACTCCATCGCCGCGCTGCTGGGCTTCCTGGATCGGCGCGATCCAGCCGCCGCCACCTTGGCGCGCGAACGCTACGCGTGCCTGACGCCGTGGCAACGCGACCCGGCGGCGTATGGACGGGCCGCCGTGACCGGGGCGTACCGCAGCTGCGAAGGCGAGGCGACCGCCATGCTGCGCGAGCTGATGCGCAAGCGACTCGACCAGGCGCGCCGCGTCGACGAGCGTTGGTTCGACGCCGAGCAGAACGCCCATCTCGTCGCCGACGCGGAGTTGTACTACCGCGTCATGTACTACGGCGGCGCCGATGCATGGAACCTGCGCGATCGGCACATGCATCGCACCTTGCTGCGGCTCCTGGAGTTCCATGGTCCCGCCGCCAAGGCCGTGGTGTGGGCGCACAACTTGCATCTGGGCGACGCCTCGGCCACCGACATGGCGGCGCGTGGCGAGACGAACCTCGGCGAGTTGTGCCGCGCCCACCACGGGCGCGACTGCTACGCCATCGGCCTCGGCACGCACCATGGCACCGTGGCGGCAGCTTCCCATTGGGATGGTCCGGTCGAGTTCAAGCGCGTGCGTCCGGCGCTCGAGGGCAGTTGGGAACGGCTGTGCCACGAGACGCGCACGCCGGGCTTCTTCCTGCCGTTGCGCGGCGAGGAAGACGATCCGCTGCGCCGCGCGCTCGAGCGTCCGCGCTTGCAACGCGCCATCGGTGTCGTCTACAGGCCCGAGACCGAGCGCCACAGCCACTACTTCCACGCCGATCTGCCGCGCCAGTTCGACGAGTGGATCTGGATCGACCAGACCAGCGCTGTCACGCCCCTCCCGACGCGCGAGAGGGACGGCGTGCTCGAGACCTGGCCCTCGGGCCTCTAGGAAGGGGATGCCATGGCTCCGTTGGAAGACTGCCGGCGCGTCGACTCCGTGCTTCATCGCCTCGAGTGGATGCGCACCGAAGGCATTTGGCCGCATGGCAAGCGCTACTTGTGGACCGACGCCCATGGCGTCGTGTTGTCGACGTCCTTGTATCGCGCCACTGGCGACCAGGAGCATCTCGAGCGCGCCGAGTGGCTGGTGCGCGAGGTCGAGCGCGTCCTGGGCCGCGTACGCGGCATCCGCATCGGCGAGGCCCCCGATCGCGCGGGGCAGTACTACCACTACCTCGCCATGTGGGTCTTCGCCCTGTCGCGCCTTGGACGCCTCGTCCCGGGATATCGGGAACGCGCGGTCGAACTCGTGAAGGAGATCCATCGCCCCTTCGTCGTGCCCGGCCGCGGCCTGTGGTGGAAGATGGAGGAGGACTTGTCGCGGCCTTCCGACGGCTTGGGCTTCGGCGCGTTGGATCCCTTCGACGGCTACATCGCCTGCAGCCTGCTCGACGAGGCGTCGCTGGCCGTGGAGATCGCCGAGCTGCGGCGACTCGTCGAGGCGAGTTGGCGCGGGCTGCGCATCGACCAGGACTTGGGTCTGGGGATGATGCTGTGGCTGTCCAGCATCCGTCCCGAGGAACCGTGGGCCAAGTTCCACAAGCGTCGCTCCCTGGAGGCGCTCGACGACTTGTGGCTCGAACAGGAGGGTTGCTTCTGCCGCTCGACGCGCGAGCGCGGCACGCGGCTCGCCTTCGCCAACCACGGCGTTTCGCTGGGGCTGCAAGCGGTCGGCGAATGGCCTGAACGCGTCGAGCGTATCCGCGCCTGGGCGCGCACGTACAAGAGCCACGACCACTACGACCGCGACGCCATCACGCATGTCATGGCGTGCTGCGCGGAGCTGCCGGGTGACTTCCTCGCCAAGGGCGGGGCGTTGCGCGGTTCGTCGGCGTGCTCCTAGCAGCCTTCGACCTGCGCGAGTGCGCCGCGACCGGTTCGCGCGCGCGCGGGATCGCATCATCAAGTTCGTGCAGGCGTTGGATGAGACTCGCGCAAGCCATGCATCAAGGCGCGAGTTTCGCGGAGCGCGGGGTCCGTCGTTCCTTGGCGCATCTTTGCAGGACCTCGGGGATTTCCTTAGTGCGCGGCGCTTCAACTGCCCGCCAGAGCGCGAGGCATGGGCCTCGCCAGCGACCTCCTCAGGCTCCCAGCTCCTAGTGATTCCGCCATGATCGACCGCGTCGACGAAGTGCGCTGCGACGAGAACCCGCAGGGTTCCAACCAGAGCTCCAATCCCCACCTGAACGAAATGATCCAAGCCCAACTCGACCGGCGCACCGTGCTCGCCGGCGCCTTGGGTGCCGCCGCCGTCCAGTTCCTCGCTGGTTCGGTCGCGACGACCGGCCGCGCCTCCGCGAGCTCGCTCGCCGGCAGCGCTGGTGGTGGTGCGCCCACGCTTGGCTTCGCCGAAGTCCCGCCGAGCAGCGCGGACACCGTCGTCGTCCCCGCCGGGTACACCTACAAGGTGATCGTGCCTTGGGGCACCCCGCTGTTCCTCGGCGCGGCCGAGTTCCGCGAGGACGCGAGCAACACCGCCGCC
>SXXH01000180.1 GCA_005789645.1 Planctomycetia bacterium
GCCGGTCGAGCAGCTCCTCGGCGTCGCGCGGCCGTTCCCACTCGTCGGGAGCGTGCTCGCGCCGCGGGCGCGCCATCGACGAGCCGGCGTTGCGCGCCGCCGCGAGGTGTCTGGTTTCCTTGACAGCCAGCGAGGCGCTGGAGACGGCCGCGTACAGGTTGCGCGCGTCGACGCGCCCGTGCAACTCGAGCAGCGTGCGCGGATGGTCGGCCAGGAACACCAATCCGCGCGCATGCTCGGCCGCGGCGTGGGCCAGGTTTGCGGCTTGCGGCCCGTCGAGTCGCGCGCCGGTTCGGCCCGGATCGCCGCCCAGCGCGCGGATGCTCAGCAGCCGGCACAGGTTGGCGTAGCCGTGCTCGTCCTCGACCAGCGCCACGACGCGACCGGGGCGTCCTCGCGGATCGGAGAACTCCGCGCCGAGGATCGGCCGCACGCCCTCCTCGCGCGCCGCGCGCGCGAACTCGACCAGTCCAGCGCCGGTGTCGATGTCGGTCAACGCCAGCGAGCCGAGCCCGAGCTCCGCCGCGCGGCGCAGCAAGGCGCGCGGCGAGTCCGCGGCGGTCAGCAGGGAGTGGTGTCCATGGGCCCGCAAGGGGGCGTAGTCGGCGCGACCGCGCGCGTTGTCAAAAAGACTGGACATGACGGCTGGATGCGGGCGCGCCTCGGCGGCGCGGATGCGACTCGGGTGGTGTCGCGCGCTTCGTCGCCAGCCGGGACGGGAAGCGCGCAAGGGGACGGATGGCGGCGCGTCGGTGCACGCCGCGCGCCCGTCATCCATGCTTGGAGGCGCCAGCCGGTGGTCGCGCGCTCAGGCTGCGCCGCCACCGTGCAAGGCCTCGGTGCGCGGGATCCTAACAAGATCCGAAAGTCGCTGCGGCGCCAGCGTGCGCCCCCGCGCTCAAGTCCTTGCTTGGACTGGTCTTGCGGACCGGACCGCCAGCGCCACTCCACCCAGCACCAGGCCCGCGCCCGCCAGCGTCCAGGGCCCGATCGCCTCGCCTCGCGCGCCGGCGCCGAGGAGGATCGCGATCGCCGGGGTGATGTAGGCGATGGTCGAGAGCTGGTAGGCGCTCGTGCGCCGCAGCAGCCAGAAGTACGTGGCGAAGGTGAAGACCGTGCCGAACAACGCGAGGTACAGCACGCTGGCGATGGCACGCGCGCTCCACTCGGCCGGGGCGTCGCGCTCGAGCCAGGCCGCGCACGCCACGAGCCAGGCGGCTCCGATCGCCATGGCATCGCGATTCAGGCGCAGCGAGTTGACGCGCGCTCCGTGGCGCTTGACCAGGGTCGTGCCGATGCACGAGACGAACGGACTCGCCAGGGCCACCGCCGCCCAACCCAGCGCCGCGTCGCCGAAGCGCCCAAGGTCCTTGGCGAACAGGAGCACCACCCCGCCGAAGGCCAGCACGAACCCCGCCAACTGGCGTCCACGCAAGCGCTCACCCAGCCACACATGCCCCGCCGCCGCCATCATCAGCGGGAAGGTGCCCCACAAGAGCGACACGACGGCGGACGGGAGCTTCGTCTCGCTCCAATAGACGATGGCGTACGACGCCCCGAAGTTGAGCGTCCCCAGCGTCACCGACAACCACCACGGCGGCGCCTCGCCACCTTCGCGCGCCCCCAGCACCTTCGCCACCACCGTCATCGCCAGCGCCGCAACGACGAAGCGCGCCGCCGCCGAGGTGAACGGCGGCAAGCGATCGAGGCCATCGGCGATGACGACCCAGGTGCTGCCCCAGACCAGGCAGAGGAGCGCGATCCACAGGAAGAGACGCGCGGAGGGGAGGGGGGCGAGCACGCGTTGGAGGATACAGGGGGCGGTTGGTTCCGATGCTGGTCCCGTTCATTGTGCGCGACCGCGGCGAGAGGAGGGCCCGCAGGGCCCTTGCAGGCGGTCGGCGCCCTTCGGACGGCTCGTGCGTCCTTGTTGCGCCCTTGCGGGGCGCGCGATCTTCGCGGTTGATCCCTTTCGTCGGTGGCCGCTCGGTTGGATCCACGGCGTGTGCGTCGGGTCGCCACGCCGGCTCTGCGCTGTCCTGTGTCGGACAGGGCGGCTTGCCGGTGCGCGCCAGGCGGTCATGGCGCGCTCGCAGGCAGCTCCCGACCCTCGGCCTGGTGGCCGACGTCGAAGCTCTCATTCAACTGGACGCACGCCAGCCTCGGTCTTGCAGCAGCCAGACACGATTTACCGCCGTCCAGCCCACGCGAGCGCGCCAGATCGCGCACAACGAAGGGGACCAGCATCCTTGTTGGCTGGATCCTCACTGGTTGAGCGACGGCGTCCTCAACACGAACCCATCCCTCGTCCTCTCCCTCCCCTCCGCCAGCAGCCAACTACTCCCCCGCAACACCCCCCCGAACCCATGCCGCTGGCGCAATCGATCAAGCGCCTCGTCCAATCGTCGTTGTCGGTCTTCCCGCGTCCCTCCCGCCTCGGGGGTGGGGTCGACGGCCTGCGTGGCGGTTTCGGTCGGCGCGTCGGTCGGGCCCGGATCGAACAGCAGTCCTTGGCGAACGTGTTGGCGTTCGAGGCCGGTCAGTTCGAGGCCTACGCGCTTGACCAAGGCGCGGCGGCGGGGGAGCGAGCGCAGCAGCGCCATGGCTTGGCGCGACAGCGCATCGGTGGACGAGTTGGGGGGCGACAGCTTGGCGCGCGCCTCGGCCAGATTGTGCGCATCTTCGGCGTGGCCGCCGCGCAGGCGTGTATCCACATGCTGGAGGCGCACGACCAGACCGCGCGCGACGATGCGCCACTCGCGCAGCCGATGAGCCGCGCGCTCCACCAAGTACGCGAGCATGGCTTCGACGATGTCGCGTCGGCCTTCCTCCGGTTCGAAGGTCGAGTCGCGGCGCAGCGTGCGCGGCGGCCGTTCGACGCGCGTTCCGTCGGCCAGGCAAGTCCAACTGGGCTCGACCGCATCGTCGTCGTGGCCCAAGGCCCGGGCTTGCAGCGCCAATCCGGCATGACCGAAGGTGGTCCACAGCACTTCGCGCGGCACCAAGGTCAGGTCGCCGGCCGTGCGCAGGCCGAGACGCAGCAGCTCCGTGCCCAGTCGTCCTCCCGCGCCGGGCAGGTGCTCGAGCGGCAAGTGGTGCAGGAACGCGCGCTCGTGGCCGGGCAGGATCTCGGCGATGCCGCCGGGCTTGGCCAACTTGCCGGCGATGCGCGCCAGGCTCTTCGTCGTGGCGATGCCGATGGTCACGGGCACCTCGACTTCGGCGCGGATCTTCTCGCGGACCTTCTCGGCGGCTTCGAAGGCTGGGCCGATCGCGCGCAGCGTGCCGGCGAGGTCGACGAAGAAGTCGTCGATGGAGGCGACTTCGACGCATGGCGAGAGTGCCGCGAGCTGCACGGCGATGCGCGCGCGGACGCCGGCGGCGGCTTGCGAGTCGCCACGGCGGAACACACCGCGCGGACACACGCGCGCCGCTTCGGCGAGGCGCATGCCAGGCCGCACGCCCATGGCGCGCGCCTCGTAGGAACAGGACATGACCAAGTTGCGCTCGTGCGGCAGCCCGCCGACGATCACCGGCTGCCCACGCAGCTTGGGGTGCAGCGCTTGTTCGACGGAGGCGAGGAACGCGTCGACATCGAGATGCAGGATGCGCGGCGTCCGAGGCGGCAGGCGTCCGTCGCGGCCCGGGGTCGCGCCGGCGTGCGGTTCAGGCGTACTTGTCTGAACAGGTCTGGCGCTCGTGGCAGGTCGGGCGCTCGTGCCGTTCCCCGATCCGCCTTGGTCCGAATCCGGCCATTCGGCCGCGGCGGGGAGTGCCTGATCGTCGGGGAACGGCATCGAGCACCACGAAACGCATTCTATCGCGCGGGTTCGGGTCTTGTTAGGCCCATGACGGAAATCGTCAAAGCTTGCCTTAAGTCATTTCCAAGTTTGAGTTTGAGTCGGCTTCGCCTCTTAAAGAGAAGCGGCTGGAAGCGCAATCGCTTCCAGCCGCCGTGTCAATGTGATGGGGGACTTCCCCACTACGGAGCGTGCGCTGTCAGGGCGCCCAGGTCACCACCAGCCCGTTGGTCAGGTTGAAGGTATCGCTGGTGCAGAACGCGGCGGCGTTCCTGTACCAGACTTGGTAGGTACGAGTGGCCCCGGCCGGAACGGCACCTCGCACCGACACGGGCAGGTCGCCCAAGCTCGGGTAGGTGGTCGCGCCGGCACTCGCCGTGCGCGTGCCTAGGCGCACGACCGAGCCGCTGGCGCAGCGCAGACCGTCGCCGAAGGCGGTGCCCAAGCCGCTGGCGGCTTGCGCCGTGCCTTGGAAGTACAGGGCCGACACCGTCGCGGGCATGCTGTTCGCCGACAAGCTGAGGCTGTCGGTGGCGATGCTGGCGACTCCGTTGCCGGAGAGCTGCGCGCCGACGCCGGTCGAGTTGGCGCAGCCGCGTCCCGGCGCGCCGGCGTTGCCGCACGGGCAGGCGTTGCCGCTGTTGTCGCCGAAGCAGAACGCGGCGTAGCCGGTGCAGGCCGTGTCGTCGATGCGGAAGTCGTCGACGGCCGCTTCGATCACCGAGCCGGAACCGGCGTCGTCGGCGCGGAAGCGCACGCGCACGGTGGCGCTCGGCGCGACGAAGTCCGCCACGCGGAACTGGTGGAAGTACCAGCCGCCGGCGGCTTGCGCGCCGGCCGGACCGACCGTCTCGGCGTTGGTCCAAGTGGCGCCATCGTTGTTCGACACGTCGACGGTGAACACGTCGGCGTTGGGCGCGCCTCCTTGGCTGTTCGAGTACCAACGCCAGTACGACACGATGGCGTTGGGGTTCGAGGCGAGGTTGAAGCGCGGCGACAAGAGCGTCGTGTAGCCGCCATCCACATCCGCCGCGCCGACGCCGCCGCCCGCGACACCTTGGCCGGTGACCCAGCACAGCGTGCCGATCGCCGAGTGGTCGTCCTCGGGCTGGGCCGAGGTGCCGACCGGATCGACGCGCACCCAAGTCCCCGCCGCCGCCGTGTCGCCAGCAACGCCGCCGGTCCAGCCGCTGGCCGCCTCGAAGGCGTCGGTCAAGATCGGCGTCGATCCGTAGGAGGACACGGCTTCGAACACATTGCCGGGCGCGCCTTCCGGGTGGAACCAGGTCACGCCGTTCGTGCTCTGGGCCGAGAGGTACCAGCGCACTGGAGTGCCGCAGGCGGTGGCCGGGAAGTTCGCCACCCACTGGCCGTTGGCGGATTGCACGAGCGGTTGCGCTTGGAAGCCCGCACCTGTGTCGATGTAGACGGTGGCGGTGCCGCCGGCCAACTGGCCCGGCGTGCTTTCGCCGATCTGCAGCGCGACCGACTGCCCGCCCGGGCGCAGGCTGGTGGGCGCGGAGCCCGCGGTGTAGCTGAAGGTGATCGGCGGCGTGCCGATCCACCACACGAACAAGCCGCGTTCGATGTCGCTGCCGATGACCGTGCCGCTCGGGAAGTACGGATAGTTGTTCCAGAGGCCGTTGTAGCCGCCCGCGTCGTCCTCGGGGTAGGTGTCGAAGTTCGCCACCAAGGTCGGCGTGGTCGCGCCGCTCGCGGTGTCGAACACGCGCAAGCCGCTCCTGTAGTTCGACTCGTACAGGTAGCTGCCCTTGGTGTAGATGTTGTGGTCGACCGTGGTGCCATTCTGGAACTCGCCCAGATAGGTCATGGTCGGCGTCGGATTCGCGAGCCCCGTGGCATCGAACACGCGCGTGTACGGCCGGTTGTCGGTTTCGTCGTTGTGGTACAGGCGCGTGCGGTCGGGCGACAGCCACGCTTGGTGCGAGAATCCCGGGTTGGGATAGGCGATGTGCGCCAACGACACGGGCGCCGCCTTGTTGGTCACGTCGACGATGTCGATGCCCACGTCCGCGAAACCACCGTTGAGTCCGCCGCAGCAGATGGCGAGTTCGCGCGGACCGCCGCCGGGACCGCCGGTGGGGTAGGTCACGACTTGCGCCTCGTGCACGTAGCGATCGAACCAACCGCCGACGTATTGCGGGTTCTGAGGAGTCGTGCGCAGGTCGTAGATGCGCAGGCCGTTGCTGCCGCCGCCCGCGCGGTACAGGAAGCCCGACTGCGTGTTGATCTCGAGCGTGTGCGTGCGCGCGTCGCCGCCGGTGGTGATCGTGTTGGCCAAGGTCACGCTGCCGGCGTCGATCTGCGACATGTCGAAGATCTGGATGCCCGAGCCGCCTTCGCTGCCGGCGTAGCACCAACTCTGGTAGACGCGCATGTCGCGCCACAAGCTTTGCGGGCCGGCGAGGGTGGCGACGACGACGGGCGCGCCGGGATTGGTGATCTCGACGAAGGACGTGCCGTTGGAATGGCCGAAGATGGCGTATTCGCGGCCCGACGGCGAGGTGTAGCCGAAGCAGCTGTTGCCGTTGCCACCTCCGGGCACGCCGAAGGTCGACAGCGGCATCCACGCCAAGAGCGTCACGTTGTTGCGCGGGAAGTCGAGTCCGGCTTGGAACTGCGCGGTGGAGCCTCCGCTCGCCAGCGCGCGCGCGAAGAGCTGGTTCTGGAACCCCGGCCCTTGGCGGGCGGGTTGGCGCCATAGCAGCTTGGGATCGCCATCGTGCGCGAGGGTGGAAGACGCGAGGGCGATGGCCAAGGCGGCGAAGCCGCTCGTGCGGAGGAGGTTCATGAGGTGGTTGGTGCCGGGGCGGACCGTCGCAGGCGGGCTGTCCCTCGCGACTGGCCTTCCATTGTGCAGCCGGACGGCGCCGGCGTGTGGGCGGTCGAGGGATTCCAGGAACTCGACAATCGAGGACGAACGGAAGGTCTTTCCTGTTCCCGGATAGGCCACGAACCACTCCGAGGCCCTCGGAAGCGGGATGCGGCAGGGATGGCTGGTCGGCCTTGCCGAGTGGCGGGGCCGAGTCGCCGCCGCACCGGCCCGCGCGCCTCGTGCTTCTCGCCCCGCCTGGGCGTGGAACATCGGGGCGCCCGACGGCGGGGCGTCGGTTGCGCCGTCGGGGTCTGTCAAAATTACTTGACGTTGCGCGGCGTGGCGCTCACATCTGCTTGGCGTGGCAAGCCTTGAACTTCTTGCCGCGGCCGCACGGGCAGGGGTCGTTGCGCCCGGTCTTGGCGGCGTTGTGCACGAAGGGCTTCTGCGGCGCGTGGTGGCCGTGGTGCGCGTGTTCGCCGGTGGCGACCACCTGCGCGAACTCCTCCAGCGTGTGCTCGAGGGCTTGGCGTTGCTCGAAGGAGTCGACCACCACGGCCGACTCGTTCAAGTGCGCGAGGTAGGCGCGCAGGACCTGCGGCGCATGCGCGGCCAGCGGATCCTTGCGCGCGAAGTGGCCGGGCAGCATGTGGCCGACGACGCCATGCACGTCGTGGCCGTCGAGCAGGCGCGGCGCCTTGCCCAGTTCCTCGTAGCAGCACGAGAGGTAGGCCTCGACGATCCGCTTCTGCGCTTCGCGCGGGGTCTCGAGGGCGCGCGCATGGCTGGAGTCGAGGAAGGCCGCGGTGTCGAGCGTGATCTCTTGGCGCATGAGGCGCACAGGATAGCGCGGCGCGGCGCCGGGCAGGAACGGCGGCGTGCGGAGGGCGAACTCGATCCCGGCCGCGGACCGGGCGCGCGCGCGGCGCGCGGCCTGGTTCGGCTCAGGTCCGGCGCACGCGCGCGAGGAACGGACTCGCGTCGAACTCCACCACGCGCGCCTTGCGCGGAGCGGGCATGACGATGCTGAAGGCTTGCTCGCCGCGGCGGCAGCGCAACTCGAGGGCGTCCCCGCGCTCGCGCCCCCATTGCGCGCGGGCCTCGGCGACGGTGCGCACCACGACGCCATCGATGGACTCGAGGATGTCGCCGGCGGCGAGACCGTGGACGGCGGCGGGATCGGCCGGGTCGATGTCGACCACGCGCACTCCGCCGAGCGCGTCCGCGGCCGGCGCAGGCTCCAAGTTCGCGCGCAACACGGCTGGTCCGGTGCGCGACTCGGTGCGCACGCCGATGTTCGCCAGCCGTCCGAGCGCGTCGGAGCCGCCGACGCCGGCGATGGCGCGCTCGAACCACTCGCGCGCCTCGCTCGAGGTCGCGGCTTCGACGCGCGCAAGGAACCCGTCCAAGTCCTGCGGCATGTCGTCGAGCAACCCACGGTAGAACGCGTCGAAGTCCTGCCGCCCGACGCGCGCCAGTTCCGCGTCGAGCACCAACGCCAAGGCGAGGCCGCAGGTGTAGACCTGTTCGTAGGCGACCTTGTCCATGAAGAACGCCATGCCGCCGGCTTCGGCCAGCGACAACCGCGCCGTCTCGCGCAAGGCCATGTCGTCGGCGAGCTTGTTGGCGGCGACTTGCGTCCAGCGCGCTTCGTCGATGGCGCCGCAGGCGAGCGCGGTGCGCCACGCGCACCAGTCCGTGAAGCCCTCGCCCACGAAGCGCAGGTCGCCTTGGAAGCCCGGGCCGCGCGCGGTGGCGAAGGTGTGGTGGTACTCGTGCGCCAAGAGGTGCGCCAGATCGGCCTCGAGCTCGTCGGGGGCGAACGCGCCGCTGGCGACGAGCGTCATGGAGTTGCGCTTGGGCGAGCCAGCCAGTGAACGGCCGGCGACTGCCTCGGGCGGGTTGAAGAGGAACAGCCAGTCGCCGGCGGGCGGACGACGCAGTTGGCGGCATTGCTCGCGCACGATGGCCTCGACCAGCGGCGGGACGATCGCCTGCAGTCGCTCGTTGCCGGGCGCGAAGGCGCATTGCACCGCCGAGCCTTCGATTCGGATCGTGGTGGTGGCGAAGGACCCGACCAGCAGCACATCGGATTGCAGGGCCCATGGATCGGTGGGCGCGAGCGCGCCATCCTCGGCGCGCGGCCATGGGCTGGTGATCGGCCGCTCGTCGCGCACGCGCACGCGCGCGGCCAGCGGCCGATCCGGCGGCAGCGTCTCGGGCAGCGGGAACAGGGCCGAGCCGAACAGGATCAGCGAGCCGTCGGCGCACACGCCTGGATGTTCGTACTCGTCGCGCCCCGCGACCGCGGGCTGTTCGCGCTGGTCGAGCCGGATGTCGAGCACGAGCAGGATCTCGTCGCGCGCGCCCTTGCTCGCGCGCAGTCGCCACGGCTCCACGCTCTCGAGCGCCAACTCGCTCCCGTCGGCGGCGAAGGCGCGCGGGGGCGCGTGCCAGCGCGGCTCCAGCTGCACGAACGAGTGGCGCTCGGGCAGCAGGAGGTCGACCGTCTCGTCGGGTGGCAGGCCGCGGTACGTGGCTCGCACCCGCACCCGCGGCACGCCGGCTTCGTCGCCGGTCAGGAGCTCGAACTCGCAGGACGGACCTTCGGCGCGCGGCGCCTCGATCGCCGCCAGGCGTGCAGCTTCGGCCGTTGCGGCTAGCGGAGTCGCGGCGCCGGTGGCGAGCTGCAGCTTGCAGCCGAGGCTGGACAGCGAGGCGCACAAGGCAAGGCAGGTGGCGAGGAACAAGGCGTGCGGGCGCATGGCGACTGCAGAGTGCGGCCTCGCGCGCGTCGACGCAACTGCGCGCGCGCGCCGACCGTGTCGGCATCGGCTACACTCGCCGCCCCGGATGCCGCCCATGGACCTCGTCTTCGTCCACCCCGAGATCCCGCACAACAGCGGCTGCGCGGCCCGCCTGTCGGCGGCGCTCGGGATCCGGCTGCACCTCGTCGAGCCGTTGGGGTTCTCGCTCGAGGACCGCTTCCTCAAGCGCGCCGGGCTCGACTATTGGCCGATGGTGGACCTCGTTGTCCACGCCTCGCTCGAGTCGCTGCGGCTCCACTTCGAGCGCGATGGCCGGCCGTTCGCCGAGCGCGCGCGCCTGTTCACCGCGCGCGGCGGATCGTCGCTGTTCTCCACGCCTTTCGCCGCCGACGACATCCTGCTGTTCGGCTCGGAGTCGAAGGGCTTGCCGCCCGCGTTGCTGGGCGAGCTGCCGTCGCGACGCGTCTATGTGCCGATTCGCGACGGCGTGCGCAGCCTCAACCTCGCCAATGTCGCCTGCCTCGGCGTCTACACGGCCATGGTCTCCGCCGGAGTGCCCTTGCCGCGCAACGAGGGTGCCTACGAGCCGCACGAGCTGCGCGCGTTGGACATCAAACCCGCCTCGCGCGCGACGCGCGTCGACTCGTGAGCGACTCCGGGTCCGTCGAGCCTTTCGAGTCCGTCGAGCGGTCCGAGGGAGGACCGTCCGCAGTGGAGCCGTCCGCGGGCGCGCCACGCGAGGTCGTCGCGCGCAAGCCTCGTCCCGGCGACGAGGAGCAGCTCTCCATCGAGGGCTTCGACGAGTCCGGTCGTGGCTTGGCGCGCCACAAGCAATGCACTTGGTCGGTCCTGCGGGCGCGACCGGGTGCAGTGGTGCGCGTCAAGGCGCTGCGTCGTCGACGGGACGAGGTCGAGGCGGTGGCGCTGGAGACCCTCGAGCGCGACGGACGCGCGGTGGCCGCCGTTTGTCGGCACTTCGGCCCGTGCGGCGGCTGCGCGTTGCAGGATCTCGCCTACGCCGAGCAGCTCGTCGGCAAGCGCGCGTTGATCGAGCAGTCCTTCGCCCGCCATGGCGCCTTGCCCGCGGGCGTCTGCGTCGAACCGGTGCTCGGCGCCGCGCGGACCGAGCGTTACCGCAACAAGATGGAGTTCACCTTCGGCAACCGGCGCTGGATCGCGCCGGACGAGCCCCAAGGGGCTCCCGACGCCTTCGCGGTCGGCTTGCACGCCGCGGGGCTGTGGCAGAAGGTGATCGACATCCAAGGCTGCTCGATCCAGCCGGAGGTCGGCGACGCCATCCTCGCCTTGGCGCGTGAAATCGCGCTGCGGCGTGGACTCGAGCCGTGGGACGTGCGCACGCACCAGGGACTGCTGCGCCATCTCGTCGTGCGCGTCTCGGGCAGCACGGGCGAGGTGCTCGTGAACCTCGTCGCTGCGCGCGAGGAACCGGAGCGGCTCGGACCCTTCATTCGCGAGTTGCTCGAACGCGTGCCGGCCATCTCCACCTTCGTGCAGACGATCAACTCGCGCGCAGCCGCGGTGTCCAGCGGGGAGCGCGAGATCCTCCACCATGGACCGGGTTGGATCCGCGAGTTGCTGCTGGGCGTGGAGTTCCGCGTTTCGGCGCAGTCGTTCTTCCAGACCAACAGCGCGCAGGCCGCGCGCTTGTTCGAGCTCGTGCTGGCCGAGGCGACGCCGCGCGGCGACGAGCTGTGCTGGGACCTGTACTGCGGCACGGGCACCATCGCGTTGCTGCTGGCGCGCCGCGCGCGGGCCGTGGTGGGCTTCGAGCTCGTGGCCTCCGCCGTCGAGGACGCGCGCGAGAACGCCGCGCGCAACGGACTCTCGAACGCGCGCTTCGTCGAAGGCGACGTGCTCGCCACGACGCGCCTCGAGCACGAGCGCCCGGACGTGGTCGTGGTCGATCCGCCGCGCGCCGGGTTGCACAAGGACTTGCTCGCGCCACTCGCCGCGTGCGGAGCGCGCCGCATCGTCTACGTCGCCTGCAAGCACGGTTCGGTTGCGCGCGACGCCGCCCTGCTGGCGCCGCTGGGCTGGCGCGTGGCGCGGGTCCAGCCGGTCGACCTCTTCCCGCACACGCCGCATGTGGAGTGCGTCGCGACCTTCGAGCGCGTGGCGGGTGCCGTTTGAGCTTCCTGCGCGCCGGCGGCCCGAGCTTGTGCCAGGGTTGCGTCCACGTGAGGCGCGTCGAGTCGGCCAAGGGCTCGGTGTTCTGGATGTGCGGCCGCCATGTCGGCGACCCGCGCTTTCCCAAGTACCCGCCGCAGCCCGTGCGCGCCTGCTCCGGACACTCCCCCGCTCCCGTCTCTCGCGGCTTGGATGCGCCCGACGGGAAGGGTAGGGTCGAGCGCGAATGAACCAGATGCGCGTGGCGACCGGCGGACTGCTCGCGGCGGCGCCGGACATGCTCGACGAGAACTTCATGCACACGGTCGTCTTGATGACGGCCCATGGCGACGAGGGCGCGCACGGACTCGTCATGAATCGGCCGACGCCGTTGACGATCGACAAGCTGATGCCGTCGCACCCGATCCTGTCGCGCCTGTCCTTCCCGGTGCACGCCGGCGGACCAGTCGGGCTCGACACCTTGCAACTCGTGCATCGCGCTCCGCACCGCGTGCCTGGCTCGGTCGAGCTCGCGGCCGGCGTTTGGCTGGGTGGCGACCTCGATGCTGTGGCGCGCTGGATGGAGGAGTGCCCCGAGGAGGCGGCGCGCGACTTGCGCGTGGTGCTGGGACACTCGGGTTGGAGCGCGGGCCAACTCGAGGGCGAACTGGCGCAGGGTGCTTGGCTGCCCGCCAAGCCCGATCCCGAGGCGCTCTTCGGTGGCGAGCCGATCGTCATCTGGCGCCGCGTGCTGCGTTCGCTGGGCGACCACGCCTCGGGACTGTCGGACATGCCGCCCGACGTGAGTTGGAACTGAGCTAGCTCGGCCGCGCGCGCTTGGCGGACTTGCGCGGCGCCGACGTCCGCGCCCCCCCGCCCGCCTTGCGCGCGGCGGCCAAGATCACCGACTTGGGCGCGGCGAACGAGCAGATCTCGCAGCGCAGCGGGTCGTGGCCGAGGGCCGGACAGTGCTCGCGCCCGTAGAGGATGATCTGCACGTGCAAGGTGCGCCAGCAGTCCTGCGGGAACAGGCGCTTCAAGTCCTTCTCGGTCCGTTCGACGCTCGAGCCGTCGGACAGCCCCCAGCGTTCCGCCAGGCGATGGATGTGGGTGTCGACCGGGAATGCCGGTTGCCCGAAGGCCTGCGAGACCACGACGCTCGCGGTCTTGTGCCCGACCCCGGCGAGCTGCTCGAGCTCCTCGAGGCTGCGCGGCACCACGCCGCCATGCCGCTCGACCAGGACCTCGGCCATCTTCTTGAGGTTCCTCGCCTTGGTGGGCGCCAGTCCCACCGTGCGGATGAACGAGAGGATCTCGTCCACCTCCATGCGCGCCAGCGCCTTGGCGTCCGGGGCGCGCGCGAACAAGGCGGGCGTGACCAAGTTCACGCGCTTGTCGGTGGTCTGCGCGGACAATGCCACCGCCACGAGCAGTTCGAAGGCGTCGCGGTGGTCGAGCGGCGGAGGCGGATCCGGGTAGAGGCGCTCCAGCGTGGCGCGGATCCGTGCGCAGCGTTCCTTCTTGTCCATCCGCGCGGCATTCTACGCGCACGGAGCAGCGCATGGAGCAGGACCAGCAAGCCCAGATCGTCGACTTCCTCGCCGGGACGCGCTACGCGGTCGTCGGCGCCTCCACGGATCGCGAGAAGTACGGCAACAAGGTGCTGCGCGCCTACCTGCAGAAGGGGCGCGAGTGCGTCCCCGTGCATCCGCGCGAGACGGAGATCGAAGGCGTGCCGTGCGTGGCGAGCATCGCCGAGCTGCCGTTCGCGCCGCACGGCCTGTCGATCGTCACCCCGCCGGCGGTGACGGAGAAGGTGGTCGACGCGGCGCTCCAGCACGGCATCCGCCGCTTCTGGATCCAACCAGGAGCCGAGCACGAGGGCGCGATCGCGAAGGCGCGCGCGCAAGGCGCCAGCGTGCTCGCGCACGGACCGTGCCTGCTCGTGGCGATCGGCTATCGGGAACGCGGTTGAGAGCGAACGCCGCTCAGCGCTCGTCCGAGCGCCGGTAGTCCTTGAGCTGCAGGCAGTTCTTCAGCGCCGGCTCGAGCTCCGGCCATTGGAAGCGATAGCCGGAGGCGAGCGCTTTCTTGGGCGCGACGCGTTCCGAGGCCAAGAGCTGCGCCGCGAACTCGCCCACGGCGAGCTTCAAGGCGAAGGGCGGCACGGGCAGGATGGCCGGCCGAGAAAGCACCTTGCCCAGCGTGCGCGCGAACTCCTTGTTGCGCACCACGCCGGGCGACACGGCGTTGACTGCGCCGCGCATGGACTCGTCGTCGATGGCGTGCAGGACAAGTCCCGCGCAGTCGTTCACGTGGACCCACGGCAGCCACATCGCGCCCGCGCCGAACGGTCCACCGAGGCCGAGCTTGAAGATGGGGGCCATCTTCTCGAGCGCGCCGCCGAAGCGGCCGAGCACGATGCCGATGCGCAGGTTCACGACGCGCACGCCGTGGCGTTCCGCCTCCAGCGCCTCGCGCTCCCACGCCACGCACAAGTCGGGCAGGAACCCGCTGGCGGGCGCCGAGTCCTCGTCGAGGAGCTCGTCGCCGCGGTCGCCGTAGTAGCCGACCGCGGAAGCGTTGACGAGCACACGCGGGCGCTTGTCGCACTTGCCGAGCGCCTGCACGAGCGCGCGCGTGCGATCGACGCGCGACTCGACGAGTTCGCGCTTGTAGGCCTCGTTCCAGCGTCGCGCGCTGACCGAGGCGCCGGCGAGGTTGACCACGGCTTCGTGCCTGGACAGGTCGGGCAGCCAGCCGGCGAAGCTGACTCCAACGCGCGCGGTGCGGCCTTCTTCCGGTCGTCGCGTGACGATGGTCGCGCGATCGTTGCGGGCGCACAGCAGGTTGACCAGGATGCCGCCGACGAAGCCGGTGCCGCCTGTGACGAGCACATTCATGGGAGGGGATTGCCTGTTGCGACCGTTGCGATGCGTGTGCGAGATGGACCGGGACGCGCCTACGGAGCAGGTACCGGGGCCAGCCCCCAGGACCTGCTCGGGCTTTCAAGGCTCCACTACCACCAGCGCGGCGCCCGCCTTGACCTCGGCGCCATCGGCGCAGGCGTAGCGCACGAAGCGCGCGCCGGGAGGGAGCGTGCCCCCGGACTTGTAGCCGACGTGACTGAAGGTCTTCATGACTTCGAGCAGGCCTAGCGCCTGCCCCTCGGCCAACCGCTGGCCTTCTTCGAGGAAGGCTGGCTCGCCCGGGGCGGGACGGTGCCAGAAGCGGCCGGAAGAGGAGGCCTTCACGACCAGGAGATCCTTCGCTCCGGATGCGGCCTTGGATGCAGCTTGCGCGGGGCCGACGGTCGAGACGGGCTCGAGTTCCACGAGCAGGTCGCCGTGGCCGACGGGATGGCGCAGGCGCGCGGGCGGCTCGCCGACCACGACGCCGGACGCGCCGGGCGGCACGATGAGTTCGTGCACGACGCCGAGGCGCAGCACGACGCCGAGGCGCGCTCCCGGGACTAGCACCGCGCCCGGATCCGGCGCCTGCGCGTACAAGCCCACTTCGGGCGACGACAGCCGCACGCGGCCGTCGACCACCTCGGCCAGGCACTCGATGCGCATCTTCGCGTCCATCAGCGCGGCTCCACCAAGGCGTCGAGGTCGTGCAGCGACCAGATCCGCGGGTTCTTGACCGTGCGGTGTCCGATCGACTGGTAGGCCATCTCGACCAGCGCCACGAGCCACGGACGCAGCTCCGACAAGCGCACGATCTCGTCGATGTCGAGCTGCGAGGCGGCCTTGTACGGATCCATGTCGCCCTCGATGCGCGCTTCGGTGTCCTTCATGGCCTGCTCGAGCTTGGCGCGTTCTTCGGGATCGTCCGTGGCGATCTCGAAGTTGGCGTCGAGCTTCGTGCGGTAGGTCGCGATGGCGAGCGTGCGCCCTTCCATCACCGACAAGCGCGTCAGCGGCGTCGCGAGTTGCACGATCGGGTCGTAGGGCAGTCCGGCCATCGCGTAGTAGCCGGCGCCGGAGGCCTTGCGCAACAGCACGCTGTACATCGGCACCTTGTTGGTGCTGTTGGCGTAGATCAGGCTCGATCCGTAGCCCAAGAGGCCGAGCCGCTCGGCCTCGACGCCGATGTCGAAGCCCGCGATGTCCTGCAGCCACACGATGGGGATGCCGTCGGCCTCGCAGGCGCGGCTGAAGGCGGCGGTCTTGGCGATGCCCTCGCGGTAGAGGATGCCGGCGGGCTTGGCGCCGTCCCGCGCTTCGGCGTCTTCCACGACGCCTTGGCGATTGGCGATGAAGCCGGTCCACAGCCCGCCGACGCGCGCCACGCCGCAGACGATCTCGCGACCGCGCGCGGGCAGGAACTCCTTGAACAACGAGCGGTCGACGAGGCGCGCGAGCACCTCCTCGACGGACCAGGTGTGCCGATGGTCGGAGGGGAACAGTCCGTCGATGTCCTGCGCCTCGTGGAAGGGCGGCGCGGAGTCGACGCCGCCGCGGTGGTAGTCGGCGCCGCTCGAGGGCAGGCGCGCGACGTCGGCGCGGATCAGCGCCAACGCGGTTTCGTCGTCGGGAGCGCGCGCGTCGGCGCAACCCGAGGCGTGCACATGCACCTCGGGTCCGCCGATGTCGAGGCTGGAGAGCTCCTGCGACTTGGCGCCCTTGATGAGCGCCGCGCCGGCGATGACCATGTACGCGCCCTCGGTCATGTAGACGCGGTCGCTGATGATCGGCATGTAGCCGCCGCCCGCGATGCAGTCGCCGAACACGCCGGCGATCTGCGGCACGCCTTCGAAGGACAGCAGCGCGTTCATCTTGAAGATGTGGCCGGCGCCCGTCGCGCCGGGGAACGACTGCGACTGCTCCGGCAAGTACAGCCCCGAGCAATCGACGAGGTAGACGACGGGCAGGCGCAGGCGGCGGGCCATCTCCTGCGCGCGCTCGATCTTCTCCGGCGTGCGCGGCCACCACGAGCCCGAGGCGACCGTGTTGTCGTTGGCGATGACCACGCACCAACGCGCGTGGATCCGCGCGAACACGGTCACCACGCCGGCGGCGGGGGACTCGAGCTTGCCGAAGGCGCGGCCCCAGTTGGCGAAGGTCCCGACCTCGAAGAGGTCGCTGCCCTCGTCGCGCAGCAGCTCGATCCGCTCGCGCGCGGTCAGCTTGCCTTTTTGGTGCACGCGTTCGACGTAGGTCGGGCCCCAACCGGCCTGCACCTTGGCGCGTCGCTCGGCGAGTCGCGCCTCCTTCTCGAGCAGGGCGGCGCGGTTCTTCAGGCGCGCCGTCGCGTCGAGCGCCATCTCGCGCGGCGAGCCGATGGGGACCACCTTCACGTGCGCCATCGCCTCACTCCTTCCAACCGGGGATCGAGCCGGTGTCGTAGTCGCCCGCGCGGAACTCGGCCGAACCCAGCACCGCGAGATGCACCGGGATCGTCGTGGCCAAGCCTTCGATGCGGGCGCCCGAGAGGCAGCGCGCCAGCGTCTCGATCGCCTCCGCGCGCGTGGCGCCGACGGCGATCACCTTGGCGAGCAGCGAATCGTAGTAGGGCGGCACCTCGTCGCCGGCGGCGACGTGAGTGTCGAGGCGCACGCGGCCCGGGCCGAGCCCGAGCGGGATGTCGAAGCGCGCGAGCACGCCCGGCGAGGGCGCGAAGCCGCGCGCGGGATCCTCGGCGTTGACGCGCGCTTCGATCGCATGTCCAGTCGGCTTGACGGCGGAGAGCGACGTCGGCAGCGGCCGGTTGGCGGCGACCTCCAGTTGGAGGCGCACGAGGTCGAGGCCGAGCCGTTCCTCGGTCACGGGATGCTCGACC
>SXXH01000181.1 GCA_005789645.1 Planctomycetia bacterium
TCCGTCGAGGCGTTGGTGCCCGAGCGCGAATGGGCCCAACTCGGGCTGCACGGCCTGCCCCAGCGCAAGTTGGCGCGGCGCTTGGAGGAACTCGTGCGCGAACGAGCGCGCGCGCTCGAGCAAGCGCGGCTCGCCACGCGCACCCCCGAAGTGCAGGCGTGGTTGGCGTTGGACCAGCCGACGAAGGACCGAGGCCCATGAACATGCGCAACTGGATCGCCCGCGGTGCCGCTTGCGCGGCCGCGGCCGTGGTCGCGGGCGCCTTCGGCGCGCACGGCTTGCGGGAGAGCTTCGACGCCAAGCAGATGGAGTGGTGGAGCACCGCGGTCGACTACCACTTCTGGTCGACGCCGGGCTTGCTCTCGGCCGGCTTCTTGTCGTCCACGCGGGCGTCGCGCGCGGCCGCATGGTGCTTGATGCTGGGCGTGGTCGTCTTCAGCGGCACGCTCTACGCCATGGCGCTCGGCGCGCCGCGCTGGTTCGGCGCCATCACGCCGATCGGCGGGGTGTTGCTGATCGTCGGCTGGTTGCTCCTCGCTTGGGCCGCTCGCAAGCACGCGGCGGAGCGTGCCTGAACACGCGCGGCTTCAGCGTGGCGCGCAGCTCTCGCGCAGGAATCGCGCCAATTCCGGGTCGCCGTAGGCGCGCGTCCAGCAGTCGTGTCCCACGTTCGGATAGAGCGACAAACGCGGCGCGGCTCCTCGCGCGCGCAACGCCTCGACGACCACTTGGGTCAAGGACGCGGGCACGGCGGCGTCGGCTTCGCCGTGCACGGCCCACACGGGCGTCGAGCCCAAGGCGTCCGCGATCGGACCCGCGGCGGGTGACTGGTGATCGAGGCCGAAGTCGCGGCGCGGTTCGAACTCGCGCCAACCGCGCAGAGGAGCGGCGGGATAGCCGCACATGGGCACGACCGCGCGGAAGCGCGCTGGGTGGCGACGCGCCAGTTCCCAAGCACCATGGCCACCTTGCGACAGGCCGGTGATGGCGACGCGGGCGGGATCGGCGCCATGGCGCTCCACGGCTTCGTCGAGGATGGCTAGTACTTGTCGCTCGTAGTGTTCCCAGTCCTCGTCGGGAGAGGGCTTCTGCGGACACACGACGAGGAACGGCCACTCGGCCGGGGCACGCAGCAGCGCGGGCGGCAAGCCGACGGCGAGCTGCAGCTGGCCGTCGACGCCGCACTCGCCACGTCCGTGCAGGAACAAGATCGCCGGTCCACCCGGCTGCCAGTCGCGCGGCACGTGAGCAGCCCACTTCCATGTTGCCTCGCCGAAGCGGGACTCTTCATACACGAAGCCCTTTTGCATGCGCGGCTCTCCTCGCAGGTGCTTGGCCCACAAGCGTGTTTGGAAGTAGGAAGCTCCCGTTTCGTCGCGGAAGTCCGCCAGGAGCAAGGCGTCCTCGCCCTTGCCCGCGACTTCGATGGACATCCAAGTCTGCTCCATGCCGCGGTCGAAGACGAGGTTCGCGTGCGACGCATCCGCCTTGGCGCCGACCTTCTGGGCGGCCGGAGAAGTGACCAGCTCGGTCAGCTCGTACCCCACCATGTCGCGCGTGTCGTGCCGCACGAGGCGGCTGCGGTGGATGTCGCCGGAGGCAAGCACCACGCCTTGGATGCGGCGCGCGCCGAGCATGCGGAACAAGCGTTGGCGTTCATGGGGCCACGCGCCCCAGTAGTCGGTCTTGCCCGGTCGCGTGGCGTCGTTGAAGACCATGCCCGAGCCGAGGATCTTGAAGCTCGCGTCGCTCTTCGCGAGGCCCTCTTCGAGCCAGCGCCATTGCGCCTCGCCAAGCAATCCCGGACGTCCTTGGGCGTCGCGCTCCGTGTTCGCGTTCCAGCGCGCATCCAAGAGCCACACTTGGACCTCTCCACGACGGAAGCTGGTCCAGACCCCATCCTTGCCGTCGCCGCACGCCTGCTCGGGATGCGCCGCCACGAATGCCGCGCGCGCAGCCTGCTTGCCGGGCAAGTTGCCATCCGTGTTGTTCAGCCCGAAGTCGTGGTCGTCCCACACGGCGTAGACCGTGCATTGGCCGCGCAAGAACGCCATGGACGGATGGTCGCGAAACGAGCGGTGACGCTCGGCAAGAACGCTTGGGTCCGTTGAGTCGATGTAGGGCGTGTCGCCTAGCAAGGCCGCCGCGTCCGGCCGCCATGCCGCTGCGGCCGCGATGGCGGCCAATCCGGGATGCATGCGCTCGTTCGCACAGGAAGCGAAGACGAGCTTGGTCGACGGCACCGGGAGTTCTGCCTGCGTGCCAAGAAGGGCGAGAGCGAAGAACAGCATGACCCGGACATGGTGCCGATTCGCCGCGTCGATCACTACACTTGGTCCGCATGTCCAAGCCGCGTCCGGCCAACTACTGGGAGTACATCCGCGTCGACGACCTGCTCGCGCTGCAAGGCGGGCTGGAGCGCGACGAGGCGCGGCTCAAGAACGACGAAGTGCTGTTCATCGTCGTGCACCAGGTCTACGAGCTGTGGTTCAAGCTCGTCTTGCGCGAGCTGCGGACTTCGCGCGACCTATTCCGCCAGCCGCGCGTGGCGGAACAAGAGCTGTCCGGTGCCGTGCGCAGTTTGAAGCGCGCGACCGCCGTGTTCCGCGCCAGCCTGCCGCATTGGGAGGTGATGGAGACGTTGACGACGCGCGAGTTCCTCGCCTTCCGCGACAAGCTCTTCCCCGCCAGCGGTTTCCAGAGCGCCCAGCTGCGCCAGATCGAGATCGTGATGGGCTTGTCGGAGTCCGATCGCATCGGGCTGGGCGCATCGGGCGAGCAGGGCTACCTCGCGGCGCTGCGCGCGCACGATGGCGGCGAGTCGAGCGCGCTGCACGCCGTGCAGCACGAGCTCGAGGGCGGGGCCAGCCTCAAGGAGGCGGTCGAGGAGTGGCTGTTCCGCACGCCCATCGACGGCGTCGACGACAAGCATCCCGCCAGCGGCGCCGCCTTGGATGCGTTCCTGTCGTCGTTCCTCGCGGCGCACGCCGTCGAAGGCGGACGCACTTGCGAGCTCGCTTGCGCCGCCGCGTACACCGAGGAGGAGCGCGTCGCGCTGCGCGGCCGCTACGCCAAGGAACAGGACTCCGTGCGCGCCTTCTTCCAGCCGTCGGAAGCCGAAGGCGGAGCGCGCCGCCGCCGCATCCGCGCCGCGATCCTGTTCATCGAGTCGTACCGCGAGCTGCCACTCTTGACCTGGCCGCGCGAGGTGATCGACGCGCTCGTCGAGCTCGAGCAGTTGTTCGTCATCTTCCGCCAGCGCCACGCGCGCATGGTCGAGCGCATGATCGGCCGCCGCACCGGCACCGGCGGCAGTGCCGGTGTCGACTACCTCGACCACACGGCGCTCAAGTACCGCGTCTTCCGCGACTTGTGGGCCGTGCGCAGCCTCCAAGTGCGCAAGGACGCTCTGCCGAGCCTCGCCAATGCGGGCTTCTACGAGTTCAGGAATGGCTGAGACGCGCGTGTCGAGCGGAAGGCGAGAACCGCGCAAACCGATGGGGACGCACCTGCGTACCATCTTGGGCATGCGCATCCTCGCCCTGCTCGCCCTGTCGTGCGGCCTCGCCGCCTGCCTGCGCCAACCCGAACCGCCCACCACGTCGGATGCCAAGTCCGCGCCGGGCGCCGCGGTCGCCGCGGCATCCGCGCCGGTCGCGACCGCCGATCAAGACGCCAAGGACAAGCCTGTTCCCACCATGGCCATCGCCACCTTCGCCAACGGTTGCTTCGGGTGCACCGAAGCCGTCTTCGAACAGCTGCGCGGCGTCCACAAGGTCGCCAGCGGCTACATCGGCGGCGCGGTCGACAACCCCACCTACAAGGAAGTCTGCAACGGCACCACCGGACACGCCGAAGCGCTGCAGATCGAGTACGACCCTGCGCAGATCGACTACGTCACGCTGCTCGAGGTGTTCTGGAAGACGCACGATCCCACGACGCTCAACCGCCAAGGCA
>SXXH01000182.1 GCA_005789645.1 Planctomycetia bacterium
AAGTCGACCTTGGTCAAGGTGCTGCTCGGCCTCGTGCGCGGACACGAGGGCCAAGCGCACCTGTTCGGCCTGCCGCCCGGCGACGCACGCTCGCGCCTCAAGGTGGGCTTCCTGCCCGAGGCGCACCGCATGCCCGGCTACCTGACCGGGCGCGAGCTGCTGCGCATCTACGGGATGATGTCGGGGTGCACGCGGGACGAGGTCGAGGCGCGCGTGCCCGCGTTGCTCGAACGCGTGGGCATGACCCAGGCCGCCGACCGCAAGATCGCAGGATACAGCAAGGGCATGCAGCAGCGCATCGGCCTGGCGCAAGCCTTGGTGCATGATCCGGAGTTGCTGTTCCTCGACGAGCCCACCGATGGCGTGGACCCCGTCGGCCGCATGGCGATCCGCGCCTTGGTCGCCGAGCTCAAGGCGCAGGGCAAGACGATCTTCATCAACTCGCACCTCCTGCTCGAGGTCGAGCAGATGTGCGACCGCATCGTCATCATGGACAAGGGCCGCATCGTGCGCGAAGGCTCGATCGCCGACTTGACGCCGCGCACGGGCGTGGTGCGCTTCGAGTTCGCCTCGCCCGTGCGCGCCGAAGTCTTCGCCGGCATCGGCGGCAACTTGCGCCTCGAGGGCGCGTCCGCCGAGTTGCACCTGGACGAACACGAGATCGACGCCTGCATCGATCGCTTGCGCGCGCACGGCGCCTCCATCCGCTCCATGTCGCCGCGCAAGTTGAGCCTGGAAGAGTCCTTCCTCGGCGCCGTCCTGGAGCAGCGCGCATGAACCCCACGACCCGCGCGCTGCTCGAGGACGCCTGGCGGCAGATCCTCGACAACACGGTCTTCCGCATCCTGACGGTCGTCGCCGTCCTGCTGGTGCTGCCGACCTTCCTCGTGGCGGCCACGCCGGAGGGCATCGACGTGCTCTTCGGCCTGTGGAAGCTCGACTACGCCGACTTCGGCCCCGGCTTCGGTCGCCTGGAGGGCGAGGCGCTGTCGAAGGAGTTCGTGCGCATGGTGCAGGAGTTCATCGTGCAAGGCCTCGCCGGCACGGTCGGGGTGTCTTTCTGCATCGCAGCCACCGCGTTCTTCGTGCCGCGCATGCTCGAGAAGGGCGCGGCGGACGTCGTCTTCTCGCGTCCCATCTCGCGCGCCAAGCTGCTCGCGTCGCGCTGGCTTGCTGGCGTGCTGTTCGTCGCCGTGCTGTCCTCCCTGTTGGTTGGTGGCATGCACCTCGGATTCCTGCTGCGCTCGGGCCACAGCGATCCCGGCTTCCTCGGAAGCGCGCTGACGCTGACCTACTTGTTCGCCATCCTGCATTGCCTGTCGACCATGGTGGCCGTGTTCACGCGCTCCAGCGTCGCGGCGATCCTCGTCACGGTGATCTTCTTCCCCATGAACAGCTGCCTGCACTCGGGTTGGGGCCTGAAGGAGGCGGCCTACGCCGCGCGCGAAGCCCGCATGGCCGAGGGCGAGGAGGCGGAAGAGCCGAGCGCCACGGTGCGCACGCTCTCGATGCTGCTGGACGTCGTGCACTGGGTGTTGCCCAAGACCAACGACGCCGACGCCTTGGCCGCCAGCCTGCGCACGGCGGTGCTTGGCGCCGACCATGTCGTGCGCGACGCGCGGACGGATCTGCTCGTGGCCGAGGACTTCCAAGGCGCCTCGCTCGCGGCGCCCACGGCGGATCTGGGCGCGACGCCGGCCGTGTGGCGCGCGACGCGCCCCGACGGCGAGGACCACGCGCGCGTCGAACTGAAGCGCGTGGAACGCCAGATGTCGCGCGAACAAAAGAATGGCCGGGAGCGCCTGCGCAAGCAATCCGCGCGGCAGGCCGCCGATGCGTTCGAGGACTCGCTGTCGGGCAGCTCGACCCGGCGCGAGACCCGCTCGATCGGCGCAGGACTCGCGGTGGAGCTGGTCGCCTGGCGCGAGGACGGCGTCGATGGGATGGAACGCGAGCGCGCGTACCTGGCTGATGGCGAGTGGATGTACTCGGTGGACATGTCCACGCGCCCGAATTGGTTCGACGAACCCGAGCGCGAGAGGCGCCGCAAGGAGTTCCTGGAAGGCCTGTCCTTCGATCGCGCCAGTCCGGAGATCGATCCGGTGGGTTGGCGCGAGCGTCAATTCGGCTGGACAGCTCCGCCCAAACACAACGCGTTCTTGTCGATCGGCACTACGCTCGCTTTTTGCGCGCTGTTGATGGCGTTGGCCCTGTGGCGCCTACGCTGCATGGATTTCTAACAACGCCATGGACACGGTGATCGCAAGCCTCGTTGAGCCGCTGCGCACCCTGCTCGGTCCGCGGGCAGTGCTCGACGCGCGCGCCACGCGCACGCCCTACGAATGCGACGGCTTGGCGTTCATGCGCGAACTGCCGGACTTGGTGCTCCTGCCGCGCGACACATCCCAATGCGCCGCCGCCATGGCGCTCTTGGCGCGCGCCGGCGTGCCTGTCGTCGCGCGCGGCGCCGGCACGGGCTTGTCGGGCGGCGCGACGCCGGTGCGCGGCGGCGTGCTGGTCGGCACGGCGCGCATGCGCGACGTCCTGTCGATCGACGCGCCAAACCGCCGCGCGCGCGTGCAAGCCGGAGTGGTCAACGTCGACCTGTCCCACGCCTGCCAACGGCACGGCCTGCACTACGCGCCGGATCCGTCCAGCCAGAAGGCCTGCACCATCGGCGGCAACGTGGCGGAGAACTCCGGCGGCCCGCACTGCTTCAAGCACGGCACCACCACGCGCCACATCCACGGGCTCGTGATCGTGCAGCACGACGGCGCGATCCTCGATCTGTCGCGCGAAGGGCTGGAACCCGACGGACTCGACCTCGTCGGCCTCTTCACCGGCAGCGAGGGCACCTTCGGCATCGCCACGGAGGCGACCGTGGCGCTGGTGCCCCTGCCCGAGGTGGTCGAGACGGCGCTCGCCATCCACGCCAGCCTCGACGACGCCTGCGAAGCCGTGTCGGAGATGATCGCGCGGCGCGTCGAGCCCTCGGCCATCGAGATCCTCGACAAGCTGACCATCGAAGCCGTCGAGAACTCCGTGCTGGCCGCCGGCTACCCCAAGGACGCGGAGGCGGTGCTGCTCGTCGAAGCCGAAGGCTGCGACGCCGAGGTGCGCGCCACGATGGAGGACGTCGAGCGCATCGCGCGACGCCACGGGGCCGGCGAAGTGCGCCGCGCGCGCGACGCCACGCAACGCGCGAAGCTCTGGGCAGGTCGCAAGGGAGCCTACGGCGCCATGGGACGGGTGGCGCCGGACTTGTACGTCTCCGACGCCGTGGTGCCGCGCCATCGCTTGCGGGAACTGGTGCGGGCGGTGACGGAGATCTGCCACGCGCGGCGGCTC
>SXXH01000183.1 GCA_005789645.1 Planctomycetia bacterium
ACCTGGAACTTGGCGCTGGTCACTTCGTTCCGATCGACCTCGATGCGCGCGTTCGCTTCGATCGACCCCTTGGCGCACAGGGGCGGCAAGGCCCACTCGAGCCGCGCGAGCGGCGCCGCTGGCGCGCGCGTGCCCAAGTCCTGCAGCTCGCCCGAGACGACCAGCAGGCCCGCGAAGGGACGCGCGGGATCGTCGTCGTGCAAGGCGAGCGTCAGTTGACGCAGATCCGCGCGCTTCAAGAGCAGCGCAGGCAGCGTCGAGATGGTCGGCGGCGCGGAGAGCGCGGCGACGAGGCCAGCCACGGAATCCTTGGCGGTAGACGAAGCCGGTGGAGCGCCGAACGTCTCCGCGGGTGGCGCGGCGCGTGGATCGTAGCGCAATCCCAACGCTTGGAATCCGCCGTGCGCATCGCGCCGCAACGCCAAGCGTGTCGCTTCGACCTCGAGCGCCTCGATGGCGAGCCCGCTCGGCCCGACCACCAAGCCATCGACGCGCAACGCCCGGCAAGCCGCCAACTCGACACCATCGGTGGTCCAAGTCGCGTCCGACAGCTTGGTCGAAAGCCGCATGGTTCCGCCGTCGAAGCGCGCGTCGGATGCGACCGCCGCACCCAGGTCGGTCGCGCCAGCCAGCGCCTGCACGCCGTGCGGTGTCAAGTACGATTGACAATGACCGAGGCGCACCCCGGTCGCGCGCACGCGGGCGTCGAGGCGCAGGCGCCAATCCGGCGACAACTCGAGCGTGCCCGCCGCCGAAGCCGAGTCCCACAAGCTCGGCGCGCGCGCCGCGGCCGACCAGCGCGCCCCTTGCGCGCCCGCCCCGCCGGCACGCAGGTCCTCGAGCACGAAATCGGCGTCGGCGAGCTCCAGCGTGGTCGCGGGCTGGACCGCCTCGTCGACGAAGCGCAGACGACGCGCCCCGAGTTCGAGCTTGCCGAGCCGCAGCGACGGGAACGGCGCGATGGACGCGGCGGCGCCACCATTGGTCGTGCTCGTCGCATTCGCCGTCCCCGTCGTGGGCGGCGACCCGCCCGTCCCGCCTCGTCCCTCCGGAACGCCCGTCCACGACACCAGCGGCAAGTGCAGCGCGCCGTCGGAAGAACGACGGACATCGACCTCGACTCCGCGCCATGCGAGGGATTGGACGACCACGCTGGAGTCACCGACCGACAGTCCGTCCAAGGCCACCGCGCCGGCCGCCAGCGCGTGGACGCCATCGCGCGCCGACAAGTCCTCGATGCGACCATCGACGGTCCAGTCGTCGCCCGAGCGACGCGCCGACAACGACGCCTTGATTGTCAAATCGGCTGGACGCGATGCGGGCGCCAAGCCCAACGGCGCGAGCAGGTCGGCGAAGCGCGCCAGGTCGACCTGGGCCGCCGTGGCTTGCAGGGCGAGGGTGGCCGCTTGGCCGAAGGAAGCCTCGGCGCGCGCCTCGAGCGCCTGCGCCGTGCCGGGCATCCGCGCGCTCGCCACGAGGTTGGCCGCGAAGGCGCCGGGCGCATCCGATGGCAGCACCGCGAGCCGCAAGACGCCGTCTTCGAGCGCATGGATCAGCGACGGGCTCGTGCGCTCGTCCACCAGCTCGACGCGGCCAGCGGCGAGCTCGAAGCCCGCGGCGTCCAAGGCCAGGCCGCCGACTGCGCGCCGCGGCGCCGTGCTCGGCGGGTCCGCGGCGACGCCTTGCGCGCGCGACGCATCGAAACCGAGGCCCGCGAGCGACGGAATGCCGTCCTGTTCCAACACGATGCGTGCCCGCGGCGCAGCCAACCGCGCGAGGTCGATCTGGATCCTTCCGGGTCGATGGTCGACGCGCAGCGCGGCGCTCGCGAGGCCGAGGGCTTCCACGCCGTCGTTGGAGAGCGTCGCTTCGCGGAGCGCGAAGTCCACTTGGGTGCGCTGCCCAAGCACGCCGTCCCGCGCTTCGACCGAGCCATCCAGTGCGAGCGTGGCCGCGCAGGCGCCATCGATGCGCTCCCCGCGCGCGACGACCCCCAACCGGCGCAGGTGCGTCGCGAGGCGTGCCGTGCGCAATCCGGCGAGTTGCGCATCAAGTTCGAGGCTGGTGCGGCCCGCGCGCGGCTCGTTCTCGTCTTGCGCGACGCGCGTGCGCACCTCGACACGCAAGGCGTCGAGCAGACGCGGCGCGGAGGCACGCAGCATGGCGCGGCCTTCGTCGCCGAGCGCTAGCAGTCGCTCCGCCTCGAGTTCGAACTCGATGGTCTCCGACTCTCCACCCGCGCCTTCGTCGCGCCACTCCAGCTTCGCATGCCGCACGCTTGCCTGCTGGAGCTCCACTGGCAGCACCGCCGGCAGCAAGAAGGGCCGCGGCGATGAGGACTGGCCCGGGGCCGCGCCGGCCTGATCGCCGGTCTGGGCGACCGCGAGGCGCGCTGGGTCGTACCCCCCGCCGAGGCGCAAGCGTCCCTCGACGTCCAGCCCCGCCGCCAGACGCAGGCCGTCGACCTCCAGCTGCTCGACCACGAGTCGGCCCGACATCAAGGCGCGCAGGTCGACATCGACATGGATGCGCTCGACGACCAGGAAGGGGGGCGTGGAGTCGCCACCGCACGCGAGTGCGCGCGCCTCGAAGGATCCGTCGAGCAGCGAGAGCGCGTGCGAGTCCCAGCGCAATTCAAGCCCGCGATCGGCCGCGACCATGCCCGCCACCGGATGCGCGCCGACGGCGAGCAAGAGTCGCAAGCCCACCAACGCTCCAAGCGCGATCGCACCACGCTTGAGCCATCGTGCGCGCGTCACCGGCCCGCCTCGCGTGCTTCGTACCACGCCGCCAAGGCGTCTTCGCGCGCTTCCTCCGCGGCGAGCGGATCGAAGCCCGACACCGCCTTGCCGCGCGAGCGCAACCAATCGTGCGCGCGAGCGCGCGCCGCGGGATCGGGGTCCTCGAGGAACAGCAAGTTCTCGGCCACGAACATGTTCGTCAGTTCCTCGAGATCGCGCGCCGCACGCGATAGTTCGTCCAAGGTCGCGGGCCAACGACCCACTTCCCCGGCATGCGCCAAGAGCAAGGCCCGTGGCGCCGGTGCGAGGCCCGCCTCTTGCGCGCGCGCGGCGAGGTGGCGCAGCAAGGCACCATCGACGACGACGCCAAGCGACGCCGGTTGCGCGGCGTCGGAGGCTTGCGCGCCTTGGCCGATGCTCGGCTCCAAGGCGGCATGCACCAGGCGCGCCGACTCGGCGAGATCCGCATCATCCGCCAGGAAGCCGTAGTCCTGCGCCACATCGGCCCCGACCAAGTTGGCGATGTGCAGCCAAGCAGCGCGAGCGTGCGCCGGCACGAGCAAGTCCGCGCGCGCCGCGGCCAGTTCGGCCACGCGCCCTTCGCCACGCGACCAGCCGCGCGCACGGCGCCCGGTCTCGCTGGCCGATTCGGCCACCAACGCCAAGGTGCGCTGCAACAGCTCTTGTTCGGCGGCCACGACGACGCGCCGCAGGCGCAAGCGCGCCGCCAGGTCCTGCCGCGGCTCGCCCGGCCCACGCCCGGAGAAGACGAGCACCAGTCCGCGGCTGGCGAGATCCACTCCGGCGAGCCGTGGCGCCGACGGCGCCAGCCCATCCACCACCGATCCAAGGTCCAAGAAGTGCTGTTCCTCGCTCTCGATCCACGCACCATCCTCGTCGGCTGCGCCGCCAGGGGCGACGACCGACAAGATGGCGCGTCCATCTTCGGCGACATGCACATCAAGGCGCGCCAGCTCGGCGCCGTCGACACGGGCGTCCACGCGCCAGCCGACCGTCGTCCCCGGCGCGACCAGCAGCTCTTCAGGCGCCAGCGCCACGCCGACCACGGCTTGAACGTCGTAACGCGCGGCCGCATCGCCGGTCGCGAGTCGCACCGAACCGCGTGCGCCGCTGACGGGACGGAAAGGCGCGCCGCCATCCAAGGCGATTTGCAAGCCGGAGCCGGACTCCAACGCTTGGGGCGCCAGCGGCGCGTGACCCGCGCCCAGCAACCACGAACACTCGACCACCAACCCTTCCACGCCCGGACCTGCCTCCGCGGGCTGCGCAGCACGCGCACCGGTGAGGCCGGAGCCCGACCATGCGCTTTGCGCGACGACGATGGGGGGCGGCGGAGGCTCGCTCGGACGTGGGGCCGTGCAACCCATGAGGACGAGGATCCCGAGGCAGGCGCGCATGCAGGGGCCTGATTCTCCCCTATCACTCCCGCCCAAGCCTAGAGGCAGGAACTGGGTGCTCGGCCGCGCGCATCCTCAGTCGAGACTGAACGGCAACAAGCACAGGATGCCGCGCAGCGTCCAAGCCACGGTGCGGATCCAATTGCTGCGCACCAAGAAAGCATGGGCCGCGGGCGTGAAGCCTGCCTGCAGCCGACCATGACTGGGCACCTGAAAAACGGCGGTAGAGACCCAAATAAAACCCAGAAGAAGCATGCCCAACCAAGACATCCAGTCGCCGTAGCGCGGGTCCGGCCAGATCAGCAACCACAAGGCGCAAGCTAGTTCCACCAGCATGAACGGCGCCACGACCAGTGTCGTGCGCTGCACATGCTGCTCGTGGTAGGCGGCAAAGGAAGCCGAGCCAACCCGGGCATAGAGCGGGTAATGCACCACCTGCACGAACCAGATCAGGCCGACCATCGCCAGAGTGGCGAAGGCGTGCAAGGCGAGGATCGAGGTGGAGGAAAGCAGAGCCATGGGATGCGGAAAGGTCTTCCGGGCGCGCGAGTAGGGCGGCGGCGCGGGTTACAGGGGGCGTGAGGGCCACATGAGGGTGCTGTCCAAGAAAAAGCCTCCCAGCGAGTGAACCCGCGGGGAGGCCTACGACCATCTGTGGAGGACACACATCCTCCAATGATGGGTTCGCGGTTGGGGGGAGGTCGGATGCAAGACCACAGGGATTTCGTCCTTGGCCGGCGGCACGCGGGCGTCCAAGGTCCAAACCGCCATCCCGTGCGCGGGATCGAGGCCCAGCATTGACAACGCAGACAGAGGCAGTGAGCTTCCAATCATGGCCCAACCGCACACGGCATCTGCCCACCAGCGAGTCCTGATGACCTTGGCGCCCTGTTTGCTGGTGCTGCTGGTCGGTGCCTGCAGATCGACCGTTCCGCAAACGCCCACGCCCGACGCCGCGCAGGCACCGCACGCGCATGGCGCCCCGGCCGGCTCGACGAGCACGGCGATCGAGGCCAAGCCGACGCGCACGAACCGCGATCCGCATGGCAACCCAGATGTCGAGCGGTACATCGACATGCTGCAATCGACGGGGCGACTCGAGACGCTGCAGATCCCGTTGGTGGTCGAGCATCTGGCCCTCGCGCCCGACGCGATCATCGGCGACCTCGGCTGCGGACCTGGGAACTTCGCGCTGGCCTTCGCGAAGGCGGCACCGCGCGGAGTGGTCTACGCCAGCGACGTGGAACCGGCGCAGCTCGACTCGTTGCGCGCCAAGATCGCCGGCGACGCGGCGCCGAACATCATCCCGGTGCTGGCGAGCTTCGACGATCCGCACTTCCCGCCGGGACGCATGGACCTCGTGTTCATCGGCGACACCTACCACCACTTGCAGGACCGCGTGGCCTACATGCGTCGACTCGAGGCCTGCCTCGCGCCGGGCGGCAAGCTGGCCATCCTCGACTACAAGCCGGGCGACCTGCCGATCGGGCCGCCGCGCGCGCACAAGTTGGAGGCGGGCGTGATGGAGCGCGAGCTCGTGGAGGCCGGATGGACGCGCGTTGCCAAGCACGACACGCATCCGTGGCACGACTTCGAGGTGTGGACGCCGGGCGAGCAGCGCTGAACGGCGAAAGCCGCGCGCGGCCGCGAAATGCAGGCGCCGACGCGCCGCGCCGCGGTTAGGCTTCTGCGACGGAGGGTCCCATGCCGAGCTACGAGATCACGCGCTACACCGTGCAGAAGGTCGAAGGCGACGACCAGATCGAGGTCGTGCTGCACGCCAGCGATGGCGCGAAGTGGGAGTACGGGATCCCCTACAGCCGCTCGACCGGGCGCTACCAGTTCGAGGAGATCGACGTGATCGCCAACGACTTCGGCGACGAGTTCGCCGACGAGTTGACGGCGAAGATCGAGGAGCTCGTCGACAAGCTGGTCGCGGGCTCCTAGCTCCGGCTGGCTAGGGTTGGTCCGCGTCGGGCGCGCGCGGCTCGACGAGCTTCAACAGCGCCTTGCGCCGCGCCTCGTCCTTCTCGAGCTCCAGCGCGCGCTGGACCATCTCGCGCGCCTCGACCATCGAGCCGCGTCCGGCGTGCAGGATGGCCAAGTTGGTGATGGCGCCCAGGCAACTCGGATCGCTCGCGACCGCCGCGCGATAGTGCGCGATGGCCGCGTCGTAGGCGCCCGAGTCCTCGGACAGGACGCCCAGTTGAAAGTGCGCGCTGGTGCAGTTGGGGTCGGCTTGGATGGCGCGTTCGAGCCAGACACGACACGACTCGGCGGCCTCGGGATGCGTGGCGCGCACGACCTTGTCGATGCAGGTCGCCGCCGCCGCCAGCAAGTCCTCGGCATCTGGTTGGCCGAGCTCGAAGGCGCGTCGCCAAGTCAGGTACGCGGCCTCGCTGGCGCCGGCGCCAGCGTGCGCGCGGGCCAGCAACGCCATCGACGCGTAGTCGCCGCCGGTCGCGCGCGCGTAGGCCTCGAGCGGCTCGACGGCGGCGGCCTCGAGTCCGAGCTCGATCCTGAGGCGACCGAGCAGGAGAAGCGTCTCAGGATGTCCAGGGCGCTCCTTCAAGGATCTCTCGAGGTACGACTGCGCGGCGCGACCGTAGTTGCTCGCCAGCAGGATGCGCCCGTTGAGCGTCAACAGGTCGGGATCCTTGGGGAAGCGCTGCAGCATCGCCTTGGCGAGGTTGCCGGCGCTCTCGTAGTCCTGCAGTTCGTGCAAGGCGCGCGCCGCCTCGAGCGCGGGGCGCGCACGCTTGCCGCCCTCGGCGAGGTGGATCGAGTACCAGCGATCGGCGGCCTCCTGCCACTCGCCCTTGGCGGTGGCGGCGGCGGCCGACTTCTCGTCGGTCTGCACGACGCGCGGTCCCTTCTTCTGCGAGGAGCCGCAGCCGACGATCAAGGTGCAGGCGAGGAAGACGCCGAGCGCGAGACGCGAGGCGAAGGCGAAGAACGAGCGCGGGCGCGTGGTGCGGATCACGCGACGCAGGATAGCGCGCCGCCGCGCGAGGTGCAGCAGGACCGCGCGCCCAGGATCGTCCGCGGGGCGGGTTCCGCTAGGATGCTCGCCGCATGGCCTTGCGAGCGGTCTTCCTGGACGTGGGCAACACCTTGCTGCGCGAGGAGCCCAGTCGCTTCGCGCAGTACGCCTTGGCGGCCGCGGAGGAGGGCTTGCAGGTGCCGGAAGAGCGCATGCGAGCCTTGATGGTCGAAGCGCATCACGCCTTGCCGCGCGAGATCGACGGCGCATGGCGCTACACCGACCCGTGGTTCGAGCACTACATCCGCTTCATCTTCCACGGGCGCCTCGGTCTCGCCGAGGCGCGCCTCGCGCCGCTCTCGTCGCGACTGTTCGCGCGCTTCTCCGATCCGGCCATGTTCCGCGTCCACTCCGGCGGATTCGAGCTCTTGGCGAACTTGCGGCGCGCGGGCTTGGCGATCGGCATCGTCTCGAACTGGAGTCCGCGCCTGCCGCCGCTCCTCGAACGACTCGGCCTCGCGCGGCAAGTCGACTTCGTGCTGTGCTCGGCCATCGAACGCCTCGAGAAGCCCGACCAGGCCATCTTCGAGCGCGCGCTGCGGCTGGCGGGAGTCGCTCCGGAAGAGGCCCTGCACGCCGGAGACCATCCGGAGAAGGACATCGCCGGCGCGCGGGCGGTAGGCTTGCGGGCCGCGCTCGTCGACCACGCCGGCGACGCGACGGCGGTCCCGGACGCGCACTTGGTGCGCGACCTCGGCGAACTGGCCGCGCTCGTCGAGCGGTTGCGCGCAGGTGAGCCATGACGAACCCCGAGGCCGAGATCACGAAGGTGCGCGACGACGTGGACGCGCTGCGACGCGCCATCGGCGCGCGCTTCCTTGGTCAGCGCGAGGTCGTCGACGAGCTGCTGGTGGCCATCGTCGCGGGCGGGCATGCGCTCGTCGAAGGTGCCCCCGGCACCGGCAAGACGACGCTGGCGCGCGCGCTCGCCGAAGGTTGCGCGCTCGACTTCCGTCGCGTGCAGTGCACGCCCGACCTGTTGCCGATCGACGTGCTCGGCGCGCGGTTGCCGGAGGGCGGCGGATGGCGCTTCGAGCCCGGTCCGATCTTCGCGCACCTCGTGCTCGCCGACGAGCTCAACCGCGCCACTCCGCGCACGCAGGCGGCATTCCTCGAGGCGATGGCCGAGGGACAAGTGACGATCCACGGCGGCACGCGCGCCTTGCCGCAGCCCTTCGTCGTCGTCGCCACGCAGAACCCGCAGGAAAGCGAGGGCACCTATCCCCTGCCCGACGCGCCGCTGGACCGCTTCCTCCTGCGCATCGACGTGCCTTTCCCGGCCGAGGACGAGCTGGCGACGATCCTCGCCACGACCAGCGGCGCGCCGACGCCGGCGAGCGGCGTGGTGCTGCCGCGCGAACGCCTGCTCGCGGCGCGCGAGATCGTGCGCGAGATCGTGGTGCCGCCGCGGCTCGTCGAGTTGGCGGCGCGGCTCGTGCGCACCACGCATCCGGAACTGGTCGAAGCACCCGACGAAGTGCGCCGAGCGGTCCGACATGGCGCCTCGCCGCGCGCTGGACGGGATCTCTTGCTGGCGGCGCGCGCATGGGCGCTCTTGTCGGGACGCATGCACGCGACGCAAGCCGACCTCGAACGCGTGGCCAAGCCCGTGTTGCGCCATCGCCTGGCCTTGTCGTTCGAGGGCCAAGCCGCCGGCGCGAGCGCCGACCAGCTCGTCGCGGCGGCTTGGAGGCGCGCCACGAGCGAGGCGCGCGGTTGAGGGCGGGCCTCGACGCCAACGCCACGCGATCGAGCGCTACAATCGAAGGCCCATGACGCGCATCGTCCTCGCCCAGATCGAGCCCGCGCTCGGCGATCTGCGCCGCAACTTGGCGCTGCACGAGGCCGAAGTCGCCGCCGCGCGCGCGTCGGACGCGCAGTTGGTCGTGTTCCCGGAACTCTCGTTGACCGGCTACTTCCTCAAGGACCTCGTGGCCGAAGTGGCGCTGGCGACGGGCGAAGGGCCGCTCGCGCGCCTCGCCGAACTGTCGCGGGACATCACCATCGCCGCGGGCTTCGCCGAGCGCGCGCGCGACGGTCGCGTCTACAACACGCTGGGCTTGTTCGAGGACGGTCGCATGGTCGGCGCGCACCGCAAGGTGCACCTCGTGACCTACGGGATGTTCGACGAAGCGCGCGACTTCGCGCCGGGCGAGCGCTTCCGCGCCATCGACAGCAAGCTCGGACGATTCGGCGTGCTCTTGTGCGAGGACATGTGGCACCTCGATGGCATGTGGCTGCACTTCCTCGCCGGGGTCGACGCCATCCTCGCCTCCAGCGCCAGCCCGGCGCGCGGCGCGGCGGCCGGCGAGCCCATTCCGCGCTCGCAACGCGTCTGGACCACCATCCAGGACGCGGCCGCCGTGCTGACGCAGAGCCATGTCGTGTACTGCAACCGCGTGGGCTGCGAGGACGGCATCGTGTTCGGCGGCGGCTCGCGCGTGGTGGGCCCGGACGGGCTCGAGCTGGCCCGCCTCGACGGACTGGAGGCCGGCCGGCTGTCGTGCGAATTGGACGCGTCGCTCGTGCGGCGCGTGCGCACGATCACGCCGCTGCGCCGCGACGAGAAGCCGCAACTGGTGCTGCGCGACCTGCGCGCGCTCGAGGACGCCGAGGAAGCGTGAGCGACCACGCCCACCCGCTCGACCTGAACACCGACCTCGTCGAGGCGCTGCTGGTGCGCTTCCTGCGGGCCGAGGCCGGGAAGTTCGGCTTCGAACGCGTGGTGCTGGGCCTGTCGGGCGGCATCGACTCGGCGGTGTCGGCCGCCTTGGCGGCGCGCGCCTTCGGGCCCGCCAACGTCCTTGGCGTGATGATGCCCTACACCACGAGCAGTTCGGCCTCGGAGGCCGATGCGCGCACGGTCGCCGCCGCGCTCGGCATCCGCCTCGACAAGGTCGAGATCGGCGCCATGGCGGACGGCTACCTCGCCACGACGCCGGACACCGACCGCCTGCGGCGCGGCAACGTCATGGCGCGCTGCCGCATGATCGTGCTGTACGACCGCTCCGTCGTCGAGCGCGCGCTGGTGCTGGGCACGTCGAACAAGACCGAGCTGCTGCTCGGCTACTCGACGCAGTTCGGCGACGCGGCTTGCGCGCTGAACCCGCTGGGCGACCTGTACAAGCACCAGGTGGTCCAGCTGGCGCGCCACCTCGGCCTGCCGCGGGTCGTCATCGACAAGCCGCCCACGGCCGACTTGTTCGAGGGCCAGACCGACGAGGGCGAACTCGGGTTCAGCTACGCGCAGGCGGACGCGATCCTGTTCGCGCTGGTCGACGAGCGCCGCACGCTCGACGAGGTCGTCGGCCTCGGCCACGCGCGCCCCCTGGTCGAACGCATCGTCGCGCGCATGGCCGCCAACCAGTACAAGCGCCAGCCGCCCTTGGTCGCCAAGCTCGGCGAGCGCACGGTGACGCACGACTTCCGCTACCTGCGCGACTGGGGCCGCTGAGGAGCCGCGCGCGGAATTCGCGCGCAGAATTCGCGCGAAGTCGCGTGGTGGCGGCGGCGGCTCGCCGCCTTGATTGGTGTTCGCGCGGTCGAGTTCGGCCACGCGATCCGATCCATGAAAATCAACGGTTTTGATCTGCGCGAAGCTATCCGGCATTGGAGCGCCCGGAAGACCTTGCTCGACAAGGTCTTCGTCGACGCCGGCTTCGCGTACACGGGCGAATCCAAGCCAGCTCCAGCCGAGGTGTCGGCGCAGCTGGAACAGGCTTCACGCCACCTGGCGGAGCTGGAAGTGCTGCAGGCGCAGTACAACCGCTCCCAGCGCCTTCACTTCGAAGGCGGCGAGATCAATCTCGCGGTGGGCTTGAAGCTGGCTGGTGCGATGACGCAACAGTCGAACATGTGGCGCGGCTACGCCGAGCGTGGGTTGCTGACCTTCGCTGCCTACCGCGACGACCTGACTCAAGGCCGCAAGGCCGACGAGAACTTCGCGAAGCGGCAGATGCCGTCCGCGATGGCGATGGCCAAGGCCGAGGACTACCTGCGGCGCGCGGCGCAGCTGCGCGGCGCGATCGCGCTGGCCAACGCCAACTCCATGGAACTGGCCGACGATTTGGCCCCTTTGTTCTCGCGAGGGGACTGAGGGGTCGGACAGGCTCCGGGCACGCCCGCCATCGGCGGGACCGACTCGGGATGGAAGGCGACTTGGCCGTGGAGGGACACGCCGCAGGGCCCAGCCTCCAACTGAACGGCCTCGTGCGCCGGATCCGAAGTTGCTGCCTCCTTCTTGAATGCTCTCCGCCGGGAGTCCTGTCCACCTTGCTTGACGGTCGCCCGCGTCGGCCCACCGACGCGGGCGGCTTCCATTGCATGCCCGCGGCGCGACCGATGGCGATGCCGGTGAACGACGCCGATGGGAACGACCGCGCGCTTTCATCCGCTCGTCCCACTGCCCCCGTCTCCGGAGTCACGATGAGCCAGACAGCCAGCCTCCCCAAGAAGCGCCTCTTCGATCGATTCCTCGATCTGATCGAGCGCGTCGGCAACAAGCTGCCCGACCCCGCCGTGTTGTTCTTGCTTGCGCTGGCCGCGACGTGGATCGCCTCCGCGCTGCTGTCGGGCCGCGAGGTGCGCGTGCCCAAGGCGGGTGGCGAGTTCGATGTACTGTCCGTGCAGAACCAACTGTCCGGCAAGGCGCTGGTGACCTTCTTGACGCGCATGGTGACCGAGTTCGTCACCTTCCCGCCGCTCGGCGTGGTCCTGGTCGCCATGCTCGGCCTGGGCGTGGCCGACCGTTCCGGCTTCATCGGAGCGGCCTTGAAGAAGCTCCTGGGCTTCACCCCGCGCGCCTTGCTCACGCCGATGACGATCGCGGTCGGCTTGTTATCGCTGGTGGCGGTGGACGCGGGCTACGTGCTCGTCATTCCGCTCGGCGGAGTGATCTTCTACGCTGCTGGTCGCCACCCGATCGCCGGCATCGCCGCCGCCTTCGCGGCCATCTCGGGCGGGTTCTGCGCCAACTACGTGCCGACGGCCCTCGACACGATCCTCGCGGGCTTGACCGAGTCGGGCGCCAAGATCGTCGACTCCGGCTACGCGGTGAACCCGCTGTGCAACTACGGCTTCACCATCTCCTCCAGCGTGCTGGTCGTGCTACTGGGTTGGTTCCTCACGGACAAAGTGGTCGAACCGCGCTTGGCGCGCCTGAAGATCGACGGCGACCCGGCCGAGATGCCGAAGACGGAGCCGTTGAGCGCGCTCGAAGGCAAGGGCCTCGTGGCGGGCGTCCTGGCCATGGCGCTGGGCTTGTTGGCGCTGGCGCTGGCGAGCCTCCCCGAGGGATCGCCGTTCCGCGGCGCGACCGGTGGATTGACGGAGCGCGGCGCTCCGTTGATGGCCTCGATCGTGCCCTTGATCCTGATCCTGTTCCTCGTGCCCGGCATCGTCTACGGGCATGTCGCGGGCACCTTCAAGACCCACCGCGACGTCGTGCAAGCCACGGCCAAGTCGATGAACACCATGGGCTACTACATGGTGATGGCGTTCTGCGCGGCCATGTTCATCTACGCCTTCAACGCGTCCAATCTGGGCAAGCTGCTGGCGGTCTCGGGGGCGAGCGGCTTGTCGAGCCTCGGTCTGCCGACCAGCGTGACGATCGTCGGCATGATCCTCGTGTGCGCCCTCGTCAACTTGGTGATGGGCTCGTCCTCGGCCAAGTGGACGCTGTTGGCGCCGATCTTCGTGCCGATGCTGATGCAACTCGGCATCTCGCCCGAATTGACGCAAGCCGCCTACCGCATCGGCGACTCGACCACGAACATCATCACGC
>SXXH01000184.1 GCA_005789645.1 Planctomycetia bacterium
CTGCTTTGAAAGGGGGGCCACGGCTTGATGATCTGCGGCGTGGACCGCCGCGCCCGTCGAGGGGAGGCGAGGCAAGGCGTGGCGGCGGTGTGTTGACAAGCCCGCCCTCTCCGTTGAGGCTCGTTTCTCCTTGGCGGCAATGTCGTCGACCACATCACCTGTGCCATCCCCAACGAGATCGCCATCCCCGACGAGATCGCTGGCGATCCGACACGACCGCCCCTTGGGTAGACGCTTGCTCAACCAGCGACCACCAACCAACGAGAACCAAGCTGCTGCCCCGCTTGGCCCGCCCAATCACGACTGGCTAAGCACAATTCGACAGGGACTGGAGGCGGAATGACCACTACGGCTCAGACCAACTAGGTATCGATGAATCCAAGAGTGTCGGGATAGGCCACGCGGGTGACAGTACTCACGAAGGGCATCGCCACCCCACAGGGCCTGAGCCGACCATTCATCGCAACTGTTCAAGACAACCCAAGGGCCACGAGCCTCCGCACCAGCCGCCTGGCCACCAATCTTGATTCCCAGGGATGCGCCACGGAGTGCAAGCCATGGTTGCATCCAGGACGGGTGCACCTAGGTTGCGCGCACACGGCATCGACACACCACGCATGAACAAGCCAAACATGGAGACACCCACAGTGGATGCCCAGCTCGACGCCGAGACCGAAAACCGTCTGGTCGCTGCCGCAAGGCGTGCGGTGCAGGCCGCGCATTCGCCCTACTCCGGCGTGTGCGTGGGTGCGGCGCTGCTCGATGATGTGGGGTGCATTCACGACGGTTGCAATGTCGAGAGCGCCAGCTACGGCTTGACGATTTGCGCGGAGCGAACCGCCCTGGTTTCGGCCGTCACGGCGGGGGCCAGGACTTTCCGTGCCGTGGCAGTCGCCTCCAACTTGCCGCGCTTGTTGATGCCTTGCGGCGCATGCCGTCAGTTCCTCTCGGAATTCGGCCCGCGGATGCAGGTGGTCGTCGTGGGACCTGGCGAGGAGCGCCACCGCACGACGATGGATCGACTCTTGCCTTCGGCGTTCAGTCCCGCGGACCTGAACGCACTGCCTTAGCCGTCGACTGGCAAGCCGCGAGGAGGGCTTGTGGCGCCTCGCACGACGACTTTTCGGGTCGAGTCGAGCTGGTTCAGGCTTGTTGAGCTCGAAACAGGTCGAAACAGGGCACTTCAGCTCAGTTCAGGTTCACACCACTCGATTGCGTCCAACCCGCAAGCGACCGGACGTCGCGGGTTCGGCGTTCAATGCTGGCGGGCCAAGTCCTGTCCGCCGCGCGCCAAGCTGCGTCCGGCAAGTCCGACATCCTCAACTTGCAGCCGAGGCGCTGTCCAACGGCCGCCTGTTTGGGATACTTCCAGCGCGTCACAGGCACTCTTCCGCACGAATCCATGGCCAAGTCTCCGCATTCAGGCAACTCAGCCCAGTCCGACGCACGCCGGCGCATGGAATCGCTCGTGCGCACCTTGCGCCATCACGACCACCTCTATTACGTCGAGGGACAGCCGGAGATCTCGGATGCCGAGTACGACGAGTTGTTTCGCGCGCTTGGCCAGCTCGAAGCGGACCATCCGGATCTCGTGTTGGACGACAGTCCCTCGCGCCGCGTGGGCGCGCCGGTGCCGGAGGGCCGAGGCTTCGCAGTCGTCGAGCACACGGTGCCGATGCTGTCGATCGATTCCCTGTTCAGCGCGGACGAGGTGCGCGACTTCGAGGCGCGCATCCTGCGCTTCTTGAACCTCGACGATGCCGACTTGGCGTGGGTGGTCGAGCCCAAGTTCGACGGCGTTTCGCTGTCGGTGGTCTACGAAGACGGACGCCTCGTGCGCGCCGTGACGCGCGGCGACGGCGAACGCGGCGAGGATGTGACCTCCAACGCGCGCACGATCCGCAACTTGCCGCTCGCCTTGGATGGCGTCACGCGCAAGTTGCCGCGTCTCTTGGAGGTGCGCGGCGAGGTGCTCATGGCCCGTGACCGCTTTGAACGGTTCAATGCCGCTCGTGCGGCGCGCGGCGAAGAGCGCTTCGCCAACGCGCGCAACGCCACCGCCGGCGCCATGCGCCGCAACGACCCGGCGGAGGTGGCGCGCTATCCGCTGGAATTCCACATTTGGGCCATGCCGCGCTGCGAGGGCGTCGAATTCACCACGCAAGAGGACGCCAGCAAGGC
Organism: Planctomycetia bacterium; assembly: GCA_005789645.1. Taxonomy (GTDB): domain Bacteria; phylum Planctomycetota; class UBA1135; order UBA1135; genus SXXH01. The sequence continues at coordinate 2,182 of SXXH01000184.1, forward strand.
GCTGCGCGCATGGGGTTTCGCCGATTCGGGCCATGGGCGGGTCGTGCGCGGCCTCGCGGCTTGCCTCGCCTACCACGACGAGATCGAAGCTCGGCGCGACGAGATCCCGTTCGAGATGGACGGCATCGTCGCCAAGCTCGATCGCTTCGACTTGCGCGAGCGCCTCGGCACGACCTCGCGCTCGACGAGATGGCAATATGCCCACAAGTTCGCGGCGCGCGAAGTCTCCGCGACGCTGCGCGCGATCGAGACGATGGTGGGCAATGGCGGTCGCTTGACGCCGCGCGCCCATGTCTTGCCGGTCGAAGTGGGCGGCATCACCGTGCGCCACGCGACGCTGCACAACGCCGACTATGTCGCCGAGCTGGGCCTGTCGATCGGTGATCGCGTCTTCTTGCGTCGCGCTGGCGACGTGATCCCGCAGATCCTCGGCGTGGCCAAGGTTGCCGACGGCGCTGCGCCCTCGGATTGGGAGGCCAGCCTGCCCGAGGAGCTGCACGAGGCCGTGGCGCGCGGAGATGGATCCGTGGCGCACGATTGGAGGTCGAGCTGGAGCGTGCCCAAAGGTTGTCCCGCCTGCGGCACGGCGCCTGTCGCGGAGGGCAAGTACTGGCGCTGCCCGAATGCGGAGTGTACGCCTCAGCGCATTGGACGGACCCTGATCCTCGTCGGCCAAGGCGCCTTCGAGATCGAGGGCTTGGGGGAGAAGCAGATCGCGCAGCTGTACGACGCGGGGCTGCTCCAGGGATCCGCCGATGTCTTCGCGCTCGACGCCTCGGACGAGGTGCGCGCGAAGCTCTTGGCGTTGGATCGTTGGGGCAGGAAGAGCGTGGACAACCTGCAGGCCGAACTGGCGCAGCGGCGGCGCGTGCCGTTGGCGCGCTTCTTGGTGGCTCTCGCCATCCCCGACGTGGGCCCCTCCACGGCGCGGGTCCTGGCCCAGCACTTCAAGTCCTTGGAGGCGATCGCATCGGCGAGCGAGGACGAGCTCATGCATGTAGACGGCGTGGGGCCAGAAGTCGCGGCCAAGGTGGCACGCTGGTTCCGCGACGAGCGTTTGTCGCGCACGGCTGCACGGCTGCTCGAACTCGGCGTCGTCATCGAAGCGCCAGCACCGAAGGTCGTCGACGGCCCCTTCGCCGGACAGACCGTGGTCTTCACGGGCACCTTGGAGCGCATGGGCCGGGGCGAAGCCAAGCAGCGCGTCGAGGAATTGGGCGGGCATGTGGCCTCCGCGGTCAGCGCCAAGACCACCATCCTCGTCGTGGGCGGCAAGCCCGGCAGCAAGGCCAAGAAGGCCGAGGAACTGGGCGTGCGGGTGATCCTCGAGGACGAGTTCCTGCGCTTGGCCGAACGCGGCTGATCCAGCCTCGCGGTCGAGGTGCGCGCGTTAGCATCGTGCGCATGCTCCCCTCGTGCCGCTCGCGCAACCCCCTCCGCCTCGTCCCCGCCCAGCCCAACGCGCCTTGTCGCCGAGCCGCGAGACGCACCTGGCCCGGACCGATGGCGTCCTTGGTGCGCGCTTCGGCTTGCGCCGCCTTGGCGGGGCTCGCCGCTTGGTTCGCTGCGTGCCGAGCGACGCCGGCCGACCAGATCGCCGCTCCGGGCGCACCGACCATGCCCGTCGGCTCCGCTGGTGGTGCGTCGGCCTTCGGCGGGCGCGACTCGACTCTCGGCTCGAGCGCCGAGGCGGCCCCCGCTGCGCGGCGGGAGCTCGATTTCGATGCGCGGTACTCGAGCTCCAGCGCATGGCTCGCATCTGCCGCCTCGGATGGTGGAGCGCCGTTGCTCGTCGTGCGCGCCGCGCGCGTGCTCGATGTCGAGAAGGGCGCGCACCACGCGCCGGGCGAGGTCGTCGTGCGGGGCGACCGCATCGTCTCGGTCGGACCCGCTGGCGACACGCCCGTTTCGGCGCGCGTGGTCGATCTAGGCGACCGCACGCTGCTGCCGGGATTGATCGACTGCCACACGCACCTCGCCTTCCAGATCGACGAGCAAAGCGCCTTGCGACCCGTCCTCGAAGGACCAGCGGACGCGGCGCTGCGCGGCGCGCGCCATGCCGAGCGCACGCTCAAGGCCGGCTTCACCACCGTGCGCGAGCTGGGTTGCGACGACTTCGTCGATGTGTCGTTGATGAAGGCCATCGAGCGCGGCGACATCGTCGGCCCGCGCATCATCCCCGCCGGCCACGCCATCTCCATCACCGGCGGCCACGGCGACACGGGAGGCTTCCGTCCGGGGCTCCTCGTGCAGTCGCCCTCGTCGGGCGTGGCCGACGGTCCAGATGAATGCGTCAAGGCGGTGCGCGAGCAGATCAAGCACGGCGCCAAGACGATCAAGATCATGGCCACCGCGGGCGTGTTGTCCTTCGAGGAGTCGATCGGCGCGCAGCAACTCGACTCGCGGGAGATGCAGGCGATCGTGGAGGAGGCGCGTCGCCACGGCATCAAGACCGCGGCCCACGCGCACGGCACCGATGGCATCCTCGCGGCCGTGCGCGCCGGCGTGGACTCGATCGAGCATGGCAGCATCCTGTCCGACGAGGCCATCGCGCTGATGAAGGAGCGCGGCACCTGGCTCGTGCCCACGCAGTACTGCGTCGAGCGCCTCGAGCTGGCCAAGCTCCCGACTTTGTGGCGCAGGAAGGCCGAGGCGCTGTTCCCGCTGCGCAGCGAGTGGCTCGCGAAGGCCATCGCGGCGGAGGTGAAGATCGCGCTGGGCACCGACGCGGGGGTCCATCCGCACGGCGAGAACGCGCGCGAGTTCGCCACTTATGTGCGCCACGGCATGGCTCCTGCCGACGCGCTGCGCACCGCCACGGTCAACGCCGCGCAGTTGTGCGGCACGCCGGATCGCGGCCGCCTCGCCCCTGGCTTGCTGGCCGACATCGTGGCGGTGGATGGCGATCCGCTGCGGGACATCTCCGCCATGGAACGAGTGTCGTGGGTGATGAAGGGCGGAGTCGTGGTCGAGTAGGCGCGGGCGCGCCGCATCCGCTTGGCGGCGAGGCGCCCAGTCGACGCTGTTCGCAAGGCTCGGGTAGCCAAGCGGCGCGTCGGCGGCTAGTCTCGGTGCAGATGGCCGGCGACCAAGCAGACGACCAGCAGGGAGCCTTCGACCTGCCGGAGGGCTTCCAGGACGACGCGACCGCCATGCTCGTGGCGCGCGCCAAGGGCGGCGACACGCAGGCGTTGAACGACTTGTTCGCGCGCTACCACGCGCTCGTGCTCGAGACCGCGCGCCGCCGCATTGGTCCGCGCTTGCGCCTCAAGGAGGATCCCGACGATCTGGCGCAGACCACCTTCCGCGAAGCGACGCGCGACCTCGCCAACTACCAGTATCGCGGCGAGGGTTCGCTCGTTCGTTGGTTGATCCAGATCCTGCAGAACAAGATCCGCGACAAGGCCGAGTTCTACGGCGCGCGCAAGCGTGACGCGGGGCGCGAGCGCCACTTGGCCGGAGCCGGAGACGATCCGGAAGAATCGCGCGGCGTCGAGCCCGCCACCGCGGACATGACGGTCACGCAACACGTGTCGCAGCAAGAGTCGTGGTCGCAGTTGCGCGGCGCGCTCGAGCACCTCTCGCCCGAGCATCGGGCCGCGATCACGGCGGTGTTCTTCGAAGGCAAGTCGCTGCGCGAGGCCGGTGCCTTGCTCGGCGGCAAGAGCGAAGACGCGGTGCGCATGATGCTGCGGCGCGCGGAGGCGCGGTTGCACGACATCCTGCGCGGCACGCTGGGCAAGGATCTCGAGTAGGGCCGCGCGGCCCGTCGGTGCTGCTTGTGGCCTGGCGTCCAGCGCGCGCCCAGCGCTTTGCCCAGCGCCTTCTCCAGCGCCGCGCCGATCCGTCCACTCCGCGCCGGTCCGGTCTCCCTTGCAGGGGGCCTTCCGCGCCGGGTTGGCGCGTGGCGCGGGCCGCGCCCCTTGTTTCCCGAGGCTGCAGGCGCTATGTTCTCCGCTCCAAACTGGGCTAGTAACTCAATGGCAGAGTGCCATGTTCACATCGTGGAAGTTACAGGTTCGAGTCCTGTCTAGCCCACCAGCTCGTGCTCCGGCCGCCTCTTGCGCGGCCGGAGTCGTTGTCGCGCGTCTTGGACCGCGGCGTTGTCGTAGACCGCTTTGTCGGCGTGGATCGCGCCGTCGAGACAGCCTCGCCATGCACGCGTCGTCGAGATCGCGTTGGTGGCCGTGGCTCTCTTCGCGGGTCGATGGCCAACTCCAGCGGCGACGGCCGAACGCGTCGTGCTCGAAGCCGCATCGAAGGCCTGCAGGAGGATCCAAGTGAACGAGTTCCAAGAGCTGTCGCTGCAAGATCGCCACGCGCCGCGCAACACTTGCTTTGGTTGCGGGCCCGCCAACGACAAGGGCCTGCGCATCAAGAGCTTCGTGCAGGGCGACGAGTTGGTCGCGACTTGGCTTCCCGAGCCGCACCACGAGGCCTTTCCCGGGATGCTCAACGGCGGCATCACGGGTGCGTTGCTCGATTGCCACGGCAACTGGACGGCGGCGTGGCACCTCATGCGCCAGTCCGGCGCCGTCACGCCTCCGTGCACGGTGACCGCGGACTTCCACGTCAAGCTCAAGCGTCCGACTCCGACCAACGGTCCCATCCACTTGCGCGCCAAGGTGGTCGAGTCGAGCGAGGACCGCGCAGTGGTCGAAGCCACGCTGGAGGCCGGCGGCAAGATCACGGCGACCTGCCGCGGGACCTTCGTGGCCGTCAAGGAAGGGCATCCGGCCTACCACCGCTGGTGAGCGCGGCGCGATCCACGGCCGCGGGGCAGGGCGCCCTCAGTCCTGGAACAGCTGGCCTTGGCGCTCGTGCTTGTCGCGCGGGCGCGCGAGGCGCGCTTCGCCATCGTCCATGCCCAACCGGCGGCAGGTGAGCTGGAACAGCGACTCGACCATGCGCCAGCGCTCGCCTTCGCCGCGCATGCGTCGTCCGAAGTTCGCCTCGTTCCACCGGCCTCCACGCATCTCGAGGATGGCGTGCTCGATCTTCTTCGCGCGCTCGGGGAACGCCGCGGCGATGCGCTCGCGGAACACGGGCAAGACGCTCGTCGGCAGGCGCAGCATCGTCATGAACGCGCGGCGCGCGCCGTTCGCGTGCGCCGTCTCGAGGATGCGCGGCAAGTCGCTGTCGTTGAGTCCCGGGATGAGTGGCGCGCACGACACGCCCACCTCGATGCCGGCCTCGCTCAGGGCGCGCATGGCCTCGAAGCGCGTGCGCGGCGAGGGCGCCAAGGGTTCGACCGCGCGCGCGACCGCCGCGTCGAGGAAGGGCACGGAGATGTTGACGGTCGCGCCGCCCTCGCGCGCGAGGCGCGCGAGGATGTCGATGTCGCGTCGCACGAGCGCGCCCTTGGTGATGATGGCCACGCCGACGCCGCGCGCGCGACACACCTCGAGGCAGCGCCGCGTCAGGCGGTAGTGCGCCTCCAGCGGTTGGTAGCAATCGGTGTTGCCCGACAAGACCAGCGGCTGGCCGTCGAGCCGGTTGGTGGCGAGCTCCTTCGCCAAGACCTCGGCCGCGTTGATCTTGACTACGATCTGCGTGTCGAAGTCCGTGCCCGCCCCGAAGTCGAGATGCTCGTGCGAGGGTCGCGCGTAGCAGTACGCGCAGGCGTGCTGGCAGCCGCGGTAGGGGTTGGCGCCGAAGCGGAAGCCGATGTCGGGCGAGTCGTGCTCGACGACGAGGCTCTTGGCCTCTTCTTCGTGCACCTTGAGGTGCGCCGGCGGCGGCGCGTCGATCCACTCGACATGCGCGCCGTGCCAAGGGTTCGGCGGGTTCGCGACGACGCGCAGCGCCATGGTCGAGGCTCCATGCTCAGTCCGGCTCGCCGGCGCGCGGGCGCGGCTTGGCGGCGAGGTACTGCTTTGGCCATGGCATGTCGTGGCCCGCTTCGGCCGCCGCGCGCAAGGCCAAGTACGGATCGGCGAGGTGCGGACGCGCCATGGCGACCAGATCCGCGCGCCCAGCGGCCAGCACCGTGTTGGCGTGGTCGACGCCTTGGATGGCTCCTACGCATTGCACGAGGATCCCGGCGCCGTGGCGGATCGCGTCGGCGAAGGGCACCTGGTACATGCGTCCATGGTCGACCCGCGAGCGCGGCGAGTTGCCCGCGCTCGAGACGTCGATGCAGTCCACCCCGCGGCGCTTCAGTTCGCGCGACAGGACGACCGCCTCGTCGCAGGTGAAGCCACCCTCGGCGTCGAGCCAATCGCTGGCGCTGATGCGCACGAAGAGCGGCTTGTGCGCCGGCCACGCCGCGCGCAC
>SXXH01000185.1 GCA_005789645.1 Planctomycetia bacterium
CGCGCCTGCGCGAGCTCCGACTCCATGCGCGCGATCTGGGCCTCGGCCGACGAACTCTCCTGCTCGATGCCGCGCTTGAGGGCGTCTTGGTCGCGCAGGCGCGCGCGCGCCGTGGCCAGCGCGCTCTCGGCCGCGTTGCGCGCCACGCGGCGCGCCTCCAGTTCGACGGAGCTCTGCTCCCACTCCTTCTGCAGGCCGATGCGCGCGGCCACGACCTCGCCACGACGCGCATCGAGCTCCTCGATGCGCCGGTCGAGATCCTCGACCTTTCCACGCAACTCCGCCGCGCTCGAACGCCGCGACACGGCGCCTTGGCCGGCGGCCCGGTGGCCGCCATGCGCGCAAGCCGCGTCGACCAGCTCGCCTTGCGGCGTCACGAAGCGCAACGACGGATGCCGCGCCACCAGCGACATGGCGGCCTCCAAGTCGCGCGCCAGCCAGACGCCCGACAAGAGCGAGCGCGCGAGGCCCTCGTAGCCCTCGTCCACCTCGACGCGGGCGAGCAGCGTGCCCAGCACGCGCTCGTCGTCGGAAAGGCCCGACTCGTCGGCCTCGCCGGCGCCGAAGCCGCCCGCCACCACCAGCGAGACCTGCCCGGCCTCCTTGCTGCGCAGCCAATCGACCACGGCGGCCACGCGCTCCGGTCGGTCGACGACCAAGGCGCCCGCGCGGCCGGCGAGCGCCGCATCCAGCGCGCGCGCGTGCTCGACGCTCGTGCGCAGGTGGTCGGCCACCAGGCCCATCAACGCGTCGCGCCCGAAGGGCTCGCCGCGCTTCTCGATGGCCTCGAGCACCTTCTTCGCGCCGGCGGACAGTTCCTCGAGGTCGCGCTCGCGCGCCAAGAGCACTTCGATCGTGCTCTGCGCCCGCGCGCGGTCGAGCTCGAGCTGCTTCTTCTCCTGATCGGCGCGCGCCACCGCGGCCGCGGCGTCCTGCATGGCCTGCGCCAGCTCGCGGCGCCGCACCTCGTGCTCGCCTTGCGCGCGCGCCGCTTCGGCGGCCGCGGACTCGTGGCTGGCCTGTTCGAGGCGCAACGCCTCCACCACGGCCAACGCCTCCGACAGGCGCGTCGATGCGAGGCCTACGCGCTCCCGCAGCGGCACGAGCGCGGCGTCGAGGGCCGCGCTGCGATTCTCGGCCTGCGTGCGCGACGCGAGGAGGCGCTGCACGGAGCCCGACAAGCGCTCGATCGTGGCGCGCAGCCGCTGGGACTCGGAGTCCAGCTCGCCCTGCGCCCGCGCGCGCGTCATGTGTTCTTCCTGCGCCGAACGCGCCCCGCCTTCCAGCTCGGCCAACTCGCCGGCGATGCGCTGGAGTTCGGCCTCGCGCTCCGACAAGAGGCTCGACAGGCGCGCGGCGCGCTCGCCCTCCTCGCGCGCGGCCTGCTCGCGCTGGCCGGCCCGCGAGGCCAGTTGGGCCCGCCGCTCGTCGACCATGCGGCCGTCGCCCGACAGGCGCGAGGCGTCCGCCACCAGGCTCTCGATGCGGCCGGAGAGCGCCTCGGCTTCCTTCTCGCGCAGCTGCAGGCCGCCCTCGGCCTCCTCGCGCGAGGAGCGGGCCGCTTCGGCGCGGGCCTCGACATCGGTCGCCTGCCCGCGCAGCTCGCGCAGGAGATCGGCGCCCTGGCGCGCGCGATGCTTCAGCAGCCGCGTCCGCTCGCGCGCCCACTCGTCGCGCGCGGCCACGTAGCGTTCGGCCTTGCCGGCCTGGATCTTCAACGAACGCACGCGCGAGCCCAGTTCCCCGATCACGTCGTCGAGGCGCGCCATGTCCTCGGCCACGCGCTTGAGGCGCAACTCCGCTTCGCTCTTGCGCTGGCGATAGCGCGACACGCCCGCCGCCTCCTCGAAGATGCGTCGCCGCTCGAGCGGGTTGGCCGACAGCACCGAGTCGATCTTGCCCTGCTCCAGCACCGAGTAGCCACGGCTGCCGAGGCCGGTGTCGAAGAGCATCTCCTTGATGTCCTTGAGGCGCACCTTCTCGCCGTCGAGCAGGTACTCGCCCTCGCCGGACTTGAACACGCGCCGCATGATCGACACCTCGGCGCCGCGCCCGGCGAGCTCGCCGGTCGAGTTGTCGAGCACCAGCGTCACCTCCGCCACCGAAAGCGGCGGACGCGAGGCGCTGCCCTTGAAGATCACATCCGTCATCTCCGCGCCGCGCATCGAGGTCGGACGCTGCTCGCCCAGCACCCAACGCGTGGCGTCGACGATGTTGCTCTTGCCGCAACCATTGGGGCCGACGACGCCCGTGAGCGTCTTGTCGCCGAAGTCGAAGGTCGTGCGGTCGGCGAACGACTTGAAGCCGAAGAGTTGGAGTCGCTTGAGGCGCATGGTGTAGGTCTAGCTGTCTTGCGCGCCGGCGGCGCGGGGCGGTGTGGCCGCCTCCTCTCGCGAGGCGGTGGACGGGAACAGTTCGAAGGCCCGGGCCGCGGCCGGCCGCAAGGCGAAGAGCGGCGCGGCGCCCGAGCGAATGCGCGCACGGCGCGCGGCGAGCCGCGCCATGGCGCGCGCGAGCGGAGCGTCCTCGGCCGGACGGCCGGACGCGCAGCCCTCGAGCAGGTCGCGCGGATCGAGCACGCCCTCGCGCAGTCCCGCCAGGAGGCGGGCATGGGCGTCCAGCACGGCTTCGCCGCCGAGGCGCTGCATCTCGGTGCGCGCGTGCAGCTCGATCCCGAAGGCCTCTTCGCCGCGCGTCGCCTCGACGGAGGCTTGCTCTTCGAACAGGCGCTCTTGCCGCAACGGAGCGGCTCGTCGGTCGAGTTCGCGGAAGCGCGCCGCCGCTTCGTCGCATGGCACGAGGTCTAGTTGCACGGCGAGGCCGCGCGCCGCTCCGAGCCTCTCGCACGCCTCGGCGAGGAAGGCGAGCATGCGCGTCGCCTCGTCGACGCGCACCTCTCCGTCGCAGGCGATGCGACAAGCCTCGCGCAAGCCGATGGGCGCGACCAGCGCCGAGCTGCGACCGCGCGCGCGCGCGCCCTCGAGGCGCCGCTGGCGGCGCGCCTGCGCCAGTCCAGCCTGCGCCTCGAGCGCCAACTCGAGCTGGTGCTGCAACTCGGTGAACAACAAGTCCTCGCGCCAAGCGCCCGCGCGACGCGCCGCGCGGGGCAAGTTGAGGGCGACGCCCGAGGCGCAGCGCAGCGCGCCGCGCTCGCCTTCGC
>SXXH01000186.1 GCA_005789645.1 Planctomycetia bacterium
CAGCATCTCCTGGTGCGCGCCGCGCGCGAGGCGGGGCGGCCGGCGCCGGACTTGTCGCAGGAGGTGCTGGCGGCGATCTGCGCGCACGATTGGCCGGGCAACGTGCGCGAGCTCGAGACCGAGCTGCGGCGCGCGGTGGTGTTGGCCGGCGACGAGCTGCGGCTCGAGCATCTCTCGAGCGACGTGCTCGAACGACGCGGGGTGCGCATGGGCGTCGATGGCGGCGTCGAGGGAGGCGTCGACATGAAGAGCGCCGTGGCCGATTTGGAGCGCCGCTCGATCGAGGCTGCGCTGCTGGCCGCGGCCGGCAACAAGAGCCGCGCCGCGGGGGAACTAGGCATCAGCCGCTTCGCGCTGCAGCGCAAGCTCGACAAGTACGGTCTCGATGCCGGGCGCCGCGACGGCACCGGCGACGAACCCGCGGTGGAGGGCTGAGCCGCGCTCGTCGCGCTCCGCTAGGATGGGGGCCATGCTCGCGACCTTCTTGCTGGCGCTGGCGGCGCAACCCATCCCGACCAGGGCCGGAGCGTGCCTGATGGATCGCGATGGCCATCTGGACCTCGCGTGCGCCGCGGCGCAGGACAAGGGGCCCACGATCAAGGAGCGCGAGAAGGCCGCGCGCACGGCCGACGAGATGTGGGCCTTGGCGCTGGAATGCGACAAGAAGAAGCTCAAGGCCGACTTCAAGCGACTGCTCGCGCGCACGCTCGAACTCGACTCGCAGCACGCTGGCGCCAACGCGCACATCGGCAACGTCCAACACAAGGGCCGCTGGATGACGCCCCTCGAGCGCGACGCCGCCGTCGAAGCCGAGATGGCCGCGGAGATGGCCAAGAAGGGCCTGGTGAAGTGGCAGGACAAGTGGGTCACGCCCGAGGAGAAGTCCCATCTCGAGAAGGGCGAAGTGCTCCACGACGGCGTTTGGATGCCCTTCGGCGAATCGCAGCGCAAGCAGGGCCTCGAAGAGCACGAGGGCCGGTGGTTGCCGCGCGCCGAGGCGTTGGCGCGCAACTCGGGGACGGAAGTGCAGAAGCTCGCCGGCGTGCCGCTGGCCTCGCACCTGACCGAACAGTTGTCGCTGTGGGCCCAGCCGGCCGCGGGCGACCTCGCCCCGGTGGCGGCCGGACTCGTGCGTGGCCGCGCCTGGTTCGACTCGACATGGAAGGCCGAGCCGGGGCTTGGCTTGCTCGGCGGGCGACTGGCGGAGTTCTACCTCTTCGTCGACGACGAGCCCTACCAGAAGACCACGCCGCTCTTCGCCGCACGCACGCGGACTGTGGGAGCGGGCTGGGACGCGGCGGTGGCGAAGAGCTACGGCTTCTTCTGGAGCGATCCGCACGCGACGAGCTCGGTGCGCCTGTGGAAGCGCGGCCTGCCCGATCTCGCGGGGCACTGCTACCACCATTGGGGGCACTTGCTCGCCAATCGCCTCGGCTACGACGGGCGACTCCTGCCGCCTTGGTACGACGAGGGCGTCGCGGCGTTGCTCGAGTTCCGCTCGCACGGGCGCAACGCGGTGTTCTGCCGCGGCAACAAGCTCGAGGAGCCCACAGGTCCCAGCACGCAAGGCCCCGCGAAGAAGCGCGACACCGGGACCAGGGTCGGCCCGACCGGCGAGTCGCGCGCCAAGGTCGCGCCGCTCGATCCCAAGGCCATGCGCGACGGACGCTGGCGCGAGGCGCTGGTGGCGGGGCTGGACGAGTTGCCTGGGTTCGACGCGCTGTCGAGCCTGCAGTTCACGGAGCTCGATGGCGCCGCCATCGCGGCGTCGATGGGCATCGTGCAGTGGCTCGAGTCGCGTGGAGAGGGTGCGCTGCGCCAGTTCCACGACGCGCTGCGCAGGAACGCGCCGCCCGTGCCCGACCGCGTGCATGCCTCGCCCGGTGCGCGGCGCGCCATGTACGAAGAGGCCTTCCGCGCCGCGAGCGGAATGTCGCTGGAGGAGGCCGACAAGGCCTGGCGCGCATGGATGAAGGAGAACTAGGCCCGCGCGCCCGCGCGCTGGGCGAGTCGCGCGAGTTCGCCACGGCGCAGGAGAAGCTGCCGCAAGTGCCGGGCTATCGCATCGAGGGCCTGCTCGGCAGCGGCTCGACCGGTGTCGTCTATCGTGCGCGCCAGACCTCGGTCGATCGCGTGGTGGCGCTGAAGATCCTGCGCAAGGACCTCGGCGGAGCAAGCAAGGCCCAGCTGCGACTGCAGCGCGAGGCGCGCGCCACGGCCAAGCTGGCGCACCCCAACATCGTGGCCGCGATCGACATGGGCGAGGTGGACGGCACGTGGTGGTACGCCATGGAGCTCGTCGATGGCCGCCCGCTGCACAAGATCCTCGCCGCGGAGCGCCTGCCCGAGCGCGAGGTGCTGCGGCTGTTCATCCCGCTCGTGGAGGCCTTGCAGCACCTTTCCGAGCGTGGCGTCGTGCACCGCGACATCAAGCCCTCGAACATCCTCGTCGATGGCTTGGGTCGCGCGCGCCTCGTGGACTTGGGACTCGCCCACGCGGACGACGATCCGGCGATCACGAACCACGGCGGCACGCTGGGCACGCCGCACTACATCTCGCCCGAGCAGGCGCGCGATCCGGCCTCCGCCGACGCCCAGAGCGACTTGTGGTCGTTGGGCGCGACCATGTACCACGCGGCGTGCGGGCGACCGCCGTTCTCCGGGGAGAGCGTGGCCGAGATCCTGTCGGGTGTGCTGCACGAGAAGGTGCGCGATCCGAGCGAACTCGCCGATGGCTTGTCGGGAGGCTTCGTGCTCGTGCTGCGCAAGTGCCTCGTGCGCGACCGCGCGCGCCGCTATCGCGTTCCGGCCGAGCTGCTGTCCGATCTCGAGCGCGTCCGCGAGCGGCGAGCGCCGCTAGTCTCGCGCCGCGGACTCGATCCGCTGCGACGCGATCCACGCCGCTTGGCGTGGACGGCGGCGTGGACCGCCGGCCTCGCCGGCAGCGTGGCGCTGCTGCTCTTGGGCGTCACGCGCGGCGGCATCGTCGGGCCGCAGACCGAGGCGCCCGCCTCCGATCCGCGCGAAGCGCTGCTGTCGGCGCTCGAGGCCGCGGGCTCGGTCGAGGTGCCCGAGGTGGTCGCCCTCATGGCGCGCAGCGAACCTCTGGCGCGCGGCGACGCGTTGTCCGAGGAGCAATCGCTGCGCCTCCTCCGCGCGCGCGCCGCGCTGTCCGATCGCCTTGACAGCGAGCTGTGGCGCCTGGTGCGCGAGTTCGACGCGCAGCTCGAGATGCTGCTCGAGGACGGCCGGCACGACGAGGCGGCGCTCTTCGTGGCCGAGTCCTGGCCGGCGCGCGTGCGCGCCAAGGTGGGTGGCGTGCGCTTGCTGCCCGACGCGGAGGAGCGTGGTCTCGCCGCGCGCGAGGAACGCTGGCGGCGCCGGATCGAGGAGTCGCGCGTCGCGACGCGCGAGGGTCTGCGGACGGCCTTGGTGCAGGCGTGGCGCGTCGAGTCGCGTCCGCGCCTCGAGGAGGACTTGCGGCGCGGCGCCTGGAGGACGGCGCTGCGGCGCGTGGACGAGGCCGAGTCGGCGTGGTCCGAGCTGCGCACGCTGCACGCGGCCAACGCCTCGGCGCGCGAGGTCGAGGAAGTCGAGGCCGCGGTGCGGGGCGACGAGCTCCTTCCGGCGAGGGCCGATCTCCTCGCGCGCTGGAACGCGGCCGACCAGCGCGCCGTGCGGGAGGTCGAGGACGCCAGCGCGCGGCTCGAGGCGCAGCTGCGCTCTGGCGGCGCGTCGGACGCCAAGGCGCGTCTCGGCGCGGAGTGGCTCGCGATCCTGGCGCGCTGGCCGTTGGTCGAAGGCGAAGAGCCGCCCGGTTGGGCGCGCGCCGCGAACGAG
>SXXH01000187.1 GCA_005789645.1 Planctomycetia bacterium
CGAGATCCGTCTGCTCGAGTCCTGAGCCGAGCGCATCCTCGGCACTCACGCCAAAGTCCTTGTTCACGAAGGCGCTGTCGCCGAAGGTGGAGAACGCGTAGACCTCGGTCCCCATGCCGTCGAGTCGATCCCCGAAGCGGTGCCCGAACGCCAGGACTCCGAGCGCGCCGAAGTCGCTCTCGCCCGCCAGCACCCGCGCGCCGATCCAGTTGCGCCAATCGTCGTCCAGCGCGCCGCGCACCTCCGCGAAGCCCGCCAAGTGCGAGTCGCGCTTCTCGATGCCGTCGAGCGCGCCGTCCTCGGAGTCCGAGGGATCGAGACCATCTTCGTAGCGCAATCCCGCCTGCAGCAGCCAGCGCCTCGCGAAGACGCCGCGCCAGCCAAGCTCCGTGCCCTCGAAGAACAGCATGTGATTCCCGTCGCGCCACTGGATGGCACCTGCAGGATCCAGTTCGAATTCGTACTCGTCCGAGCCGTCGTACGCCGCCTCGTACTCGACGCCGATGCCTAGTGCGAATCCGAATCCGCCTCCACGCGTGAAGTCGAACACCGATGGCAGGGGAACCAATGCATGCTCGTCGAGCGGCCTCGGCAGAGCGGCTGCGGCATGCACCAGCGTGGGATCCGCATGGCTGAGTGCCAGGCAGGTGGTCGCGCTCGGGATGGACAGGCACAACAGCTGGAAAGCTCGCTTCATGCACGTCAGCGTAGGTGCGATGGAGCGCGTCCAGCTGTCGATTCAGCGTCGATTCAGCGTGGAATCCGCTCCACGCCGCGTAGTTCGAGCGCCACCCGTCCGTGCATGATTCGTGGTCGGCCGGCCTCAGTTGTCAAAAGATGTTTGCAGGTGTGAAACGCTGCGACTCGAGGTGGCGAGGCTGGGCTCGGCGATTAGGATCCAGCTCTCGCAACAGGTTTCGTCACGACTTGTGGGGGTGCCAGTTTGCTTGACACAGGTGCTTCCAACTGGCTTGTCCTCCACCTGCTGAAAGTTGTGCAACATGGGCTTCTCACGAAATTTGTCCTGCGCTGCATCGCGAGCCGCCAAGTCGAGGCTCGCGTCTGCTCGGGCAATGGGTGTCCAACCCAACATGTGTCTTCTGTCTTCGATGGCCACGGTGCTCCTGCTTGCGGGCGGGGCTGCGAATCGTGCGTGGGCAAGCACCTCTGCGGCCGGCAACCAGCAAACATCCGGCGTTTGGAGTGTGCCTGCATGGTCGGTGGCCTCCGGGTCGGTGTACACGGCCACTGGCGACCTGCATGTCGTGTCCGAGGGTGATGTCCTGATCGCAGGGCACGTCCTCGGCGCAGCGCGGGTCGCGGGTCAAGCGCAACTCGATGGCATCGACTTGCGCATCTCCAGCCGCACGCGCATCGTGGTGGAAGGTCTCGTGCGTGCCGGCGAGGGCGGCAACGCCTTTGCGGAAGTGAGCACAGAGTCCAACTGCCAATTGCGCGGCGGCGCTGGCGGTGATGTCATTCTCGAGGCTCCGCTGATCATCGTCGACGGGCGCGTCGTGGCCGGCAACGGTGGGCAGAGTGGGGCCAACGCCGCCGCAACGCGCGGGGGTGCCGTGGAGCTGCGTGGCTTGTTGCGCACCACGCGTCCGAGTGTCCTTGGTCCGGTTGAGACCCTGTGGGAGCGACGCGCTGCCTTCCGCGGCCCAGGTGGCCAGGGTATTTTCGGCGGCGACGGCGGCGCCTTCGCAGGTGAGCCTTTCCCCATGCCCCAGGCCTTTGACGGCCGCGGGGGCGCAGGCGGTTCCATCGCCGTACAGGCCTTTGATCCGTTGCTCGTGCCCTTCGAACTGCCGGCCGCCACTGGAGGACAGTGGTTCGTGCCTTCGGACTGTGCCGACGGCACTCCGGGCTTGTCCGCGGCGACCACGGCTTTTGGTGGTGCTGGTTCGGCAGGAAATCCGGGCCAAAACGGTACCGCGTCCTCGCCTCAGGGCGGGACAGGCACTCCCGGCGGGCACGGCGGCCATGTGAGCGGCACCAACGGAGGCGCCGGGGGCGCCGCGCCATCGTGCTGTCCTTTGCCGGAAGGCGCTGAGCGCGGTGGTGCAGGTGGTGCTGGCGGTGCTGGTCAGACCGCGATCGGCGGGGCCGGTGGGGCAGGCGGTCGCGGTGGTGCCGCGTACTTTGACACGGCGTTGAACCGGTATGTCGCGCCTGGCGGGGATGGAGGCGATGGCGGCAACGGCGGCAACGCAGCCTCCGGCCATGGTGGCAACGGCGGGGCAGGAGGCAAGCCGCAAGGACCGGGCGGCGCCGCCGGTGCTGCAGGGGCCGTCGTGCCGGGGGCCGGTGGGGCTGGCGGCCAGCCTGGTCGCGGCACCACGAACGGCAATGCGGGCGCGTGGGGAGTCGTGGGTACCGTGTACCCGGGCTCAAACGGCACGGCTGGGCCTGACGGAGGCGATTGCTGACATCAGCCGGGTCGGCTGGCGCAGGCAACGGCCGCGTCCACGCGTGGCGTCCAAGCGCCAGCCGATCCAATGCAGCCTAACTTCCTTGCCACGACAAATCTGGTTCCCCGACAGTTCAAGTTCCTCCGACAGTTCAAGTTCGGATCCAATCCAGACAGGTTGACTTCATGGGCCACCGCACGCACGAGCAGGAATTCCGCACCCGCTACCATTTCCACTTCCTCGCCCTCGCTTGCATCTGCTGCGCTAGCGTCGGTTGCCAAGCAAGGCAGGGGCAGGTTGTGTCGCCCGAAAGACCCTTCATGAACGCCGCCGTGGCTCAGGCCGGCACGCCACGCATGTTGGAGCGCATCGAGGCGGCGACCTGGACCTTGGAACTCACGGAGCGCAAGCAGGTCGTCGGCGACCTGCTCGTGCTGTGCGAAGGCGACCTTGTCGTCGATGGCGTGATCGAGGGCCTCGATCGTCCTGCGGGCGACGAGCATCCCGATGGCGCGACCATCCACTTGGTGTCGCGCACGCGCATCATCATCCGTGGTGCGGCGGCTGCGGGTCGTGGGGGCGACGCCCACGCCGGGCCGGCGACGCTCGAGAACTGTCGCCTGCCCGGCGGACGTGGAGGCGACGTCATCTTGGAGGCACCGCTCGTGTACCTGGGCGGCGACGCCTTGGCGGGCGACGGAGGCCGGGCTGGAGCCAACGCGGCCGCGCCAGCGGGTGGCGATGTCGTCATTCGGGGGCATGTGATTCCCGACCGCCTCGACGGCGGGCTCGCGAGTTCGCGCCTGATGGGCGGGCGCGGCGGCGGCTTCCTCGGGGCGCCTTTCGTCGATGCGCCGGCGGACGGACGCGGCGGCGCTGGAGGGAATGTGCGCCTCGAAGGGTGGGATGCCGCGGCGTGGGATGCCGCGCGCGCCCGTCTTGCGCGCTGACGCGCCGGCGGCGGCGCTGCCGTCCGCGGATTTTGTCAAATCATCTTGACGAAATCGGGTCGCTTGGATTGGTCAAGTATTTTTGACAAGATCCAGCATCGCCGCGGCTTGGCCGGCGGGGTCCTTGGTCTCGATGGCCTGCTCGATGCGGCCGTCGGGGCCGATCAGATAGGTGATGCGGCGCGGCCAAGCGTCGGCGGGCGAGGCGGCGGCCTTGTAGGCGATGGCGACCTGCTTGTCGACGTCCGCCAGCAAGCGGAAGGGGAAGGAGAACTTGGCCGCGAAGGCCGCTTGGTCCGGCACGGCGTCGAAACTCGCGCCGAGCACCACGATGCCCTTCGCCTCGAAGTCGCGGATTCGATCACGGAACCCGCAGCCTTGCTTGGTTCAACCCGGCGTGTCGGCCTTGGGGTAGAACCACAGCAGGACGCGGCGGCCCGCGCAGTCCGCGAGCCGCGCGCGCGAGCCGTCGTGGGCGGGAAGGTCGAAGTCCGGGGCCTTGGATCCAATGGCGAGCAGGGGGGGGGAGCGGCGCAGGAGCCTGCGCAGGAGGGTGCCGAGGAGCGACATGGAGGCGCTAGTCCTGGTCTGCGCGCGGCGGAGCTTCGCCGCCGTCGGCCGCGGGGTTGATGGCGCGGTCGCGCTGGCGCGCCTCCTTGATCAGGGCGTCGAGGCCAGCCGCCTGCTCAAGCGAGTCGTCGTGCTGCCAGCGCAGGCGCGGGATGCGCCGCATGCTCAGCACGGAACCCACTTGGCGCTGGATGAAGCCGCTGGCGTGCTCCAGAAGGCGCGCCGCCTTGTTGCGCTCCGCCTCGTCGCCCAGCACCGACCAATGCAGCGTCGCCAGCGACAGGTCGCTGGAGATCTCCACGCGCGTGATGGTGATGAAGGTGGCGCGCGGATCGTTGAGCTCGAACTGCAGGCAATGCGCCGCGCGCTCCTGGATGCGGGCGCACAAGCGCGCCATCGTGCGTTCGTTCGCCATGTTCGAGTGTGGGGCGGCGGTTGGCCTCCGCGCGCGCGAGGGCCGAGCCCGTCGCGCGCGCGGAGCAGGTCAGACGCCGGCCTTGTCGCCCAGCGTGCGCTTGCTCGTGACCATCTTGTACGCCTCGACGATGTCGCCGACCTCCACGTCCGGGAAGTCGCGCACGGTCAAGCCGCAGTCGAAGCCGGAGCGGACTTCCTTGACGTCGTCCTTCTCGCGGCGCAGCGAGGCCAGGACGCCTTCGAAGATCTGCTTGCCGCCGCGCATGACGCGCACCTTCGAGTCGCGCGTCACGGTGCCGTCGATGACGTGCGAACCGGCGATGGTGCCGACCTTGCTCGACTTGAACAGCGCGCGCACCTCGACGTGCCCGACGACTTGCTCGCTGATCTCGGGCGCCAGGGTGCCCTCCATCAGGTCGCGCATGTGGTCGAGCAGCTCGTAGATGACCTCGTAGTAGCGGATGTCGATGCCGAAGCGGTCGGAGGCCGCGCGCGCCTTGTCGCCCACCGTCGTGTGGAAGGCGACGACGATGGCGTTCGAGGTCTGCGCGAGGATGACGTCGTTCTCGGTGACGGCGCCCACGCCGGCGAAGACCACCTTGACCTCGACCTCGTCGTGCTTGAGCTCGGAGAGCGAGCTCTTCAGCACCTCGACCGAGCCTTGCACGTCGGCGCGCACGATCACGTTGATCAAGCGCTTCTTCGAATCCGCCACGGCCTTGAGCAGGTTCTCCGCGGTGACCTGGCGGCGCTCGGTGAGCGACATGGCGCGGTTCTTGCGCTCGCGCTCCTCGGCTACTTCCTTGGCGCGCGACAAGTCCTCGACCACGTAGAAGGTCTCGCCGATCCCCGGCAGCGACGACAAGCCCGAGACCTCGACCGGAGTGGCCGGTCCGGCCGAGTCGATGACGCGGCCGCGGTCGTCGTGGATCGAGCGCACTTTGCCGTAGCCCTCGCCGGCGAGGATCACATCGCCCTTCTTGAGCGTGCCGTCCTGCACCAGGAGGTGCGCGACGATGCCCTTGCCTTCGCTGATCTCGGCCTCGAGCACGACGCCTTGCGCCGGGCCCTTGGGGTGGCAGCGCAGTTCCAGCACCTCGGTCTCGAGGAACACGCGCTCGAGCAACTCGTCGACGCCTTCGTTCTTCAACGCGCTGACGCCCATCATGGCCGTCTCGCCGCCCCATTCCTCGGGCACGAGGCCGAGCTTGGTCAGCGACTCCTTGGTGCGTTGGAGATTGGCCTCGGGCTTGTCGGTCTTCGTCAACGCCACGACCACCGGCACCTTGGCGGCGCGCGCGTGGGCCAGCGCCTCCTCGGTCGACGGCATGGGACCGTCGTCGGCCGCCACGACGAGCACGACGATGTCGACGGCCTGGGCACCACGCGCGCGCATCTGCGTGAACGCGGAGTGGCCCGGCGTGTCGATGATCGTCAACTGGTGGCCGGCCTTGGTCTGCACCGAGTACGCGCCGA
>SXXH01000188.1 GCA_005789645.1 Planctomycetia bacterium
CAGGAAGAGCCCCATGCGGTGCAACCGCACGGGGCCCCCCTCCACTGCCTCTGTGGTGCGGCCTGCACCTCAGAAGTTCGACATGTTCAGGCGGCCGTTCATGTAGACCTTGCCGTTCAGGGATGGCGTCGCGATGCGGTGCAGCAGGATGAACCCGCGCGTCGTCGCCGCGCTGTGGGTCGGACGGCTGGCCCGCCAGACCGCCACCGCGCCCGCCACGAAGGGCGCCGCCATCGACGTGCCGTCCTTGGACCCGTAGCGGTTCTGCGGCAAGGTCGAGCGGATGCCCGTGCCCGGCGCCCCGATGTCGACCGAGATCGGCCCGTAGTTCGAAGTCGGCGACAGCCCGCCGAAACTGGTGATGTTGGCCACCGAGATGATGTGCGAGTGGGTGTACGAAGCCGGGTAGAACGGAGTGGTGTCGTTGTTGTCTCCGATGTAGTCCGAGCCGCCATTGCCCGCCGCCGCGACCACGATGATGTCCGCGAGGCGCGCGCGCTCGAGCGCGTCGTGCACGGCCTGGCTGAACGACCCGAAGCCCAGGGACATGTTGACGACGCCGATGTTGATGCCGCGCCGCGACTTCAAGTCCGTCATGTAGTCGAGGCCTTGGACGAGGCCGACGGTGCTGCCGCTGCGGAAGTCCATCACCTTGGCGGTGATGATCTTGATGTTCCACGCGACGCCGGCCACGCCGATCCCGTTGCCGCCGCGCGCCCCGAGGATGCCGGCGACGTGCGTGCCGTGCTCGTCGCGGACGAGGTCGGACGGCGTGCCGTCGTAGACGGTCCGGTCGTTGTTGTGGAAGTCCCAGCCGTTCCGATCGTCGATCTTGCCGTTGCCGTCGTTGTCGACGCCGTCGATGGGGTCGTTGGGGTTCTGCCAGATGTTCGGCGCGAGGTCGGGATGGTTGACGTCGACGCCTTCGTCGATGACGCCGACGTGGACGGTCGGCGAACCCGTCAAGCCGCGGGCCCAGGCTTCGGCGGCCTGGCTGCCGTACTGGTTGGCCGGCGTGGACAGGTCGCCGTACAGGCCCCACGTCTGGTTGCCGACGACCGCCGGATCGTTGGAGACCTCCGCGGCGCGCACGACGTGGTCGAGGTCGACGGCGCGCACGCCCGGTTGGCGGCGCAGGCCGGCCGCTACCAGCTCGAGGTCCACGCCGAGCGGGAGTTCGATGGCCTCGAGGCCGCCGTGGCCGAAGGTGTGCATGGCTGGCGTCGTCAAGTCGCGGATCGACTGGGCGCGAGCCAGCGAGCGCGCCGCGAACTTCTCCGTCTCCAGCGCGTCGACGCGCCAACTGACGAGTAAGGTGCGCGCGGCGCGCGCCTCGGAGGGTTGGGCGACGCGGCCGAGCGTCGGCGCGGCGGACACTTCGGCCGTCGCTTGGAACGTGGCGGCTTGCGCGACGAGTGGCAGGCAGCACAGGAAGAACAGGGCTTGGAGTTGGATCTTCATGGGAGGTTCCTTCGTTGCGTGGGAGGTGACGCGGACTTGGTCGCGACGCGCGCGCTGAACGCCGTCGCTTCGTCCCCATGGACAAGACTCGCGACGCGCGCCCTTGGAGGAATCCGCCAAAAGCACGCGCTGCGCGCGGCTCCGGGCGCGATGGGCGCGATGGGCAAAGGCGTGCGTGCGGTCGCCCGCACGCACGCCCCCTCCACTGCCTCCGTGGCGCGAGCGCGCCTCAGAAGGTCGACAAGTCGAGCCTGCCACCCGTCGACACCTTGCCCGACAAGGACGGCGTGGGGATGCGCCTGACGAGGATCGAGCCGCGCGTCGTGGCGGCGCTGTCGGCGGGCCGCGAGGCGCGCCACACGAGCACGGCGCCGGTCACGAATGGTGCCGCCATCGACGTGCCGCTCAAGTAGCCGTAGCGGTTCTGCGGCAGCGTCGAGAGGATGTTGGTGCCGGGAGCGCCGATGGAGACGGCGCGCGGGCCGAAGTTGGAGTCCGAAGCGATCCCGCCGGTGCTCGTGATGTTCGCCACCGCGATCATGTTGCCCAGGTTCGCGGCGTGGGAGGCCGGGTAGTACGGAACGAGGTCGAGGTTGTCGCCGACGTTGTCCGCCCCGCCGTTGCCCGCCGCGACCACGACGACGATGTCGGCGAGGCGCGCGCGAACCAAGGCGTCTCGCACCACCTGCGTGTAGACCGGATAGCCCAGCGACAGGTTGATAGCGGCGATGTTCAAGCCATGCCTCGTCTTGAGGTCGATCATGTAGTCGAGGGCGAGCGCGACGCCGGAGATGGGGCCCGAGCCGTTGTCGATGACCTTGCCCGTGATGATCTTCGTGGTCCACGCCACGCCGGCGACGCCGATGCCGTTGCCGCCGCGCGCGCCGAGGCTGCCGGCGACGTGCGTGCCGTGCTCGTCGCGCCAGAGGTTCGACGGCGAACCGTCGTAGACCGTCCGGTCGTTGTTGACGAAGTCCCATCCGTTGCGATCGTCGATTCGGCCGTTGCCGTCGTTGTCGACGCCGTCGATGGGGTCGTGCGGGTTCTGCCAGATGTTCTGGACGAGGTCCGGGTGGTTGACGTCCACGCCCGTGTCGATCACGCCGACGTAGACGTTCGAGCCGCCAGTGAGCCCCCTGCCCCAAGCCTCCATGGCTTGGCTGCCGTGGGCGTTCATGGGCGTGGTCGTGTCTCCGAGGACGCCCCACGACTGGCCTCCGACGACGAACGGGTCGTTGGAGACGTTCGCCGGACGCGCGAGGACGTCGAAGTCGACGGCGCGGACGCCCGGCTGCCGGCGCAACTCGGCCGCGACGGCGTCGAGGTCGGCGAGGAGCGGCAGCTCGAACGCCTCGAGTTCGCCGGCGCCGAAGGTGCGCATGGCCGGCGTGGTCAGGTCGCGCGTCGACGCGGCCCGCGCCAAGGCGCGCGCGGCGAGCTTCTCCGTCGCGCTGGCGTCGGAGCGCCAACTGACGAGCAGCCTGTTCGGCAAGCGCCACTCGCCGCGCTCGGCGACGCGCGGGACGCGGGCTTCGGGGACGACGCCGGCCTCACCGCGGGGCGCCTCGGCCGACGTGGAGCTGGCGAGGAAGGGCAGGCAGCAGAGGGACAGGATGGCTTGGAATTGGATCTTCATGGCAATCGCTCGCATGCGTGGGAGTTTTCGGTGGGCGAGCGCGCGACGATCGCGCGCTCGCTCTTGGACACGCCGATCCACGAGCATGTCCGTCAAGAAATCCGGACATTCGCGCGCGCATCGCTCGCCGCAGGCCTCTCGCCGCGCCGATGCGGGCGC
The DNA here is from genome assembly GCA_005789645.1 of Planctomycetia bacterium. GTDB lineage: Bacteria > Planctomycetota > UBA1135 > UBA1135 > SXXH01. The sequence goes on from SXXH01000188.1 coordinate 3,257, forward strand.
CAGTGCATGGCGACCAGGATCGCGCGCTTGGCGGCCGGAAAGCAGGCCGGGCCGGCGGACGCGAAGTCCACCGGCCCGGCCCCGCGCGGCGCTCGGCCGCCGCGCTGCGCGACCTGTCACAAGGCGCGGAACAGCACTCCGCGGATGTCGAGCAAGCCCTGCACGGTCCACGCCACCAGGAAGTCGGCGTTGCCCGTCGCGCCGTTCTCGAGGCGCGAGGCGACGGTCGGCTGCACGCAGGCTTCGCCCAGCGGCGAGACGTAGGTCGTGTTGTTGGCCGTGCCGAACGAACCCGCCAGGATGCCGGACGTGACGATCGGCACCCGCATGTAGATGATCCGCGCGCCGACGCCGGCCGCCGTCGTGCTCGTGAAGGCCAAGGCGATGCTGGATCCGCCCGCGAAGGCGAGCGAGGGTTGCGCCTCGAACAAGGCCGCGCTGGCGGCGCGCACGGCATGCGCGCTGCTCCGGGCGCGGATGGCGAGGCCGTCCAAGGACACCAGCTCGACGTCGGGGTTCGAGGCGACGCGGCGCGTGTAGCCCACGAACCAGCGCATGTTGGGTCCGACGCGCGGCAGCACGCAGACGCTGGCGGTGTCATGGTCGTTGGCGCGATCGGCCGCCAGCATGCTCACGGCGACCGGGCCGAGGACCGCGCCGGCGAGCGAGACCTGCGAGCCCCACACCTGGTTGCAGAAGGGACCGCTGGCGTCCCAGCCCATGCGCTCGAAGGCGATGGCCCAACCCGAGCCGTCGTGCACGTTGGACACGGCGGGACGCTCGTTGAACTGGTCGGTGCCGCCGGACACGACGCTCTCGGCTCCGACCGCGGTCCCGTTCAAGGACAGGCGCTTGGCGACGACATCGACGCGGAAGTCGCTGAATGACCTGCTGTAGGCCACGCAGAACTGGGCGCCCGCGGAGCTGGTGCCGCTGCTGCCGCCGATGTCGGCGTTGTAGCAGTCCATGCTGCCCGTGGAGATGAGGCCCACCGGTCCAACATCGTTGTTGACGGGGTACACGAAGCGTCCAACGATGGCCGCGGCCGCGAAGGCGGAGTCGCGCGTCGCCACCACCAGGTTCCTGGAGCCGGCGCGGCTGTTGGCGATCTTCGGATTCGTCCAATCCTCGAGGCTGGCGTCGATGATGCGGCTGGCGCGCAACGCCATGGTCGAGGCGTTGTAGATGCGGCAGTAGACATCGCCGTTGCCGGCGCCAGCCTGGACTTGGTAGACGACGGTCCAGGTGTTCGTGGAGAGGTCGTAGGCGGCGTCGGCCTCCGTGGCGATGCTGGCGCCGTTGTCGATGGCGAGCGCGGAGACGACGGGGTCGATCACGAGCGGGTAGCTGGCGGCGTCGAGCAAGCCCTGCGGCACGATGATCTCGACTCCACCCTCCACGAGGCGCGAGGGCACGCTCGTCAGGCTCCCGTCGGCGTTGCGCACGGCGGCGGCGCCGAAGGAAGCACCCTCGCCATCCGCGTCGCGGAAGGCGTAGCCGGCACCCTCGACGCGCGGCTCCAACTGGGTGTCGATGTCCACACGCAGGCGCAAATCGCCGGCGCCGGGGTGCTTCTCGACCACGAAGGTCTGCTCGATCGTGTCCGCGGACAACTCGTAGACCTCGTCGACGAGACCGCGCTCGAAGCTGGCCTTGCCCGCGACAAGGGTCGCGCCGGCGTCGCGGACGACTTCAATGGCTTGCTCGCCGATGGTCGCCGAGGCGAGTCGCATGCGCAGCTCGTGCTGCTTGGAGTTGGTCGCGCCGAGGAACGGCGCGAAACGGGCGCCTTGCTCGTCGAAGTTGGCCGTGTAGCGCGCAGCGATCACAGCCACGGTGCGTGCGTCGAGTTGGTCGGCGACGAGCTGTCCCTGCATGTCGGGGAAGCTCGGCTTCGTCGCGTCGGCCGAGGCGAGACTGGCCAGCGCGAAGGCGGCGTGGAGGATGGTGCAGACTTGGATCTTCATGGAAGGTGCGTTCGTCCTTGCGGCGTGGGAGTAATGAAGCGCGATGTCCGTCGCGCCGACCCTGCACACGAAAGGTGCGTGGTTGGACCGTCACGAATTCCCTGCGGGGGCGTGGTGACGAGGCGCGGAGCGAACCAGCAGCGCGCAGTGGGAGGACCGCGCTTGCAGGCTTCATGGACTAGGACAGGATCGAGGGCGCCCGGCCTTGGGCGATTCCGCGGAAATTCCCGCGAGGAGGCCCTCGCCGCCCTTCGTGCGTGTGCCGCGCGCCGAGCTCGACGGCGGATCCAACCAGCTTCATGTCAAGGCGGCTTGACAATGGCACCCCCGCCTCTGGTGCCGAGCCACCCACGAAGCAAAGCTCGCCGCGCGAGCGCGCGCGACCGCCTCCCGCGACCTGCGGCCTCGGCGGAGGCCGGCGGCGCTGCGCCAAGCTCGAGCGCAGAGACGCTGGAAGTGGACACGCACAAGGCGGGCGAAGACCGTCGTGAATTGGCGGAATCCCCTGTGAAGCTCGGCCCGCGAGGGAAGCTGCACGGGCGCGGGGGAGCGCTACCGCCCTCCAGAAAAGGATGATGCAATTCAAGGGATCGATCCCGGGCGGTGGCTTGCGCGAGTTGCAACCCGACTTGGCCGATAGGATTAGGCCTCCCCCCGCCCGGACCTCCCCCATGACCACCTTGCTCGGCCTTTCCGCCCTCGGTCCCCGCGGGGGCGCCGTCCTCGTGCGCGACGGTCGCGTGCTGGCCGCGCGCCGCGAGCCCACGCGCGGCAGCGCCCCCACCGAGGTCAACAGCCGCGCCGCGCGCGCCTGCCTCGAGGCGGCGGGCCTGTCGGCGTCCCAGGTCGACTGGGTCGTGGTCGCCGGCAAGCCGCTGCGCGGCTTCGAACGCTTCCTCGAGACGGAGATCGCCCTTGCTCCGGGTGGCTACGCGAGCTTCAAGAAGCGCCTGCCGTGGTGGGCTGCGAGCGGCTTGTTCGCCGCGCGGCACCTGGACAAGGAACTGGGCCTCGCGCACAAGAGCTATGTGTGGGTGCCGACCATCGAGGCGCATCTCGCCCTCGCCCACCACCACGCCGGCGCCGAACGCACCGCGCTGTTGGCGATCGACGACGCCGAGTGGTGTGGCATGGCGCTGGGCGCCGGCGATGCCGATGGGGCGCGCGCGGTCGAGCTGTTGCGCTTCCCGCACTCTCCGGCCTTGCTCCACGCGGCCATGCTGGCCCACCTGGGGCTGGGTCCTGGCGACGAGCGCGGCTTCGAAGCGTTGGTGGTGGCAGGCGCGCCACGCCAGCTGGAGGCGTTGCGCGAGCGCATGCTGCGACTGCAGGACGACGGCTCGATGCACGTCGATGCCGCGCTGCTCTCGGGCGAGTCCATCGACCTCCAGGAGTTCGGCCGACGCGCGGGGCTGGCGCCGCGCCATCCACTCGACGCGCTGGAGGCGGCGCACGCCGAGTTGGCCGCGTCGTGGGCCGCGGCGCTGGAACAATTGCTCATCGCCGCCGCGCGACGCGCGCGACGACTGGTGGACTCACCTGTGCTCGCTGTGGGCGGCGCCGCCTTCGTGCGCAACCGACTCGGTGGCCGCTTCCTGGCCGAGTGCGGCTTCGAGCGCGTGCACCTCGCGCCCGCCGCCGACGGCTTGTCGGCAGCGTTGGGCGCCGTGCTGCACACGCGCCACGCCCTGCTCGGGGAACCGCGCGAGGCCGAAGCGCCCAGTGCTCCCGCCGACGGCGGCGCGGCGCTCGACCAACTCGCCGACAAACTGGGTCTGCGAGGTGGCGCCTGCCCGGATCCGCTGGAGATGGCGCGCGCTACGCTGCTGGAGGGAGGCAGCGTGGCCTTGTGCCTGGGCGGCGCGGAACTTTCACCAGAGTCGCTGTCGACCCGCTGCGTGCTGGGCCTTCCGCGAGGAGGCGACCTGCGCCACGCGCAACGCGCGCTCGCGGGCTTCGGCACGACGGGCCTGCCGATCGTGTGCGCCTTGGCCGACGAAGCGACGCGCTTGGTGCAGGCCGCGCCGGGCGCCGCCTTCGATGGACTGCGCGAAGCGACGCTGGTCGATGGCGGCGCGCGCGTGCGACTGCACTTGGTCGATCCCTCGCGCCATCCACACCTGGCGCGACTGCTCGATGGCCTGCGCCGTTCGCGTGGCACATCGCTGTGCTGCATCGAAAGCCTCGCCGCGGCCTCCGCGCAGCACGGCGACGGGATGGAAGCGTCGCTGCGCACCTTCCTCGCGGCGCGCATCGATGCGTGCGTCGCCGACGGGCGCGCTTGGCGCCGAGCTGAACAGCCCGCGGTGCGGGCCGCGCAAGCCCGAGCCGTGGATCCGGCCCTCGCCGCGAGCTGGGCCTGTCCGGGCTGCGGCGGGATGTTGACGCGCGCGGACGACGCCGCGCGTTGCGGCGGTTGCGGACGGTCCTACGCGCGCGAAGAAGGCATCTGGCGCTTCTTCCACCCGCACGAGCCCATGCAGGGCGACGTCACCGAGGCGGTCAAGGCCTTCTACGAGAAGCAGCCCTTCCCGCACTACGACGAACGCGAGAGCGTGCAGACGCTGCTGGCCAAGTCGCGGCGCGGCATCTACGCGCGGCTCCTGGACGAGCAGATCCCCCACGACGCCACCGTGCTCGAAGTGGGTTGCGGCACGGGGCAGTTGTCGAACTTCCTCGGCATCGGCGCGCGGCGCGTGACCGGCGCCGACCTGTGCTTGAACTCGCTGCGCCTCGCCGAAGGATTCCGCTCCTCGCAAGGCCTCGACAACGTGCGCTTCGTGCAGATGAACCTGTTCAAGCCCGCCTTCGCGCCGGAGTCCTTCGACGTGGTCATGTGCAACGGCGTGCTGCACCACACCGCCGACCCCCATGGCGGCTTCGTCGGCATCTCGAAACTGGTCAAGCCGGGTGGACACATCGTCATCGGCCTCTACAACCAGTACGGCCGCCTGCTGCTCGACGCGCGCCGCAAGGTGTTCCAGGCCACCGGCGGACGCATGCGCTGGATCGACGGCTACATCCGCACGACCAAGATGTCGCGCGACAAGCAGGAGTCGTGGTTCAACGACCAATACCGCCACCCGCACGAGTCCAAGCACACGATGGGCGAAGTGCTCGAGTGGTTCGACGAGGCGGGCTTCGACTTCGTGCACGGCGTGCCGCCGCTCGTGCCGTGGGACGACTTCACCACCGAAGAGCGCCTGTTCGAGCCCGCCTCGCCCGGCACGGCCCTCGACCGCGCCCTCGCGCAGGCGCGCATGATCGTCAGCGGTTCGCGCGAAGGCGGGTTCTACATCATGATCGGCAAGAAGCGAGGTGGCGCGTGACGACCCTTCCGTGGAACGCCAGCCTGCGCCAACTGCGCCAGTTCGCGCTCTTCGCGCCCTTGGGCTTCGCCGCCATCGGCTGGATGGCGCACCGCTTCGGCGCCCCGTGGTCGACCTTCTGGATCCTCGTCGCGCTCGGCTTGGTGCTGCTCGTCGCCGGCCTGGCGCGACCCACCTTGCTGCGACCGTTCTGGATCATGTCGTTGATGGTGGCGATGCCGATCGGCTTCGTCGTCACGACCGTGGCGATGGCGGCGGTGTACTACCTCGTCATCACGCCGATCGGCCTGGTGTTCCGCCTGGTCGGGCGCGACGCGCTTGGACTGGAGCGCGGAGGCTGGACGAAGGTCGAAGGACGCGAAGCAGTCGACGCGTACTACAGGCAGTCTTGACGCCGCGCGCTCACTTCGCGCCCACTCGCCGCCACATCCATGCCGGCAACGGCAGCTCGGACATCTCCACCACGCCGTCGCCATCCAGATCCCAACGCGCGAGGAACGCGTCGGCGAGCACATCGGTGCCGTTGTCCGCCATCCGATCGAGGCGCGCGCGGAACTCGACCTCCGACACGGCTTGATCGCGATCGTCGTCAAGCGCGAGGAGCAGGTCGCGACGAGGACCGAGTTCGCGGCGTGTCAGGCGTTCGTCCTTGTCGCCGTCGAACAACGCGTAGTGGCGTTCCTTGCCGCCGTCGGGTGGCATCGGGACGGCCTCCGCACGGCGCAGCGGCCATTCGACCTGGCCCAAGGGCTCCGAACCGGCGCGGTCCTGCGCCGAACCACGCACATAGGGCAGGCGCACCTTGCCGTCGCGATCGGCGTCGAGCACCGCCCAATCCTCGTCGGCGATGCGCACTTCGGCGCGCGCGAGCTTGCCGTCGCCGTCGAGATCGAGCTTCTTGAACGCGGCCTTGGCGCGCGAGTCCTGCCAGCGCAGCTCGCGCCACGCGCCGGGGGCGCGCGAGGCCTCCGACAAGCTCAAGCCACCGGACGCGTCCAGATCCAGCGCGGCGAACCACGCCTTGTGCAGCTCGTCCCTCGACAGCGAGCCATCCTTGTCGGCGTCGTGGCGCAGCGGATCGACGCGGTCGAGCAACTTGGCGAGGTCGCCGTCGGGCCCGAGGCGCGAGCGCACGACCACCACCGGCGCGGCTTCCACGCGCGTGCGCGAGCTGTCGGCGCGCAGCACATCGGCGGCATGCTCGCCGAAGGAGACGCGACCATCGCCGTCGATGTCAAGCGCCACCAAGGCGCCGGCGAGTTCGTCGCCATCGAGGAAGCCCGAGCGGTCGCGATCGAGGCGCAGATGCTCGAGTCGCGCGGCCATGGCTGGCATCGACGCGGGTGGCGCCACGCGGTCGAACAGCGCCTCGGCTGGCACATCCAGCAAGCGCTCGATCTCCGCCAGGCGCAGCCAGCGCGAACCGGCGTGGCTGACATCCTTCAACGCCCGCCCCGACTCGTCGATCGTCTTGTCGAGCGGGAAGGCCTCGACCACGGCCGCGTAGGCGTCGCGCAAGCCAGCGACCGGACCGACGAGCTGCGGCGCGGCGCTCGTGCTGGCGTCCAGCGCCACGACGCCATCGCCGCCGCAGGCGAGGAGCATCGTCTGCAGGAAGGGCGGGTTGTACACGTTGGCCAGCACCAGCATCTCGCCGCTGCTGCCGGCACCTGCCAAGCCGATGCGTCGCGCGCGGTCGCCTTCGCTGACATCGTAGATGGCTACGCGCGAGGTCGTGTTGTCCCCGCCGCGCTCCTCGAGCACGTAGGCATAGTCGCGCTCCGCGGTGCGCGTGCCTCCTTGGCGATCGGCGAGGTCGACCTTGGGCTGCAGGACGACCGAACGCCAGCTCGTCGTCGAGTTGTCCGGAGTGCGCCGCGCCTCGCCCAAGCGCCGCGGCCGCGTGGGCTCGGTCGCATCGACGAGCACGAGGCCCTGCCTTTCATCGACGCACGCCACCAACCTGCGCGCGGTGGTGCGACCACCCTGCTTGGGACGCGATGGTTGGAACAGCACATCGAGGTCGATGACGCGCGCCACGCCCTCGGGCGGCGCCAACGGCAGGCCCCCGACCACGCGCGGCGCGATGGGCGAGCGCACGTCGAAGATCCACAAGCCGCCGGCGCCATCGGCAACGTAGGCGTGCGGCCAGCGCACCTCGACTGCGTGCGCATCGACCGTCGGCGCGCGCCCCAGCAACACGGGCTGAGCGGGCGTCGACACATCGAGGATGGCGAGGCCTCCTGGGCCATCAGCCACGTACAGGCGCTCACCGGCCAGGTCCAGCCCGCGCGGCCGCGCCAGCGCGACGAACCCGCCGTGGCGCGGAGCGCGCGGATCGCGCACATCGATGGCATGCACGCCGCGCGATCCCTCGCTCGCGTACAGCCAGCGCCCCTCGCCTTGCAACGGATCGCAGTCGAGCGCCAAGTCCACCACATCCGGCAGCACGAGCTTCGCCAGCGCGGCCGAACCCACGGGGCGCGTGCGGTCGAGCGCCACCGCTTCGATCCCGCGCCGGTCGGCGACCCACATCATCTGCCGCGCCAGTTCGAACGCGCCGGATCCGGTGCCGTAGACCTCGCCCGCCCGGTGGCAGTCGACGCAGCTGCGGCCTTCCTTGCGCGTCGTGTGCATCTGGTGGTGGATCATCGCCATGCCCGACAAGCCCGCCTGGGTCGCGGGCAGGCGCTGGTCGACCACGCGCTCGCCCTTGGCGTCGGTGAACGAACCCATCGTCGAGAACCCGGTCAGGTACGGCGCCACGCGACCCTCCTCGTCGAGGCCGAGATACAGGCTCTTCCACGTGGCGAAGACCTTCTCCTGCGTCGTGACGCGCCCGGGGGTGCGCCGTCCCGTGAGCAAGTCGAGTTGCGTCAACGACTCGTTGCGGTCGTAGTGGAACCCCAGGAAGTTCGGGTTCCACGCGTTGTGGCAAGCGTGGCAGGTCATGCCCGCGTGGTGCTCGTTCATGGCCGCGGCGGCCTTCGCGCTGTAGTCCTCGTGCGCCGGATCGACGAGGTGCGCCACCTGCACGACGTCGTGCTCCCTGCCGTCGACCTTCGAGGTCAGGATCACCGCCTCGCCTTCGCGCCGCAGATGCTTGAGCGGCGTGCCGCGGCGCGTCGTCAAGGTCGCGGGCGCGCGGAAGTCGCCGTGGCAATCGCGGCAGTCGATCTCGACCGCCTGTTCCATGTGCCCCACGAGCCGCCCATCGCCCATGATGTCGTTCTGCGTGTGGCAGTCGACGCAGTGCATGCCGCGTTGATGATGGGCGTCCGGCGGAAGCGTCGCCGGATCATGCAGGAAGTACTGGCGATGCGACAGCTTGTCGGTCGTGCCTGGGACGTCCGGCCCCGCCGGCGCGCCCGGCGGCAAGGCCGCCAAGCCACGGAAGTTCATGCCGATGGTCGCGTCGCCCCAGTGGCAGCTCGTGCAAGTCTCGGTCGGGGCCGCGCGCACCATCGCGTGCCGCAACGGATGTCCGGGCTCGGCGCGGTCGATCGTGCGGTCCCGCGAGCGCGACAACCCGTCGTGCGCGTACTGCACATGGCAGGCGGCGCAGCCTTCGCCGCGGTACTCGCCGTCGAAGCCCACGCGCCCGCGCACCGCGCGGCCCTCCGACCACAAGTGGCATTGCAAGCACTCTTTGCGCGTCAAGTCGCCGAAGTGCGCCGCCAAGTCCTCGGGGTTCCTGGGCGACTTGAACTCCGGCACTTGCGGTAGGAAGTCGACCACGCCGCCCGCGGCGCCGGCGCGCGTCGGGAACACCGCGTAGGCGCCGCCCTTCTCCTTCAACGCGCCCGTCTCGTAGTAGCCGTCGCTCAGGTGCCCGGCCGTCGTGCCGTGCAGGCTGGTGCGCAAGTGCTCGAGCGCGTCCTCGTGGCAACCGCCGCAGGTCTGGTCCACGACGCGCAGGTCCATCGGGTTCTCGAAGCGGCGGCGCGCGAGGTCCGCGTCGAGCGGCGCCACGCGCTCGTCCTCGCCGCGCGACACGCGGCCCGCCACGTGCGCCGCCTCCTTGGTGGTCGCCGTCGGGTCGCCGCCGTGGCAATCGACGCACGACAAGGACGCGGCCGGGTGCATGTCCTCGATGCCCGAGTGGCAAGCGAGGCAGCCTTGCGCGGGCGCGGTGCCCTGGCCGGCGGCGAAGCCGGAGCTGTCAAGCGAGCTTGACAGACCCCCTCCACCCATGGCGGCGGCCAGGCACAGGCTGGCGGTTCCCAGCCAGGCGACCGACGCGCCCAGCGCGCCGCGTCGCTCCCGCGCGTCGCCCGCGCGCATGTCGAGCGCCGTCTCCACGCCTCAGGCGCGCAGCTGCGGCAGCTTGCGGCCGCCGCGCCCCTTGGCTCCCAGCAGATCGCACACCGTGGGCGCCACATCGACCACGCCGACCTCGTCCTTGACGACGGCGCCGCGCCGCAAGCCCGGCCCGGCGCACAGGCAGGTGACGTAGTTCAGGTCGTCGCTGCCATCGCCGTGGTCGAGCCCGCGGCGCGAGTTGAGGTCGCGGTCGCGCCCGAACTCCGGCACGACGACCAAGGTGGTGGTCGCGGCCAGCTCAGCGTCGGACTGGATCGCGGTCCACAACTCGCCGATGGCCGCGTCGTTCCTGCGCACGACCTCGACATAGCCGCCGTAGTTGCCGTGCGCCATGTCGGCCTCTTGCAGCACGACCGCGGTCAGCCGCGGCTTGAACAAGGTCACGAGGTTGCGCGCCAGACGCAGCGCCTTGGCGTCGGCCGCGTTGGCGCCCGTCAGCTCGGCCGTGCCGCGCGTCAGCTCGGACAGGATCCACTGCTCGACGCGCTCGTTGGCCGCGATGCGCCGCTCGGCTTCGGCTCCGCCGCCCGAGATGGAGCGACGCACCAAGGCCAAGGCGTCCTTCTCGCCTGCCGGCCACTCGCGCGGTCGACCGTACCGCTCGAGCAAGCCCTTGAACTCGCGGTTGAACACGCCGTCGCCATCGAGCGTGGTCGCGCCATAGCGCGCGCCGTAGTCGGGGTGCAGCCCGTGGCTGTAGTTCACCTGCTGCGCGCCGCCCGCCGTCGTGATCCACGCCTCGGAGGCGGACAACGCCAGTTCCTTGCGCACGAGTTCGAACACCGTCGGTTGGTCGCCGCGCGAGTTCTCGCGGATGCCGCGCTGCTCGGCGACGCCGGTGAAGATCGACAACGCCGCGCCATAATGCCCGAGGTTGGCCGAACGCGCGCGCGTGTGCAGCACGCCCGCATCGGCGATGCGCTTGAGGTTGGGGATGTTGTCGAGCCTGCCGAAGGTCTCCTTGGTGCGCACGCCTCCGGCGAAGGCCACCAGCACGACGCGCGACGGCGACTTGGCGACGATCGACGACGAACCGCCCTGCATCGGCAGCCCGCGCGCCGCGCCACCGAGCCAAGTCGCCGCGGCGCCGCAAGCCGCGCCCAAGGCCGCGTGACGCAGCAACCCGCGCCTATCCAAGCCGTCGCGCCCATCGAGGGCCGCTCGCGCCGAGCGCAAGTGCTCGTCCCGCGACTCGGCTCCACCGGCACCCATTGCTTCCAAGCGCGCGTCCATCAGTAACTCGTCGCCTCCACGCTGGTCACCAAGGCGTACAGGACGGTCTCCGCGCGGCACTCGGGGCGCGCCAAGGCCTCCAAGACACCCGCCAGTTCCTCCGCGCGCGGCTCGCGCCCCAACACTTCGAGCCAACGCGCACGCACCCACGCCGACTTGTCGGCGTCCGGCGGGGCGATGCGCGCCTTGCCGCCATCGAGCAGCAACCGCGCCATCACGCTGCGCAGCGGCGTGGGATCCGCCAAGGCGTCGAGCGCTTGGCGCATCGGCTCCAACTCGTCGCGCGCGGGTTCGCGTCCGACGAGATCGACATGCAAGGCGCGCACCCACGCGCGGTTCGACAACGGCCGCCGCGCCGCGAAGCGCTTCTCCAGCGACGCTCCCGCCAACCACTCGCGCACCAACACGGGGTACTCGCGCGGCTCCTTGGCGAAGCGGCGCGCCCAGGCCGCCAACTGGCGCGGCTCGGCAGCGTGGTGCGCGAGGCGCAGGTGCTCGCGCGCCAAGTAGTGCCGCGCGAACTCGTCGCTCTCCACGGCGAGCTTGACCACATCGCTCTGCGAGCGTCCCGCGCCGCCGAGGAAGCGCGCCTCCGCGCCTTCGTACATCTTCTTGCCGAGCTCGAGCTCGCGGCGTTGCTTGGCGACCTCGAGGCCGCACAGCTGTTCCATGACCACGGTCACGAAGGTGTCCGCGCCCGGATTGCGCTGGTCGAAGTTCGGGGCCAAGGCGATGCGGTGCACCGCGTCGCGCGCATCCAACTCGCCGGCCTCCAACTCGTCCGGCAGCCGCAACACACCTTCGCCGCGCGGCGCGAACTGGTCGACCAGGAGGAAGTACCACAGCTGTTCCTCGAGCCATTGGGCCCAGAACGCGCGCGAGGCGACGAGCGCCTCCACGACTTCGTCGGCCACCCCTCCGATCCAGCGCGCGCGTTCCTCCGCGAGCGGCGGACGGCCCAAGAGGTCCAGGCACAAGCGCCGCAACTCGCCCGCGTCGAGGCGGCGCGGCGCGACCGCTTGCGCGGCGTCCTGTCGCTCCAACGCGGCCGGCATGGTCGTGCGTCTCGCAGGCATGCGACTGAAGATACCCGCGCAACGCCGCGGACACAGTGCTTCCACGCGTGATGCATGCTCCCACGGGTGCGGCAAGCCGCTCGAGCGGCTCTTTGGCGCGACTGCTGCCGAGGCTGCCGTGGCCGCCTCGGGCCAGGGGACCCCCGGCCCGCCTCGCGCGGCCCAAGTCGCAATGCCTGAATACCAGCGCCGCGATCTCCACCGCGTCCGCGCGGGCACCCATGCAGTGAGGCGGCGCCCCGTCCGCACGGAACGCCGCCTCGCCAAGGACTCCACCCGACCGACCGACCGTGCGTGCCGCGCACGCCCGACCGGGGTGGGAGCCACCACAGCTCTCGATCAAGTCTCTAGCCCCGCCGAACTAGGATTTCCGGATGCAAGGGGCGTGATTGACGCGAGCTGAGGATCGAACGCCTGGGACTGGCTTGAGGAACCAGGACAGCGGCACCGACATCGAAACCTTGGCACCGCAACGTAGGCAGCGTGCCGATCCAGCGTTCGCGCCAGAGCTCGCGCTCAGTTCAAGTACGGATCGGCGACCCGCTCGAGGTCGTCGGTCTTCAACTTGCCCATGGCGCGCAGTTGGATCTGGCGCACGCGCTCGAGGCTGACGCCCAGCTTGGCCGCCACTTCGGAGAGCGTGTACTCGCGCTCGAGCCCGATGCCAAAGCGCATGCGCACGACGGTCTGCTCGCGCTCCGACAGGTTCGCCAACGCCGCTTGCAGTCCGCTCGAGAGCGACACATCCTCCAACTCGGGGCGATACGGATCGCCGCGATCGCCCGCCAACCGGTCGCGCAACCCGGCATCGTCCGTGCCCGCGGAAGGCGCGTCGATCGACATCGTGCTGCGCGACGAGTCGAGCACCGTCTCGACGACGCTTTCGGCGAGGCCGGTGGCCTTGGCCAACGCCGCGACCGAGGCGTCGCCGTCCTTCAAGCGTTCCTGCGCGGCCCACACATGCCGTTGGGCCTTTTGCAAGTACACCGGCAAGCGCACGGTCGTGGTGCAGTTGTACAGGTAACTGCGGAACGCCTGGTTCAGCCAGTGGACCGCGTAGGTGCGGAACAACAAGCCGCGCTGCCACTCGAACCCGTCGACGGCGCGGTACAACGCAGCCGAGCCCTCTTGCATCAAGTCGAGGCGCCCGGCGCTGGTGTGCGCATAACGCTCGACATTGATGAGCACGAGGTACAGGTTGCGCTCGACCAGTTCCGTGCGCAGGGCGTGCAGTTCGGCCCAACGGCGGCAAACGGTCTTGTGGCGCACGCAGTCGTAGCCTTGGCCGAGGAAGGCGCTGGGCGCCGAGGCAGCCCCACCTTCGACCGCCACGGGCTTCAATCCCGCCGCCTTGACGGCGTTGGCAAGCCGCACCCGCGCGTACTCGATGCGTCGCGCCAGGCGGAACTCGTCCTCGCGTTCGAGGATGACGATCTGGTCGACCTCGTGCCGGAACTGGGTCTCGGCGCTTTGCACCTTGCTCCCGTCGGCGCGCGCCAACTTGCGCCGCCAACTTTGCGGGTCGACGATCTCGAGGTCGCGCCCGGCGCGATCGCACGCGGCCGCGTACTTGGCGAGTTCCTTCTCCCAAGTTGCCGGATTGCGAGCCAAGCCGTCCAAGCGCTGGTCGACCTCGGCATTCGTCAAGCAGGACGGGACCTGCGGCGTGGTCGTGGCGACCACCTTGGAGGCAGCCGGCTTGATGGCACCAAACTTGTTCGATGCCACCCCGCGCGCGGCAGCCGGGACGACGCGACCACGCTTGGGCTTGGCCGCGGCTTGCGGCTGGCCCTTGTCGGCTTGCTTCTGGGCGGCGGTCGGCGCCACCTCGCCCGTCGAGCGAGCACGCGTGCGCCCACGCGTCTCCTGCTCGGCGGGGCGTGCAGACTTGGCAGGCAGGCGCTGGCGGTTGTTCGTTCGCTTCATGGTGTCCCTCTCGTGGTGGTCGGATCCGCTGGTCGGCGAATCCCGTGGTGTGCGTGGTGGTGGTGGGGAACGGAGCAGTCGGCTGGGTTGGTCGTTTGGGGGTCGGTCGCTTGGAAGTTGGGCTGCTGGCGTTGGACCTGAGAACGGGCCGCGCAAGCCAAGGTCTAGGCGCCGGTGCTGCGGTTCGCCGGCTTGGCTTGCACCGTGGAGAGCGCGTCGCCAGAGCCCATCCTCTTAGGTACGCAGCGGACTCTTCCGTGCGCGTAAGATTCAGGCACGCCGCGCCGAGATTTCACGCACAAGCCTTGGATTGACATGTAGTTAAGTCGACCGCTGACCACCCTACGCTCTTCGACCCAGAGCTGGTCGAGGCTAGGCCAAGGTCTCCTCCACCGTAGATGTCGCCGGCCCTTGCCCCTTTTACTCCGCCCCGCAATGCCGCCCCGATGCCGCCCCGCACGCCAATCCGACGGCGCCACGAGCCATTCGGTCGCCCGCGGCTGTCGATCGGCCTGAGACCCGGCGAGGTGCACGGCAAGGGGCACCCGTTGCGATTGGCGCCGGGGCTAGAGCTGTGTCTGGCTGCTCGCAAACGACAGACCACCCGACCGCTCACCCAACGGATGCTCGTGCCGGCGGCCTGTCCAGAAGCGTGGTGCATGTGCCGTTCTTGATCTCCATTTGGGTGACAACTGGTTGCTGCGACCCGACTCGCGTCGCGGCCAGGGCGCTCTCCTACAAACAGATAGACAGCCGCGGTGACCTCGCCACCGAAGGGAAAGGCGTGGCTTTGACCCAAGTCAAACGCCAACACCCGCGCAAGCCGCGCTGCAGACTCCCGACGGCTAGCCCTAGTAGAATGCTCGCCAAAGGCGACTACTGGGCCCGCGCAGCCCGGTGAGCCCGCGAAACCCCTAGGCGCGACTAGCCGCCTCGCCGTGCACGCCGCAGACTGGTCGAGGCATGCGGATCCTGCGCAAGCTCTTGGCGGGGTTGGGAGCGAGTCTCGCGCTGCTCGTCGTGGCCGAACTCTTGGCGCGCGCCGGCGAGCCGGGACCATTCACCCTGGTCGATCGCAGCCCCTACCTCGCCGATCCGGTGCAGAAGCAAGTGCACCGTCCCGCGTGGGAGAGCCACTGGGACGGCAGCCCCTACGCCACCGACGACGCGGGGCGGCGACGCTCGAGCTCGCCCGCGGTCGAGCCCGGCGGCATGCGCGTCCTGGCCGTGGGTGATTCCTGCACCTTCGGCAAGGGCGTCGAGGAAGGCGACACCTGGCCGCGCCAGTTGGAGGCCTTGCTGCGGCGCTCGACCGACCCGCGCCGCGCGCGCGCGGTGGTCGACAACGCGGGCGTGAACGGGTACTCCGGCCGGCAATACGCCGAAGCCACGCGCCGCGCGTTGCTGGATGGACGCTACGACCTGGTCGTCGTCGGTTGGAACGCCAACGACTTCGACAGCGTCGTGCGCCGCGCCAACGTGCAAGCCTTCGAGGACCACGGCCTGCGCCGCGCGTTCTCGGACGACGCGCGCGACGCCATGGGCCGCCTGGCGCTGTACCGACTGGCGCGCGCATGGTGGTGGCACCTGCGACGCGCAGGCGATTGGGAAAAGGCCCGCGCCTTGGCCGCGGCGCAACCCGCGCGTGCCGCCGAGGACCAAGCCGCGTTCGACCGCGAACTGGTCCACCTCGACGCCTTGCACGCCACTTGCCAAGCCGCCGGCGCGCGCCTCGTCATGTTCCTCTTCCCCTACGAGTCGCAAGTCCTCGGCGGCTTGCACCAGGACGAGCTGCAACAACGCTTGGCCCAAGCCTGCCAAGCCCGCGGCATCGCCACCTTCGACCTCGCCGCCTCGTTCCGC
>SXXH01000189.1 GCA_005789645.1 Planctomycetia bacterium
CCGCGCCCAGCGCCTGCAGGGCGCGCCGCGCACCGCCGCGATCGACCCACGCCAGGGCCTCGATGGCGCGGGCCGTGAGTGCTCCACCCTCGTCTCCCAAGCGCTCGCGCAGCAGCAACGCATGCGCCGCGCCATCGCAAGCGCGCGCCGCCTCGCCCAGCTCGCGCCACACTCCGGCGAGCAAGGTCAGCGCCTGCGCCTGCCCAGCGAGGTTGTTGCGGCTGGCGTGCAGCTCCGCGGCGCGCTCGAGCGCGCTGGCGGCGGCGCGTTCGTCGCCCGTGCGGCGCTTGAGCGTGGCCAAGTTGACCAATGCCGCGGCCAACTGCAGCGGCTCGTCGCGCTCGGTGGCGCGCAGGACGAGCGCTTGCACGTCGCCGGCGGCGCGCTGCACGTCGCCGCGCCGCAAGCGCGCCATGGCGAGCAACGAGCGCGCGTTGGCGCGATGCCGCTCGCGCGCGGACTCGAGCGCCTGCAAGCGCTCGACGCACGCCTCGAGTTGCTGGTCGGCGCGCGTGGCGTGATGCAACACCGCCTCGGCCAGCAGCAAGTCGGGCGCGTGTCGCGCGTCGAGCGCGGCGGCCGCCTTGAAGGACTCCCAGGCCTGCGCTTCCTCGTGGCGCAGCAACGCGGCGCGACCCGCGGCCGCCATGCGCACGGCCCGCGAGGCGGGGTCGTCGCCCGCGAGACCTTGCACGGCGGCTTCGGCCTCGGCCGCGCGCCCCATGGCGGCGTGACAGGCCGAAAGCGCGTCGTGCAGCGAAGCGGGCTGGGCGACTCCGCACTCCTCGAGGGCCTGCGCCAACTCGCGCAAGTGATCGAGCGCCTCCTCCGACCGGCCCTCCTCGCGCAACGCGGCCAAGTCGGCGATGCGTCGCTCGCGCACATGGGCCTCGCCGCCCACGGCCAGATGCAAGGCGGCTTCCCTTGGTGGCGACACGAGCGCGCAGCGCACATGCGCCGCTCGCAGCGGCTGGTGCCAGCCGACGCCAACAGGCTTGGCGCTGGCACGCCAGCCTCCTTCGGCCGCACGCACCAACCCCGCGTCGGCCAAGCTGCCAGTCAACGTGGCGGCGGCCTCGGCCGAGATGCCCAACGCGTCCGCCACTTCCTCCTGCATGAGCGGCCTGCGCGCCACGAAGAGCAACGCCAATGCGCGGGTCGACAGGGGGGCCAACCCGGCTGCTTCGACGGCTCGACCAGCGACCGGCGGCTTGGGCCACGCGCCCGGACGCAACCGCCAACGCTCGCGACCATCCTGCAGCACGCTGGCGCGGCGTGCATGCTCCACGGCGCCCGGCAGATGGGCTTCGCGGCCTTGCGCGGCCTCCAGCAGCCACTGGCCGAAGGCCAGCAATTGGTCTTCGGCCGCCTCGATCTGGCGACGCAGCGCCGGAAGCAGATCCTGCGGCCCGGGCGCAACGAGCTCGACCACCTGCGCGCATCCGGCTGGCACCACGGGCCCGACGCACACGACGCGTCGATCATGGCGCACCGCCTCGACCTCGAGGCGCGCCTGCACGGCGCGTGCCGCCTCGCCTGCGCTGGTCACGATGCAGACGACGCCCTCGAAGCTGCGCGACAAGGCCAGCGACACGGCGCCATCGAGCGCCTCGGGGTCGTTGGCGAGGTCCTGCGCCACGACTACATGGAACGGCCAGCGCATCAGGCTCGCGGCGAGCGCGGCGCCGTGCGCGACGAGCAAGGCCTCGTCCGCATGGTCGACGCGCCAACACGCCACGCCCCGGTGCAAGTCCTCGGAGCGCGAGCGGGCGAACAAGCTCGGCAGTTGCGCGGCGTAGAAGGCCGCGCGCACTTCGTTGGTGGGAAAGCGCAGATCGCGCGTCGAGAGCTGGGCCCTGCCGCCGCCTCCGCGCTCGCGGAAGGCGCGTGCCACAACGGCCGCGTCGGACGGTCGCCGGCGCAAATCACGCTCGAGCAACGCTTCGATCAGATCGGAGACTGCTGGCGGCAACTGATCGCGCCGCGCACCACGCGCCGCGAAGTAATCGAGTTGCGGAAAGCGCGAATGGAACACGCGCGGGTCGGCTTCCTCGGCCGCCCAACCGCGCGCCAGCACGGCGCCGAGCGCGAACAGGTCCACTGCCGGACCGGCGTGATCCTGCTGGATGACTTCCGGCGCCATGAAGAACGGCGTGCCGAAGGCGGCGCGCACGCGGGCTCCCGCGGCCTGCACCAAGCCGTAGTCCGCCAGCTTGACGACACCGTTGCCGGCGACGAGCAGATTGCGCGGAGACATGTCGCCGTGCAGCAACCCGCGGCCGTGCAAATGCGCCAGCGCATCGCACGCTGCAGCCGCCACGGCGCAGACCTCCTCGACACCGCGCGGTCGCAGCGCCAACCAAGCGGCATACTCGAGGCCTTGTGCCCATTCGCGCGCGTACCAGACGCGGCCATCCGGCAACACGCCGTGATCGATCAAGCGCAGGAGGTTTGGATGTTCGAGCGAAGCCAACACGGACAATTCCGTGGCGCTGGAACCAGCCCGCAGGCCATACATGCGCCCCGAGCGCTGGACCTGCCAAACTTCGCTGGTCGCGTCCTGCGAGAGCTTGCGCAGGGGTTCGTAGCCGAGTTCGTTGATCCAGTTCATGCCGTCCAGATTCTGGAGGTCGGCTGCCTAGAATAGCAATCTTAAGCCTTGCCCGAGAGGGACTTTGACCGCTTCCGAAGGGCGCTTCCCACAGAAAAAACGGCGTCGGGACTGGGTTTTCACCCAAAGCCCTGAGCGTTGGACTACAATTTGCTGACTCCCCATCCTTGCCCACGCTTCCCGCTGGGGCAGGTCCCATCGTTCCCAAGGCCCCTCCCATGGCCCTCCGTTCCCTCCTCAGACTCGGCGCCGTCGCCGGGCTCGCCTCCTTTGGGCACGCCCAAGGGGGAATCGTCGTATTCCAAGGCCCCACCGGCGGGGTAGGACGCGTCGTAGCTGTCGATGAAACCACCGGAGCCGCGAATCCCGTGGCGCCGGAATTCGAAGCGCTCGAGCTGCTGCCGATCGAAGCAGCACAACGCTGCACCTTGACCGAGTGGCTTCCCCAGTCCGCTCGCCTTGGGCGCAACCTCGGCAGCGCGACGCACCTCATCCTCCCGCAGGCGCGTGGTGCCGTGTACCACCACCGGCGCGTGGCCGAGGATGGCCTGCGCTACGGCTACTTCCTCGTGCGTCCCGCGGGCTCGGTCGCACTCTTGCATGAGCAACCCGCACTCCTCGGTGGCGGCGACCCCTACGCGCCCAAGCTCGCCGTGTCGCCCGATGGCGCGCACCTGTTGGCGGCCACGCGCCAAGCAGCTGGCGGTGACTTGTGGGAGATCGGTCTGGATGGCAGCGTCGTGAATCGGACTGCCGCCGCGCCGCCTCTGCGCATCGGTACGGACTCGTTGCATCTGGGCGCAACCTTCGGCGCGGTCGCGACGGGCCGTGGCTTCGTGCGTTTTGCGCGCAGCGCTGGCGCGCAAGTCGCGCTCGTGCCCTACGCCCAAGGCGAGAGCCAACCTCTGCACTTCAATGCGCTCGCCACGAGCCTGGACGGCGCGCTCTGTGTCGGAATCGCAGGTGTTTCCGCGCAGCAGGCCTATCCGTATGTCTTCGGCGCAACTGGGCCGGCGCGCCGCGCAGCCGCGCAGCCCAGCGCCTTCACCGGAGCTGGCTTCCAACCGGAGAGCGGCTCCGGCCCGCACTTGGCGGTATCCAACGATGGCACGCAGGTCGTGTGGCGCAGCGTGGTTCCCAACGCCTTCGGCACCAGCGGCGAGGCCATGCTCGCCCCGCAAGGCCAAATCGCCCCGACGCAACAAGTGTCGGGCGACGCGTATGTGATCGACACGCTAGACGAGGTCGGACTGTTTGGCTTCCGCATCGACGGCACCTTGGTCGTGGCGATCGGCGAAGCGACGCCGATCGGCGAAGTGAGCCTGCAGAAGGCCGACCTCTACGCCGTGACCCAAGGTCCGAGCGGCCCGCTGTTCCAAAATCTCTCCGCCTCGTCGGGCGACACCAGCGTGCCGTTCCTCGCGGTGCCGGATTGGGACATCTCCGGAGCGCGTCTCTTGCCCGATGGCTCGGGTTGGATGATCGAGCAATTGGGCGCGACGCCAAGCATCGAGCACCTGTCCTTCGCCGGCGTGCGCACGCCGCTCTTGTCGCAAGTACGCCGCATCCAGTGGCTCCTCCACGATGGCGCGGGCGTGCTCGCCATCGTGCAGAAGGACTCGAACCAACGTCCCGTGCAGGCTTGGGCCTTGCCCGCCGCACCGGCGCTGTCGCCGCTGCTGCTGGCGAGCTGGGACTCCTCGAGCTTGGCCGGCGCGCCGGCGACACGCGAGGGTGGCACCTCCTTCGCGCTGCAGGAGCAGGGCAACTGGCGCCTCGTGAGCAACCAGCCGGCCTCGGCGCTCCAGCAAACCACTTCTACGGCCGGCGCGATCACCGCTCCGCTGCAACGCACGAGCCTCGGCGGCACGGCCTACACCTCGGGCGATGGAGCCACGACCGGCCGGGTTTGGATCTGGCGCGCTGGCGCGACCGGCCCGGTGCCGCTGGGCGACCTTTCCGGGCCGCTGCAGATCCTGCCCACCAATTCTTGAGGGCTGCGTCGCGTGTCGCTCCGAGTGCGCGGGCTGTCAAGAAAACTTGACGTCCCCGCGGCGTGCCACGCGGATCATGGGCGTGGCTCGAAACGCAGCAAGCTGCCGTGATCCCACACGGCCGAGGCCCGCTCGTCGCCACCCGGGGAGCCGATTTCGAACACGCCGTCGCGCATGCCGCCGACCCAGCGCCCGCGCTCCACGAGGCTGCCGTCCTCGCGCCATTCTTCCCAAGGTCCGTCGCGCAGCCCAGCGCGGAACGCTCCACGCGCGCGCAAGCCACCATCCGGGTGACGCATGGTCCACTGCCCTTCGCGCAAGCCGTCGCGCCAGACACCCCGGGACTCGACCACCCCGTCGGGGTAGCGCACCTCGCCTGCACCCTCGAGCGCGCGACCAAGCAGGGCATGGCGCTTGTACAGGCTGTCGTCGGGGTAGCGCAGTTCGATGTCGATCCGCTCTTCGCACGCGCCTAGACAAGCGGCGGCGACGAGGATCGGGACGCACGACAGGCGACGCATGCTCACCACTCGGGCAGCATGACACACGCGCCGCGCCCGGCCAAGTCCGCCCGTGCGCGTCGAGTCGGGTCCCGCGCCTCCCAGCGGCTGCAGCCTCCGGCAACCGCGCCCGTCCGTTCGGTGCGCGTGACGCAAGCACTCGCAGGCGCGGTCGCGGTTGCGTAGAACGATGAGCGTGGACCGCCGCCCCCATCCTCCATTCCCCGCCCCGGCCCGCGCCCACAAGCAGGCTCAGGCTCTGCGTCAGGCCTTGCACATGGGCCTGCATCGGGTCATGAGTCGCAGCATGAGTCCGGCCCTGCCCAACGCACTGTGCTTGGCAATCGCACTGCTGGCCGTGGCCTGCGGACCCACGCCGAAGGAGCGCGGCAGCGTGCTCGTCGTCATCATCGACACGCTGCGACGCGACAAGGTCGGCTTCCATGGGAACGCACGCGGGTTGACACCCAACCTCGATGCGCTGGCGGCCGAAGGCCTCGTGTGCGACGACGCTTGGAGCCACGCGCCTTGGACCTTGCCCGCCACCGCGTCGCTGTACTCGGGCCTCTTGCCGCAGCGCCATGGCGCCGGCGGAGACTTGAACTCGGGGTTCCGCGCGGTGCGCGAGGACGCGCCGCTCTTCGCCGAGCAATTCCGCGCCGCGGGGTGGCGCACGGGGCTCGTGGCCAATGTCGACTTCCTCGGGCCGACCTTCGGCTTGGCGCGCGGCTTCGAGCATGTCGACGCCTTGGGCAGCGACGACAACCACGCGCCGCGCGCCGCGCGGCAGACCACGGACGATGCGTTGCGCTTCGTGCGCGAGGCGGGCGCGGCTCCATTCCTGCTCGTGGTGCATTACTTCGATGTGCACGCCGAGTACGAGCCGCCGCAACCCTGGCGCGAGCGCTTCGCCGATCCGCGCGATGCGCAAGCGAGTTCGCTGGCCATGGGCAGCCGCGCGCAAGTCGTGGCGCGACGCTTCCAAGAGGCGCCGCTGGATCCCGACCACCTGGCGCGCATGGAGCGCCTCTACGACGGCGAGGTGGCCTACGTCGACGACGAGATCGGACGACTGTGGCGCTCCTTGCCCGCTGAAGTACGCGCCGATTGCACCTTGGTCGTGACCTCCGACCACGGCGAGGAGTTCGGCGAGCACGGCGATTGGGAACACGGGCACGCGCACCACGCCGAAGTGCTCCAAGTGCCTCTCTTCTGGCGCGGGCCCGGCATTCCCGCTGGTCGCGAGGTGTCGTTGGTCGGGCATGTCGACGTGGCCCGCACGCTCCTTGCGCGCTTTGGACTCGACCATGAACTCGCTCGCGATGGACGCGTGCTGGGGCGGGTGGTCGGGGGCGAGGACGGCGCCCCGAGTCCGCATCTGGCGCACGGGCGCTTCTGGGGTCCCCCGACGACTTCGCTGCGCGACGCGGAGACGACCATCCACCGGCGCCCTTCGCCGCAGGCGCCGCTGCTCTACGACCGCGCGCAGGACCCGCTCGAAGCGCACGCCTCGCGGGACGAGGCCCGCATCCAGGCCGCGTTGCTGAAGCTCGCCGCCATCGAGACCGCGCTGCGCCTGTTGCCGCCGAAGCTTGGTCCGGTGCCGCGCGTCGACGCCGGAGCTCGCCAGCGCCTCGATGGCGTGGGCTATGTCGAGGCGCCGCGTTGAGGCCGCGGCGAGCGCGGGCGTGAGCGTCGCGAGCGCGACGAAGGGCGAGCGCCGCGCGCTCGTCGCCATCCTCGCCACGGCCTTCATCGTGCGGCTCGTCGCGGTGTTGCAGGCACGCGCCCTGAACCCCGACTTCTTCGAGCCCCAAATGGACGCGCTGTTCCATGTCGAATGGGCGCGCGCCATCGCCGATGGTCGCGAGCATCTCGACGGCCCTTTCTTCAGGGCACCGCTCTACCCGCTGTTCCTCGCCGGCGTCTTCAAGCTCCTTGGCGACGGGTTGCTGCTGCCGCGCCTCGTGCAAGTCGCGATCGGCGTGGGGACCTGCGGCTTGGCCTTCCTCGCGGCGCGTCAAGTGGCGAGCACGCGCACGGCGCTCTTGGCGGCGCTGCTGTGCGCCTTGTGTCCGATGCTCGCGTACTTCGAGACGGAGCTCTTGCTGCCGGTGCTCGAGTGCTTCTTCGGCACCTTGGGCTTGTGGGCGGCCTTGCGCGCGCGGACCATGCCGAGCGCGGGACGATTGCTCACCGCGGGCCTCGCGCTGGGCCTCGCCTGCATCGTGCGGCCCAACTTCCTCGTCGTCGCCATTGGCTTGGCGTGTTGGTTGACCGCGACTGCGCATGGCGCGCGTTGGCGCGTGGCGGCGCTGTACCTCGTGGGAGTGTTGCTTCCCATCGCTCCCGTCGCGTTGGTCAACGTGCGCGAAGGCGACTTCGCGCTCGTCGCCACGCAAGGCGGCGTGAACTTGTGGATCGGCAACAACCCGCAGTCGGATGGCAGCACGGCCATCGTTCCCGGGACACGCCCGGATTGGTGGGGCGGCTTCGAGGATTCCATCGCGCAAGCCGAGGCCGCCGAGGGGCGCAAGCTCGCGCCCACCGAGGTGTCGGGCCACTACACGCGCGCCACGCTGGCATGGTGGAGCGCCGAGCCGCTCGCGGCCCTGCGCTTGATGGCATGGAAGACGCGTCTCCTGTTGCTCGACCACGAGCTCGGCAACAACCAGGACGACGCCTACTACCTCGCGACCTACACGCCGATCCTGTCATGGCTTCCGGCGCGCTTCGGTGTGTTGTTGCCGCTGGCCGTGGTCGGCTTGTGGGCCTTGCGGCGTCGCCCTGGCTCGAGCGCCTTGCTCCTGGTGCTCTGCGCCTACGCGGCGACGATCGTCCTGTTCTTCGTGTGCGCGCGCTTCCGCGCGCCGCTATTGCCATGGCTGGCGATCGCGGCGGCCGCGGGACTCGTGCAGTTGGTCGAGTCGCTGCGTGAACGCCGCGGCGGCGCGCTCGCTGGACAAGGCGTCGTGCTCGCGTGCGTGGCGGCGCTGGCCTTTGCCACTCCCGACGCGATCGACACGAGCGGATCCCAAGGCCCCTGGCAGGCGGGCGTCGCCGCCGTGCGCCGCGGCGACGACGTGTCGGCGTTGCGCTCGTTCGACGAGTCGCTGGCCTTGAAGGACAGGCTGTGGATCGTGCACAAGGACCGAGCGTTGTGCCTGCAACGACTCGGCCGGCTGGACGAGGCTCGCGCGGCAGCGCAGCGTGCCACGGAACTCGCGCCTCGCGAAGTTGACGCCCAACGCACCCGCGTGGCGATCGAACTTCAGGCCGGCAACCTCGCCGCCGCGTGGCAGGCCGCGCGCGCCGCGATCGAGGCCGCACCACTCTCGAGCGCCGCCGCCTACGATGTGGGCCGCGTCGCCGTCGCACTTTCCGCAGCGGGACGACTGACGGACGCCGAGCGTGCCCAAGCCGCGGACTCGCTGGCGAGCGGCGCGCGCCACGCGCGCGAGCCGCAAGCCGCCTTCAACTGCCACTACGCTCGAGCCGAACTGGCGCGCTTGGCCGACGATCAGCAGATGCGCTTCGAAGCCGCGACTGCGGCTGCGGCGCTCTACGTCGCTCCCGATGCGGCAGGTTGGTATTGGAAGGCGCAAGAGCAACGACTGGAAGCGCTGGTGGCGTCGGGCAGGAAGCTGCAGGCGACCCAAGAGGCGCGGGAATTGCTGCGCCTGCACCCGCAGGTGGGCTGGTTGCGGCGGTACTGAGCGCCTGTGGTAGGCGCTCGACGCGAACTTCACGCATTCGCAGGTGACCTCCCGCGCGCGGCCGTTCCATCCTGCGCTGCTCGGGATCGTCCAGCACGAGCTGAACTCGCGCTTGACGTGAAGGACGGCATGCCTGCGGGGCGGCGCGCAACCCTCGGGAACGCCAGGACAGCGCACCGTGGTGCCGAACAGGACGCGGGTGGCCGGCCGCTTTGGGAAGTCGCGAACCTCGATCAGTCCCGAGTAAAAGCTGCGACCCGCCACGCCAGAGGCGCAGCGGGTCGCAGTCGCTCAGTGCGATTCAAGCGACCTGGCGCAAGCCAAGTCGCGAGCAATCATCACGGGGCCCAGACGATCTCGTAGCCGTTCGACAGGTTGAAGGTCGACGGCGTGCAGAACGCGGCGGCGTTGCGGTACCAAGCCTGGTACGTGCGCGTGCCCGGGACGGTGATCGCACCGCGGACCGACACGGCTTGGTTGCCGGCGGTCGGGTACGACGAGGTGCCCAGGACGTTCGTCTTCGTGCCGAGGCGGATGATCGTGCCGCCCGCGCAGCGCAGACCGTCACCGAACGCGTTGCCGAGGCCCGTGTTCTGGCGGATGGTGCCCTGGAAGTACAGAGCGTTGCTGTTCGGCATGCCCGAACCCGTCAGGACGACGGTGTCGGCGGCGAGGCTCGCCGTGCCCGCGGCACCGAGGCTCGCGCCCGCGGTGTTGATCGAGCTGGCGCAGCCGTTGCCGGCGGTGCCCACGTTGCCGCAGGGGCAAGCGGTGGCCGTGCCGTCACCCGAGCAGTAGCGCACGCCCGGTTCCGTCGGAACGCAAGCGTTGGCGTTCAGCTCGAGCCAGAACGAAGCCATCGGCAAGTTCGGGCCGAACCAGTAGCAACCGGCGGCCGTGATCGGGCCCTCGTTGTAGAACGAGTTCTGGGTGCCCATGCCCGTGCCGTCTTCGGCGTAGTTGATCGTCGGGTCCCAACGCGTGCCGTCGTAGCCGAGGCAGGAGTTGGGGTCACCGGCGATGAACGGGCCCGTGCTGGTGCCAGCGGCCGTCGAGCTCATCGACCAGCCGAAGGTGTCGATGCCGCCGCCACCGAAGGTGCCGTCGCCATCAGCCTGCATCGTGAAGTTGGCAACGCCGCCAGCGGCGTCGATCGTCACGACCCAGCAGTTCACCGTGCCCACCACCGCGGCGGCCGGCAACTGCGTGCCGAGAGCCAGCGAGTAGGTGGCGGTCGGCGTCACGCCGACGACGGAGGTGCAACCAGCGTACGACTGGAAGAACGACAGGTTGTAGTTGCCGGTCGTCTGGTCGGTGCAGTACGCGATCTGGATGCCGTCGATCAGGTAGCTGGTCGTGCAGCCCGGACGGTTGTTCAGGTTGCTCGGGCCGCTGGGGCTCGGCAGGCGGCCTTCGTCGACGAACGTGTCGCCGCTGAAGCCGGAGAAGTACGTCGAGTTGCAGGTGTTGTTGTAGATGATGTCGGCACCCAGGTTGGCCTGGGTGGCGTGGCGCGTCCACGTGCCGGTGTTCAGGTGGTAGACACCAGCGTTGCGGACTTGACCCGTGATCGGTTGAACGCGGGAGGCGGCGTTTTGCTGCGCGAAGGCGGAGGCGCCAACGAGCAGGATGCCGGCCGTCATGAGCGAGTTGCGAATCATGTAGGACTCCTGTTTGAGTCGGACTGTGGAGAGTTTGCCTAGATCTAGGGAGTTGCTCCGAAGCCTGGTGTCCGACCGTCTTGCGAACGCGTCGCAAGTCCATTCGACCGCCATGTTTCGGTCCCCGAGCCGTTCGACCCGCACCGGCCGGTGAAGGTTCCACGCCTCTCAGGGCAAACGAACTGTACCACCCGTGTTTGGGAGCAGGGAGGGGTCAAGTGGCAATCTGGCCACCTCTGTGCTACTCTGATGGGTTAATTCTTCCGGGCCAGAAGCGGCCAAACACCCCATCAAGAACAGGTTAGGGAAGTTTCTTCCCATCCCGCTCGACCGCCGACGGGGTCCTAAAGGCCTTCGGCAAGCCCAGATCCGCCACCTCGACTCGCCCGGTCTTGCCTGCCAGCGGCGCCATCCCAAGACCGACCTTGGCCATTCCGAAGGTGACAGTCAGGCCGCAACTCGGGGTCAAGCGGTCGACCTGACCCGTGTCGCCGCAGCCACCCGACGGCAGGTCCAAGGCCACGACGTACTGAGTGCGGGCCCCTGCCCCAATCCCGGACGATAGTCGGACGCAGGCTGCTAGCGCCTCCAGCAGTACGAGTGCTCCGCGCCCGACGGGGAGTCGGGCGCCGGTCCCGAGCACAGCGTCGATCACGATGTCGGCCTGCTTCAACCAAGCGATGCCCGCGTCGCGCTCGAGCGTGCCCTGCGCGCGCACATCATGCACGGGGACGCCGCACGCAGAGGCGGCGCGACGCATGACCGCCGCATCAGGCGGCGCATCGCCCGGATCCGAGGCGACCAGACACTCCACCCGCGCGCGGTCCAACAAGCGTCGCGCCACGACGAAGCCGTCCCCGCCGTTGTTGCCGCCGCCGCATAGGATCGCGACTCGCGGTAGAGGCAACGTAGCAGGCGTCTGTGCCTCGCAAGCACCCCGCCACTCGGCATGGATGATGTCCGCCGCCTGACCGCCGGCGGTCTCCATCAAGAGCAACCCAGGCAAGCCCAGCTCCAGCAAGGCGCGCTGATCCAACTCGCGCGCCTCGCTTGTCGTGCCCCACGGCACCCCATGTCGGAGCCAGGCCATGCCCCACAGGCTAGCAGGGACGCGGACGACCCTGGGTAGCGACTGCTCCGAGGTGCATCCGCTACCATCCGCCCCCCCATGCGGCGCGTCGTGCGGCCTGCCGCGCGCGTAGCCGCCCCACCCATGACACCCCCTGCGCCGCACGAACCAACCCGTCCGCGCCGCACCGGTGCTTGGCCGTGGTTGTTCGCGCTCGCGCTGGTCGCAGGACTCGTCTTGGAGCTGCGTCTCGGCGAGGTGCCGCTGGACTACGGGGCGATCTGGTCTGCGCTGTTGGGCGAGTCGGACCCCACAACCACGACGATCGCGCGCCTGCGCCTGTGGCGAGCGCTCACGATCGCCGGCACGGGAGCCTCTCTGGCGGTGGCAGGCGTGCTCGTGCAAGGCGTTTTCCAAAATCCGCTGGCGGGACCCGGACTCCTGGGCCTATCGGCTGGCGCGGCGCTGTTCGCCGTCGCGGCCTTGATCGCCCTAGGTGGCGCGGCGACGAAGCTCGACCTGCTTGGCGCGGATTTGCAGACAGGACTGCTCGTGGTGCCCGCCAGCGCCTTCGTTGGTTCCATGCTGGTGGCGTTGGTGGTGTGGAAGCTCGGCCTCGCCGGGCGACGGCCATCCATCCCGACGACGCTCCTGCTCGGCATCGCCATGAACATCCTGTGCGCCGGCGCGCAACAGTTCCTGCAGGCGCTGGCACTGCCCGACTGGGAGGTGTCGCGCAGCATCCTCGTATGGAGCTTCGGCAGCTTCGAGGATCGCTCGGGCGTGCATGCGCTGCTCGTGTGGCTGGGTCTCGCGGTGGCGCTCGCCGTCGTGCCCTTCGTGGGCCGCGAGCTCGACCTGCTGCGCGGTGGCGTGCAGGACGCGCGCGCGCTCGGCGTCGACGAGCTGGCGGTGTCGCGCCTGGCGTTGCTCGCCGCGGCCGCCAGCGTAGCCACCTCGACGGCGGTGTGCGGCCAGATCCCCTTCGTGGGCTTGATCGTGCCCCACTTGGCGCGCGCCACCTTCGGCCGCGCCCATCGCCCGCTGGCCTTCGCCGCGGCCTTGTGCGGCGCGGCGTTCCTCTTGTGGTGCGATGTCGCCACGCGCGCGGCTGGTTGGAGCGGCGCGTTGCCGCCGGGTGTCTTGTTGGCCCTGCTGGGCGGACCGCTCTTTCTGTATCTGCTCAACCGCTCGCGTCGCGAGGTGGTTGCGTGGTGAACGCGACCGGCCGGTTGGCGCCCTCCCCCAGCGGACGCCTGCACATCGGCCACGCGCGCACCTTCTTGGTCGCGTACTGGCGCGCGCGCAGCCAGGGCGCGCCAGTGGTGCTGCGCATCGAGGACCTCGACGCGGGCCGCTGCTCGCCGGAGCACGTCGACGGCGTGCTCGAGGATCTGCAGTGGCTCGGCCTCGAGTGGGATGGTCCTTGGCGCTTGCAAAGCGACGGCCTGCAGGCGATCCGCGCACGCGCGCACGCGCTGTTGGAACGCGGACTCGCCTACCCATGCGTGTGCACGCGCAAGGAAGTGGCGTTGGCGCAAAGCGCGCCGCACGGCGACGAGGGCCCGCGCTATCCGGGCACCTGTCGCGGACGCTACGCCAGCATGGAGACGGCGCGCGCCGCGAGTGGACGCGAGCCGGCTCTGCGCCTCGTCGTGCCGCCCGGACCGATCGAGTTTGTCGATCAACTGCACGGCGCACGCGCGATCGATGTGCAGGCGCAGGTTGGCGACTTCCCCTTGCTGACGCGCGCCGGCGAACCCAGCTACCAACTAGCGGTGGTCGTGGACGACGCGCGCGATGGCATCGGCGAAGTCGTGCGCGGCGGCGATCTGCTCGAGGTCACGGCGCGCCAAGTGTTGCTGCAGCAGCTGCTCGGGTTGGCGACCCCGCGCCACCTGCATGTGCCGCTCGTGGTCGATGCGCAGGGCGTGCGCCTCGCCAAGCGCAGCGCCGGATTGACCCTGGCGGAGCTGCGGGCACGCGGCATCGCCGCCGAACGGCTGGTAGCCGCTGTGGCCGCGAGCTGCGGCATGGCACCGAGGCGCGCAGGCGCACCCCGCGACTACGTGGACCTGTTCCGGCTCGAGCAACTCTCCAGTACTCCTCAAGCCTTCGACTCGGAAGCTGTTTCCTTCTATCCCGCCTAGGAACGCCGCGGAGCGCGGATTCGCGGCCGGATGGGGTTCAAGGCCAGCCCGGTGGACGGCCGAAGGAGGGCTTCACGGCTTGACTTGGGACGCTCCGGCGGTACCCTTGTGCGCCCAATCGATCCCCGATAGCTCAATGGTAGAGCATGCGACTGTTAATCGCAGGGTTGTAGGTTCGAGCCCTACTCGGGGAGCCATTCAAGCGGGGTCGCGGCAGCGCGACCCCGCACTTTTCAACAGCGGCTCCTGGAGAGCGCCCTCCTTCGCCGCCTGCGTTTCTCCCCCCCCACGTTTCCGTGACCTCCAACGCTCGGCGTGTCCCGCGCGCGCGTGGACCGCGTTCGTGCAGAGAGCGCCGCGAGCGTTAGGAAGCGCGCGCGACTAGGGCGCTCTGGACGGCGCTCGCGCTCTCTCTACTGGCCCTCGTGGAGCGAGGAACCGAGAGCGTCCAACGGCTGAGCTGGTCTTCGCGGGAGGAAGCGTGAGACGTTCAACCGGCCAGGGAGGACGCGATGTCACGTGCCGGCAACCGGCGGGTACAGCGACCGAAACGCCAAGCGTGCCTGCGCGCGTACAAGCTCCGGGTCTGTCCTGAGCCGCATCTGCAGCAGCACCGAGGTCAGCTGCGTGTCGATGAAGTGCGCCGCGAGAGCCGGTGAGACCGTAGCGTCCACCTCGCCCCGCGCCTGGGCTCGCCGAAACCACTGCTCGTACGCTCGCCGCATGTCCTCGGCGACCGCGCTGACCTTCGCGGCGGTGGCCGGGCCAAGTCCGCCGGGGGCGCTACGCAGCTCTGCGACCAGACAACCGGCCGGCTTTGCCGACGGCTCGGTCGTCCAGCGCAAGAGGCTGTCGAGGATCTCCGAGAAGGGCTTGTCCTGGGCGAGCACCTCGAGCACCGAAGCCACCACGGTCGCTCGGTAGAGCTCGACCGCTGCCTCCGTCAGCCCATCCTCGTTCCCAAACTCGCGGTAAACGCCCGGCTTCGACACGTTCGCGCGTCGACAGATCTCGTTCATCGAGACCTCGCGAACGCCGTCGCACCAAAAGCTCGTCATTGCGACCTCCACCGTCCGCTGGCGGTCGAGCGTCTGCGGTCTGCCGCGGCCTCGCTTTGCGTGCTCTCGATCCACTTTCGAACCTGGCGGTATTTTATTCTTGACCGAGCGCCCTTGCCCGGACAATTCTTTCGTACCGATTGGTACGAATCACAGCAAAGCCCGCGTGCTGACCTCCAAACCCAAACTCGAATGCAAGGGACGAACAAATGAACGAGAACCTCAAGACGCTGGTCATCACAGGGGCAAGTAGCGGCTTTGGAGAGGGCGCCGTCAAGGCCTTCGCCGACAAGGGGTACCGGATCTGGGGCACGATGCGCGACGCCGCCGGGCGCAACGCCGGCAAGAAGGCCGCGCTGGAAGCCCACTCGAAGAACGTGTCGATCATCGACATGGACGTGGCGAGCGACGCGTCCGTCGCCGACGGGTTCGCGCGAATCCTCGCGCAAGGTCCGGTCGATGTGCTGATCAACAACACCGGCATCATGTACCTCGGCATCACCGAGGCCTTCAGTGTCGCGCAAGCGAAGGAGCAGATGGAGACCAACTACTACGGTGCCATCCGCACCATGCAGGCGGTCCTCCCGGGCATGCGCGCTGCGAAGTCTGGCCTCATCATCAACTGCTCCTCCCTGGTCGGTCAGATCTCCCCGCCGTTCTTCTCGACCTACAGCGCCACGAAGCACGCGTTGGAAGGCTACACGCAGGGGTTGCGCTACGAGCTCTCCCCGTTCGGGATCGATGTCGCCCTCGTTGAGCCGGGTCCGTTCGGCACTGGGCTCCTAGCCTCAGGTCAGGCACCCAGCCGCAGTGACGTCCTGGCCAGCTATGGCGAACTGGCGGGTGTCCCTTCGGCGCTGGGCGCGCACTTCACTGCGTTCCTGCAAAGCGAGCAAGCGCCCAAGCCGCAACTGGTGGTGGATGCCTACGTCGCCCTCGTGGACATGCCCGCTGGCAAGCGACCCACGCGCACCGTGGTGGGCATCACCTGGGGCGTGGACGAGATGAACGCGAGGAAGCAGCCCATTCAGGATCGCGTCCTCGAGGAGATGCAACTCGAAAGCACGCTGGGCGGCGCGTCGGCATGAGGCCCGAGTTGAAAGGAGCACGACGATGAGCACGAAGGCAACCGCAAGCGCATTCCTCGGCGCGGTGCTGAGGAACGATCCCGCGACGATGCGGCAGGTGGCGAACGCCGACTACATCCAGCACAACCCCTTCATCCCGACGGGGCTGGAGTCCTTCATCCAGATGCTTGCCGTCCTGCAGGAGCACGGCACCAACGCCTAGAACGTCAGGATGCGCCAGGACGGCGACTACGTCTTCATGCACGACATCTGGCGCAACGCGAAGCCGTTCGGCGCGGACGAGTTGGTGTCCTTCGACATCCTCCGCGTCGACGGCAATGGCAAGGTCGCCGAGCAATGGGACGCCATGACTGCGCTGGTGGAGAAAACCGACCCGGACAAGACCGCAGCCAACAAGGCACTCGCGAAGGCCATGGTGGAGGACGTCCTGATGGGGAAGAACCCGAGCAAGGCGCCCGACTACATCAGCGCGTAGAAGTCCCACCAGCACAGCCCGCCAATCAAAGACGGTCTGGCGGACGTCGGCGAGGCGGTGGCGCACCTCACCTCGCACGACAACATGTTCAAGCAGACCAAGGTCCGCAAGGTGCTGGACGAAGGCGACTTCGTCCTCGTGATCAGCGAGGGACAATGGAACGGGACGACCAACGCCTTCTACGACTTGCCCTGATTGGGGAACGGCAAGGCCGTGGAGCACTGGGATGGGATCCAGCCGGTGCCGGTCGAGGATCTGGCCAACAGCAATACGATGTTCGGCCTCCAGGATGAGGCTTCGCCTGCAGGAGATGGGCCGGCAAGCGAGCACCTCGACACGGTGGTCATCCGTGGTCGCACGACGTGCTGCACGGGGACACTAGAGAGTAGAGAGAGAGACAGAGGATGCGGCGACTACAGAGCGCAGTCCCGCAACCGAGTCTTGTCCCATCTGCAACCCGAATGAGCGTGCGACCTTGGTGATGCGGAGAACGGAACGGCCAGCAACACGGCACGGAGTGCGGCCCCTCGTGCGCCCTCGGCGAACGGTGGCGAGCCGCTCTTCATGCGAAGCCGAACATGCGAAGCCGAACACGCGAGGCCACGCACGACACGGCCTCGCTGCTCTTGACCCCGCCTGATTGCGCCACGACCGCCGCGGGCGAGCACCTGCTCGCCCCTCCTGGCTCCACCGATAGCGTCGCGCGCGTCGCGCTGGGCCGCGTCGTGCTGGAAGTCCGTGGTTCTTCCGCGACGAAGTGGTCACGAGCCTGATGCGAGTGCAAGACCCTCCAACCGCCAGCACTCCCTCGCTTGTCCGCACGCGGGGATGACGAGCACGGCGCGAAGCGCTAGCGTACTCGACATGAAGCCCGCGCCCGCCGTCCTGTCGATCCTGCTGACTTGCGTGTGCGCCTGCGCTGGCGCGGACTCGCAAAGCCCCGATTCCCCCGACCGCGACTCCAGCGGCGCGAACTCCCATGCGACGGATGCTGCGCCGGATGGCGACGCGCAGGTGCCGAGCGTCGTGCAGCTCTTCAATGGCCGCGATCTCGCCGGTTGGCATGCCGATGTGCCCGCGGCCGATGACAACCCCGCCGTTCCACAGTCCTTCGGCGTACGCGACGGCCTGCTCGTCAGCCACGGCACTCCCGGCGGCCACTTGCTCACGAACGATGTCTACTCCAACTACGAACTGCTCGTCGAGTATCGCTTCGCGGCCGAGGCGGGCAACTGCGGCGTGTTGGTGCACGCCACGACGCCACGACGCCTGTACGGCATGTTCCCGCAATCGATCGAGTGCCAACTCCACAGCGGGAACGCCGGCGACTTCTGGTGCATCGGCGAGGACATCGTCGTGCCCGAGATGGAGTCGCGCCGCGGTCCGCGAGCGGACTGGGGCGTGGATGGCGACAAGGCGCGACGCATCCTCAACCTGACGGATGGCTCCGAACGGCCCGTGGGCGAGTGGAACACGATGAAGATCGAGTGTCGCGAGCGCGAGATCCGCGTGTGGGTCAACGACGCGCTCGTCAACCACGGAACGGATTGCACGACGAGCAGCGGACGCATCGCCTTGCAAGCCGAGGGGGTGCCGGTCGAGTTTCGTCGATTGGCCCTCACTCGGCTCTACTGAGGCTGGAGGGACCCGCTCGTTCTTGATGCGTCCTTGACGAAGCGCGCGCAACATCTCCCGCGCAAGGTGCAAGATGGCCTCGCCCATCCGACATCTCTCCTTCCTCGACCGCCATCTGACATGGTGGATCCTTTTGGCGATCGTCGGCGGCGTGTTGCTCGGGCGCTTCGCGCCGCAAGTGCCGCTCGTGCTCGGGAGGATGGCGGTGGGCGACACGATCCTGCCCATCGCGGTCGGGTTGGTCGTGATGATGTACCCGCCACTCGCCAAGGTGCGCTACGAGGAGCTCGGCTCGCTGGCGCGCCATGGACGGTTGCTCGCACTCTCGTTCGCCTTGAATTGGATCGTGGGACCGGCGTTGATGTTCGCACTGGCGACCGCGTTCCTGCCCGACCAGCCGGAGTACATGTTGGGCCTGATCCTGGTGGGGATCGCGCGTTGCATCGCCATGGTGCTCGTCTGGAACGACCTCGCCGACGGCGATCGCGAGGCGTGCGCGGGAATGGTCGCGGCCAACTCGCTCTTCCAGATCGTCGCGTTCGCTCCCTTGGCGTGGTTCTGGGCCAAGTGGATGCCCGAACGCTTGGGCCTCGCCGGCGTGGCGCTCGACATCGGCATGGGCGACATCGCGGCGACCACGGCCCTCTACCTCGGCCTTCCCTTCGCCGCGGGACTCGCCAGCCGCCTGCTCTTGGTGCGCGCGAAAGGACGCGAGTGGTACGAAACCCGCTTCGCGCCTTCCATCTCCCCACTGACGCTGGTCGCGCTGCTCTTCACCATCGTCGCCATGTTCTCGCTGCAGGGCGAACGCATCCTGCAAGCACCCTTCGACGCGGTGCGCATCGCCGCGCCGCTCGTGCTGTACTTCGGCGCGATGTACGCGCTCTCCATGTGGTCGGCGCGCAAGCTCGGCTCCGCCTACCCGCAGGCGGCGACCGTCTCCTTGACGGCCGCCTCCAACAACTTCGAGCTGGCGATCGCCGTGGCCATCGCCAGCTTCGGGCTGCAGAGCGGCCAGGCCTTCGCGGCCGTCGTCGGTCCGCTGGTCGAAGTCCCCGTCTTGCTGGTGCTCGTCAAGCTGGCGCTGCGCGCCAAGGAGTCGTGGCGTGGCAGTTGATCGCGGCGATCGAGGGCCGGTGCGCCTCTTGTTCCTGTGCGTGGCGAACTCGGCGCGCAGCCAACTAGCCGAGGCGTTGGCGCGCGAGATCCTTGGAACGCGCGTCGTCGCGGCCAGCGCGGGCAGCAACCCCACGCGCGTCAACCCGCGCGCACTCGCCGTCCTGCACGAGCTCGGCCTCGATGCTTCGACGCAATCGTCGAAGCACGTCTCCGCCATCGACCCTTCCAGCGTGGACGTGGTCGTCACCTTGTGCGCCGAGGAGGTCTGCCCGGCCTGGCTGGGCTCCGCGCACCGCCTGCATTGGCCGATCCCGGACCCCGCCACGAACGAGCCGCTCGAGGAAGCCGAGCACATGCGCCGCTTCCGCGCCGCGCGCGACGAGATCGCAGCCCGCCTGCGCGCCTTCGACCTGCGCATCCACGAGGGCGGCGGGTAATCTGGCTTGGACGTCGCGTGCGTTAGGCTTTGACGCATGAAGCCCGCGCTCCTCGCGACCATCGCCCTCGTCTGCACCGTGGCACTCGCCCCCTCCCGCACCATCGGACAAGCAACCAACGCACCCGCGAACCCCGCCACGACGCCTGTTCCGCGCACGGATGCGGGCATCCTCGCTCGGCAGGACGAAGTTCTGCGCCGCGCCAAGGAGGCCCCCGCGTCCCCCATCGTGTTCCTCGGCGACTCCATCACGCAGGGCTTCGAGGGCGCGGGCAAGGCGGCGTGGGAGCGGCATATCGCGCCCTTGGGAGCGTTGAACCTCGGCGTGAGCGGCGATCGCACGGAACATGTGCTCTGGCGCCTCCAACAGGCGAGCCTCGCGCGCCTGGAACCCAAGGCGATCGTGCTCCTGATCGGCACGAACAACCTCGGGCACGGCACGAGCAATGGCGAGCAGACGCTCGCGGGGCTCTTGCAGGTCGTCGCCACGCTGCGCGCGCAGGCCCCCAAGGCCGTGATCGTGGCGCTCGAGATCTTTCCACGTGGCGAGCGCTTCAACCCCATGCGCGGCGAGATCGCGCAGGTCAACCAAGCGCTGCGCAGCCAACGCGGCGAGCATGTGCGCGTCTTGGCGCTCGGCGACCGCTGGGTGCGTGGCGATGGCGTCGTCGCGCGCGAGTCGATGCCGGACTTCCTGCACCTCTCGGAGACGGCCTACGGCGAGTGGGCCTCCGACCTCGCGCCGATCTTGAGCGAGATCCTCCAGCGCTAGGAGGACCCAAGCGACGGAGCTCAGCCCTTGCGCTTGGACAACCACTGCAGGAAGCGGCCCTCCAAGGTGTCGGCGGTGAGCGGCTGCGACGAAAGCGGGTCCCCTCCGTAGAGCTTCGCGCAGGTGGCTTCGAAATCGAAGGTGGCTCCCTCCGGCGTCGGCGTAGACAAGGCCACCAGCAAGCGGGCGAAGGAAGCGCCGGACTTCTTCGGGTTGCCCTCGGCGGCGCTCTTCAGCCAGTGCACGAAGCCGCACTTGTAGGCGCGCGTGAACTCGGCGAAGTCGCCGAGGTACTTCTCCGGCGGAGCCTCGGTCGTCGCCGCGGCCGAGCCGATGAACGGTCCGAGCACGGCGCGGGCGTTGCCGCCCGAGTCGTCGCGGATGCCGAAGGCGGCAGGCTTGAACTTGACCTGCTTGGCGAGGCCATCGCCCTCCTTCTGCGACTGCCGCAAGATCGAGAGGAAGTGGCCGCGGCCGTGGTCCTCGCGCCAACGCGTGTCGGCCACGTTCTTGCCGAGGCGCCCACCCTCGGACAAGCCGCCGGCGATGAACACTTCGCGCTTGTCGGTCTTGCGCGCGCGCAGATCGCCGTCGATGCGCGTGTTGCACTGGCCATGCAGGTCGACCACGATGTTCAACGACAGCCCACCGATGAAGGCCGAGGGCGCGTGGTCTCCGAAGCGGTCGGAGAGCAACTGGTTGGCGGCCAATTGGGCCACCTGCTGCTGCATCACGTCGGGATCGCGCTCGTTCATCCACGTGCCCTGCTTCCACGTGCCGGGCGGCAGGGCCTGCGCCGCGTACTGCAGGCAAGTCACCTGCGCGTCGTCGAACCACACCTGCGTCCAATACGCGATGCCATCGTCCCAGCACCAGCTCTTCCATTCGGCGTTCAGGTCGCCCGCGAGCACCAGCGCCTGCACGAAGTCGTCGCGCGTGGGCTCGGCGCAAAAGCGCAGCGCCTTGGGCTCGGCGCGCGCGGCACCGACCTCCCCCGCCGCGCGCAGGGTGGCGGCGACACGCGCAGCCGCGGCGCGCACCGTCTCGGGAGCACCCGCCACCGCATACATGTCGGCTCCCGGCTGATCCTTGGCCTTGGCCAGCACCGCGGGCTTCCACTCCTTGATGGCGCCGCGCAACTTGGCGAGGTCCGCGCGCAGGGACTTGAGCTCGCCGCCCGCCGGCTCGAGCCACTCCAACCAAGCCTCCTGCGTCGCCAACAGCGCGTCGCACACTTGGGTGAACTCGAGGCCCCGATCCTCGAGGCGCAGCGCGGGGAAGCGCAACTCGAAGGCCCCGAGGTCGCAGCGCACCGTGGCCTTGTCGATGGCCTCGTGGATGGTCGCTTGCGCCTGGGCGTCGAGCCCGTGGCGAACGCGCGCCTCCTCGGCGATCTGCGCGAAGGGCAGTTGGGCCGTGGCGACGGCGGACAAGCAGGCGAGGGCGAGGCAAGCGAAGATGGTGCGCTGGATCGAGTGCATGGTGTGCGTGTCCGAAGCGGGCAGGATACGTGGCGCGAGGCCACAAGGCGGGATTGGAACCGTCAACTCGAGGCAAAGTCGCGCGAGTTGGACGAAGTCGGGGCGGTGCACGGCGCTCAGGGCAGGCGACGGCTTGGCGCATGGGCGTCGAGGCGCGCGCGGAACTGCTCGCTGGGCGCCAGGGCGCGCAAGCGTTCCGCCGTGCGCGTCGCCGCGAGGCCTGGGCACAACTCCCCGGCCTTGGACAGGGCTGCCTGCCACGCGCCGCTGCCGGCGCGCTCCAAGGCCAGTGCGGTCCAAGCATGCACGTCGGCTCGATCCGGACGCGCCTCGGCGGCATCCAGCAACGGCGCCAACGCGGCGCGAGCCCCTTCGGCGTCGCGTCGCAGCGAGAGGATCGTGGCTCCTTCGCGCAGACCGATCACGAAGCGCGCCTCGCGCTCGAAGGCCTCCAACTCGGCGTCGGCGGGAGCCACGAGGCGCGCCTCGGCCACGGCTTCGCGCCACGACGGCCGGTCAACTTCCTGCGCGTCGCCGCCGCGCGCCAGGCGCGCAGTCTCGTCGGCGAAACGCTCGCGGGCGAGGCGCACCAAGGCGCGCGCCTGCAGCGCACGCGCAGTCCCCTCGTCCGCGGGCAAGTCCTGCGCGGGAGCGGCGCGTTGGCGCAAGCGGCGCAAGTTCTCGCCGAGGTCCGAGAGCAACGCGGCGCCTTGCCGACGCGGCGCATGCACGATCCAAGGGTCGCCATCGGTGACCAGGCGGGCTCTCGGGCGCGGCTCGATCGTCCCGACGCAAGCCGCGGCAAGTCCGGAGGCGTCGGCGAGCCCCAGCGCCGAGAGCTCCGCGCGCAAGGCATCGCCGTGCGCCACTCCCGCGTTGGCGAAGGAGAGCTGCGCAGCGGACCCGACGAGGATCGTCTGCGTGCCCACCACGAAGACGGTGGTGCGCGGAAAGCTGGCCGCGAAGGTGTCGAGCAGCGCGTCGCAGGTGCCGGGTTCGAGCGCGTGCGTGGGAATCCACTGCACCAGCAAGCCACCGGGCTTCAAGGCGCGCCGCGCCAAGGCGTAGAACTCGCGCGTGTAGAGATACACCGCGCCGGGTGCATCGGGCAGCAGGGGTTCCATCGTCAGCACGTCGTAGGCGCGGCCGCGCGCGAGCGTGGCGCGGCCGTCGCCGAGCGTCGCGCCGACACGCTCCTCGCGCGCCAGCAAGCGCGCGAGCGGCGCATCGAGCGCGCCATGGTGCTTGTGCGCGAAGAAGGGCGCAGCCTCGAGCACGGCGCGAGAGAGTTCAAGCACTTCGATGGAGCGCGGAGCGGAGTGCAACGACACGGCGCCGAGCGTCGTGCCGGTGCCGAGCGCGAGCACGCCGACTGCGCGAGCATCCGGATGCAAGAGCAGCGGGATGTGCCCCAACGCCTGCATGTAGCGATAGTCCGGGCCTGTGCCCGCGGCGCGGAACGAGTCCGTCAACAGCGTGCGCTCGCCCTCGATGCCGTCGTCGACCACGGCCACCGCGTAGTCCTGGTCCTCGGCGAAGGAGAGCAGCTCGAAGGCGCCGTTGCCGAACGGCGGAGTCGCGAGCACGGGCGAAGGACGCGTCGCGGTCCACGCCGCCGCCGCCAACGCGGCGAACAAGACGAAGCGCGCGCGCCGCTCGCGCCAGGCCACGCAAGCGGCGCAGGCCGCGAGCGCGACCAGCCCGAGCGCGATGGCGGCCGACAAGCCCAAGCGCGGCACGACGAGCAGGGCGACGAGCGGCCCGCAGACGAGCGCGCCAAAGCCTTCGAACGAGAGCAAAGCCGCCGTGCGTGTTTGGCCGGCCGCGCGCGCCAGGCACGGC
>SXXH01000190.1 GCA_005789645.1 Planctomycetia bacterium
AACGAGGCGCGCGAGCGCGAGTCGGCGCGGCTGGCGGCGCTGGAGGCGAGTCTGCCAGCCGGCGACGAGCAGCGCGAGTGGACGCGCTTGGTGCGCGAGTGCGCCGCATTCGGCGCCGAGGGGCGCCGCGACTGGTTGGAGGCGGCCGAGCTGGTCGCCGCGCGGGCGGACCAGTCCTGGGCGGAGCCCGTGCGACCCGCGTTGCGCTTGCTCGAGCGTCGCCTGCGCCTGTTGCACGAACTGCTGGTGCGCGCCGCGCAGGGGCTCGCCGCGCGCGAAGGAACCGAGGTCGAGCTGAGCGCGGGCAGCTTGCGCTTGCGCGGGCTCGTGCGCCTCGACGCGGGGTGGACGGTGCCGGACCTCGCCGAGAGGGATGCAGCGGCGCGCGCCGCCGTGGCCGCGTTGGAGCGGCCCTTCGGGCTGGTGGTCTCGAGCGGCGCGGCGCCGTGGCAGCTGCGCTTGCGCGGCGCGCAGCCCGACGCCGAGGGTGCGCTCGTCGACAGCGCCAGCCTCGTGGCGCTCGCCGGGCTGGACATGGCCGATGCGCGCGATGCGTTGCTGCTCGTGGCGCTGCACCTCGAGGAAGGCGCTTGGCGCAGCCTC
Source organism: Planctomycetia bacterium (assembly GCA_005789645.1). GTDB lineage: Bacteria > Planctomycetota > UBA1135 > UBA1135 > SXXH01. The sequence goes on from SXXH01000190.1 coordinate 604, forward strand.
GAGCGCGTGCTGGACGAGGGCGCCGTGGACGCCGACGATCCGCTCGCATGGCAGGCGCGGTCGCAGCTCGCCGATGGACTGCGCGCCTTGCGCGCGGCCGTGGATGAGCGTGTGCGGCTGGCGCGACGCGACGCCAAGGCCGGCCTGGATCCGGCGCGGCTCGTGGTGCGCATCGAGGACATCCTCTCCGAGTGCGGCGAGGAACTGCGCGAAGAAGAAGCACGCGAACTGCGCGCGCTCAAGGCGGAACTGGCGCGTCCCGCCGCCGCGCCGCAGGTGGTCGACGTGGGCGCCCTCGGCGCCGACGACGTGCGGCTGGGCCCCGATGGAGCGGTCGTCTTGTCGTTCAAGCTCGGCGAGCGCGTCGGCGGCTGGCTCGAATCCGGCGCGTGGGTTCGCGCCATGGACGGCTGGAGCGCGCCGCGCTCGTTGCGCGACGACGAGCTGCTGCTGGTCGCCGGCCCCGCGCTGCCGCTCGATCCGCCGCTGGACGCGCGCGCTCCGCTCGTGGCGCGCGTGCGCCTCGCCTGCGCCTCCAGCGAACCGCTCGACCTCGTCGTCTTGTCGGTCGCTGGCGTGCACGCGTTGGTGGTCTTCGACCGCGCGGCGCGTTCGGCGCGCGTGCTCCTCGACGCGGCCGAGGAGAAGGACCTCGCCGCCTTGGTGCGACGAGCGCGGGCGGGCGAGGGACGCCTCGCGCAGCTTGGGGGCGACGAAGTCGAGCTGTCGCTGCACTTGACGCGCAAGGGCGACGTGGTGCGCTTCGAGGTCGACGGCAGGGTGCTCGTGGATCGACTCCTGCGCGCACCCGCTTCGACCGGAGGACGCGTGCAGCTGCGCTCGACGCGCCCGGCGCGCGCGAGGGAACTGCAGTTGGAGGCGCGCACGCGCTGAGGGGCGCCACGCCAGTGGCATTCGCAGGTCCTCGGGCCCGCTCGCCGCTCCGACCCTCAGCTCGCGTGGCGCGCGACGACGGCGCGCGCTTCCGCCAGCCGCGCGGGCTCGAGCAGGTCGGCCACGGCGGCGAGCGCCGCTTCCACTTCGAGGCGCGTCGCGCCGCAACGCAAGGCGCCGCGCGCGTGCGAGGCCAACTGGCGTGGTTGCCCCGTGGCCGCGAGCGCCACCACGGCCAGCAGCTCGCGCAAGCGCGCCGCCAAGCCTGGTCGCGCGAGGATGCGCGCGTAGCAATCGTGGAAGACCACGCGCGCGAAGTCGGGATGGAATCCGCCGATGAGCGCGCGCACCTCGGGGGACTGGCGCGCGTAGATCGCGTCGAACAGCGCTTCGCCGCGCTCGCGCGGCACGACCTCGCCTTCGACCTCGCCCGGATCGAGCGTCCCCAAGCCGCCGGCGCGCGCCAGCACGGCGTGGCACTCCACCGCGCGCGGCGCGCCGGCGTAGACATGCACCATGAGCAGCGTCTCGCGCCAAGCCCGGTTGGGTTCGCCCGGCGGCGCCGCGCGCCGCGCCGCGGCCAGTTCGTCCCAGCGTCCCAGCACGGCGCAGGCGAACAAGCGCAGCAAGCGCACCTCCCCGTCCGCCAAGTGCGAATCGGCGGGCGACGATGGATGCGCGGAGTCCGTGCTCATGACAGCTTGCCCAAGGGTTGGTGCAGCCGCACCGGATCGCCTTGGCGCAGTCCGCTCGCGCAGCTCGCGAGGCCGCGCGGCAGCACCAGCACGATCGTCGAGCCCATCTCGAAGCGCGCCAGTTCCTCGCCGCGCGCCACGGCTCGTCCGACGATCGTCGGGACGGCGTGGCTTTCCTCCACGCCCACCACCTTCATGCGTCCCACGTTGAGCGCGCCCACGAGCACCATCCACGCCCTTCGTCCGGCGAGCGAGAACTCGAGCACGCAGCGTTCGTTCACGTCCAGCACGGCGCGCCGCTCGAGCACGCGCGGCGCGACCGAGTGGCGCTCCCCATCGATCCACAGCGCGCGCTCGAGCCGGGCGTCGAAGGGCGCGTGGATGCGGTGATAGTCGCGCGGCGACAAGTAGATGGTCAGGCAGTCGGCGCCCTCGAGGTCGGCCTCCGCGCACAGCGGGCCCAGGAGGTCGGCCAAGCGGTAGCTGCGTCCCTTGGCTTGCAGCGTCAACCCCGTCGAGGCGACATGCACGGCCTGCACGCGGCCGTCGACGGGCGAGGCCAGGTCGCGCGGATCCGTCGGAAGGGAACGCGCGCCGGGCTTGAGACGCCGCACGAAGAAGGCGCCGAGCGAGGGGTACTCGGCCAGCGGCAATTCGACCTCGTCCAAGTCGGCGCCGGCGTAGCTCGCGAAGGCGCGGTGGACGACGCCGCGCAGCGGCCGGGGCAGGCGCAGGTCGGCGAGCATCCCCACGCAGTGCGACAACCCGCGACGCAGGATCTTCATCGTGGCGGTCTAGATACCAAATCGCGCGCTCACGCCGCGCTCCGGTCTTGGTCTCGCATGATGGTCCCAAACGCACTGCGCGGCCCTCGGTCAGGCCGCGCAGCAGGCGCCGTCGGGCGCGAGGAAGGTTCGATGCGAGCGTGGTCGTGGCTCAGAAGCCGCCGCCACCACCACCAGCGCCGCCATTGGCGTTGCCGCCGTTGCCACGTCCGCCTGCGCGGCGATCGGCGCCGCCGCCGTTGTTGTTGCCGCCACGATTGCCGCGGCCCATGCCTTCGAAGCCTTGCTCGGCGAGCTGCGCCCCCAGCGCGGAACCGAAGAGGCGGTTGAGCTCGGCATCGCGCCATTCGCGCGCGACGCGCATCTGCTCGCGCATGCCTTCCGGGTCGCCGCCGTTCTGCCAGCCTTGGCGCAGTTCGTCGAACTTGGCGCGCTCGGACACGTAGAAGTCGGCCAGTGTCTGCGTCTGCAGCGCGTCCATGCCGAGGCGCTGGGCGGTGCGTTCCGCGCGTTGCTTGGACTGCAGGAGCTCGCGCTCCTTGCGCTCCGCCTCGCGCTTTTGCTCCTGCATCAGGCGGTCTTCCTCGATGACGCGCAGGATCGTTTCGCGCGAAGGCGCGGCGCTGGCCACGGCCGCTTCCACCTTGGCCGCCACGGCCTCGGGGGCTTCCAGCCGTGTGCTGGCCGATCCAGTCTCGTCTTCGACCTTCTTCTGCAGCATGGCCAACTGCATGTCCAACGCATCGAGGCGCGCGGCGAGGGCCTTGTCGGGCGCGCCGCCGATCTCGGTCGTGGCCGCAGGGGCGGTGATGGGCATCGTCGTGGCGACGACCGAGCCGGCGGGGGTGGCGAACTTGGCGCCGATGTAGCCACCGAGGAGGGAGAGGACGAGCAGACCGAGGATGTGGAAGGGCTTCATTGGGTTCGTCGCGGCGTTGGCAACCCGACCATCATGCTCTGGTCGGTGGGATACGCCAAGTGGCGGGCGTGCCAGCCTTGCTTCAACCGGACTGGCGGGGTCGAGTTCCTGCCCGCCTGCCTATCTTCTCGCGAGGGCGTCCGCAGGTGCATCTGGAGGCTCTGGGAGCGCCATGCCGGGGTTGCGAGCCGCTTCATGGGGCGGATCCGGGACGAATCAGGCGCACAAGCGCGTCCGGCAGGGAAGGTGTCCCTTGCCCTCGGCGCCAATTCCGACGAAATAGAACTAGGAACCATGTCGATCACCACGCGATCCGAGGAACTGACCCTGTTGCGCGATCTCGCGCGCGACTTCGCCAACCAGGTGGTGCGCCCCTTGGCGCCGCAGATCGAGCGCGAGCACCGCGTGCCGCGCGAGTTGCTGGCGCGGATGGCCGAAAGCGGCTTGACCGGCGTCGCCGTGCCGGCCGAGTTCGGCGGCGCGGGCCTGGGCGAGACCGGCTTGTGCGTCGTGATGGAGGAGCTGACGCAAGCCTGCTTCGCCACGGCCGTGACCTACGGAGCGCACGCATCCATCGGCACGATGAGCGTGCTTGTCGGCGGCAGCGAGGAGCAGAAGCGCCACTGGCTGCCGAAGATGGCGGCCGGCGAGGTGCTCGGGTGCTATGCGTTGTCCGAGGCCGACGCGGGCTCCGACCCGGCCGCGATGAAGACGCGCGCCACGCGCGTCGAGGGCGGCTGGCGCATCGACGGCGAGAAGGTCTGGATCACGGCCGGCGATTGCGCCGACCTCGTCACCGTCTTCGCCGTGACCAATCCCGGGGAAGGCGCGCGCGGCGTGACCGCCTTCCTCGTGCCGGCGACGACCAAGGGACTGGTCGTGGGCAAGCGCGAGGAGAAGATGGGCCAGCGCGGCAGTTCGACCGTGACGCTGTTCTTCGATGGTTGCGTCGTCGGCGACGAACTGCGCCTCGGCGCGGTGGGAGAGGGCTTCAAGGTCGCCATGGCGACGCTCGATCGCGGGCGCTTGGCGTTGGGGGCCAACTGCCTGGGCGCCGCCAAGGAGGCGCAGCGCTTGTCGGTGGACTACGCCAAGACGCGCGTGGCCTTCGGCAAGCCCATCGGCGAGCACCAGATGGTCGCGGCGATGCTCGCCGACAGCGCCGTCGACATCTACGCCATGGAGTCGCTCGTCTACCGCACGGCCGCGATGTGCGACGCGCACGAGCCCTTCTCGCGCGAATCGGCGGCGACCAAGCTGTACTGCAGCGAAGCGCTCGATCGCGTCGTCGACCGCGCCGTGCAGATCCACGGCGGCATGGGTTATTCGGCCGAGTACAAGATCGAGCAGCTCTACCGCGATGCGCGGGTCACGCGCATCTACGAGGGCA
>SXXH01000191.1 GCA_005789645.1 Planctomycetia bacterium
CGCGCCGTCCGCCGCCGATGCAGGCGTCGAACTGGTGCTCCTCGATGGCGTCCAGCAGCGTGGTCGTCTGCAGTCGGTTGCGCGAGGCGCGCGGACCCTTCTCCTCGACCACGCGACCCTTCCTGATCGACTCCTCGACGCTGGCGACCACCAAACGTTCGCCCATCTCCTTGACTCGGCGGTCGCGGTATTCGATCGCCTCGGGGAAGTTGTGCCCGGTGTCCACGTGCACGATCGGGAAGGGCAGGCGCGCGGGCCGGAAGGCCTTCTCGGCGAGGCGCAGCAGGACGATGGAGTCCTTGCCGCCGGAGAAGAGCAGGGCCGGGCGTTCGCGCTCGGCGGCCATCTCGCGCAGGATGTGGATGGCCTCGTGCTCGAGGGCGCTCAGGTGGTCGAGCTGGTAGCTGGGCATGGATGCGGTCCGGGACCCGCTTGGCGAGCCCCGGACGCAAGAGTCTAGCCTGCCGGCGGCACGCGCGCGCGCGCGGGTCCCGACCGGACGCATGGGGAGCTCAGAGGCGGACAGGCACCTCGAAGTCGGCGCGCCAAGGCGTGTGGAGCCTGCGGTTGGCCTCGAGGCTGCCGCGGAAGCGACCACGCCGCCCGTCCCAGGCGAGCGTCTCGTGCGGCAGCTGCAGGGCGATGTTCCCGAGCAGCGCCGTCTCGGTCAGGAGCGCCGCGTACTCGAAGTCGCCGTTGGGCTCGCCGCGACCGAGGCAGGCGTCGACCCAGATGGCCCAGTGGTTCTTCAGCTTCAACTGCGGCAGCGACTCGAGCACCTTGGCGTGCTTGTCGGCTGGGAAGCAGCTCGGACCGGCGTAGGGGTCGGCGAGCAGCGCTCCTTGGGTGCCGAGGAACAAGCAGCCGTTCTTCGTAACCTCGCCCGCGCCGAACTCGGCCAAGATGTCGCTCGGCACCTGCTTGCCGCCGTCGTGCCAGTACACTTGCAAGGGTCCGGCGGTCGTGTGGCGCGTGGCGGCGAACTCGTACTCGACGCGCGACCACAGGGGATAGGTCTCCGAGTTGGGCGTCGGTCCGTCGGAGCGGATGCGGGTCGGCGCGCCGAGATCGAGGAACCACAGGGCCGGATCCATCAGGTGGCAGGCCATGTCGCCCTGCGCCCCCGTGCCGAAGTCGCGCCAGCCACGCCACGCGAAGGGATGGTACTGGCCACTCTTGTAGGGCCGCTCCGGCGCCACTCCCAGCCACAGGTTCCAGTCCAGCGATTCGGGCACCGGATCGGAGCCCTCGGGACGCCCGACGCCCTGCGGCCACCAACCGGCGGGGCGATCCGACCACGAATGCACCTCGTAGACCCGGCCGAGGAAGCCCGTCTCGAAGGCGAGCTTCGCTTGCTGGTAGGGCAGGTTCGAGCGGTTTTGGATGCCCATTTGGGTGGCGACCCCGGCTTCGCGCGCCGCCTGCGCCACGGCGCGCGCCTCGGCCACGGTGCGTGTCAAGGGCTTTTGACCATAGCAGTGCAGGCCGCGCGCCAGCGCCGCCAACATGATCGGGGCGTGCATGTGGTCGGGCGTGGTGACATGCACGGAATCGATGTCGTCCGACTCCGCCAGCAGCTCGCGCCAGTCGCGATGGAGGCGCGCCTTGGGGTGCTTCTTGGCGGCCTCCTGCAGGTGGTTGGCGTCGACGTCGCACAGGGCGACGATGTCCACGTCCGGATGCGCCGCGATCTGCTCGAGGTCGGCGGCGCCCATCCCTCCGACGCCGATGCCGGCGTGGCGCAAGCGTCCCTGCGAGCGCTTGCGCGGCGCGGGCGTCGAGCGGCAACCGACCAGGGACAACGCCGCGGCCGCGGCCGAGGCTTGGAGCAGGGAACGACGATCGAGCATGGTCGCGGGTCCTTTCGGGGGTTGGCGCGCCGGGCGGGTCGGCACCATGGTAGCCGCGGCCGGTGGCGTCGCCATGGTGGCCGGGCCGGACGCGCTTGGGTGCCTCGGGGCAGGCGAGTGTCAAGAAAACTGGACGTTGCGCGCTCAGGCGGCGCGCGCCGCCCAGCGGCCAGCCACAGCGCCCAAGTCGCGCGCGGGCGGCGCGTCGCCGGCGAAGAACTCGCGCTCCAGGTCGGCGATCTCGCGACGCAGCTCGGCGCGTTCGGACTCGCCGAGTCCTCCGTGGCGTTCGATGTCGCGCAGCAGCGCCAGCACCGAGAAGGCCGTGGGCTGCTGCGGCACGGGGAAGCGCACGGGCGCGGCCTCGTTGGCTCCGGCGCGCCGCGTCCACATCCAGGCCGCAAGGCCGCCGACCGTGGCGAGGATCGCCGCCCAGGCCAGCCATGAAACGCCGCGCTCGGCGACGCCACGACGCAGTTGGAGCGTCGGTTCGGCCGCTACCAGGTCGGCGTCGTCGTAGCGGAAGCGCTGTTCCTCCTTCACCTCGACCAGCGGCTTGGCGTACGCGAAGGGCACATCGCCGCCGGCGCCGCCTTCGGACTCCAATGTGTAGGCGACGCGCCGTTCGCACTCGACGCCGCTGCCGTCCTCGAGGAAGCGCACGACCAGCGGACCGGAGTCCTCGACCTTGGCCACCTTGAACCCGGGGTGGGCGAACTCGACCAGCTCGCTCCACGCGCCGGGCAGCCCGGCGCCGGTGGTCTTCAGCTCGAAGCCGATCAAGCCGTCCTTCCACTGTTTCTCGTCGAGGATCTGCACCAGGCTCGCCGCCGCGTACGGACGCTTGACGCCGACGGGCGCCGCGGCGTCGATGGGCACGACCGAGCTCTCGATCGGCAGCACCACGTAGCCGGAGATGTCGAGGAAGTCGATGTCCATCTTCAGCGCCGGCACGCGGTCGACTTGCGCGCCGCGCGGCTTGAGCAGGATGTACGCGTAGGGCGTGACGCGCCAACCCAGCTCGTCGTCGGGGACCGACTGCGCCTTGGGATCGTTGAACGTGATCGACAGCACCTCGAAGTGCTCCGCCAGCGCCGAGCGCGTCGCCTCCTCGAACTTGTCGCGGTAGTTCTCCGGCGGACGCCCGTAGTTGAAGGCGTACATGCTGTTGTTCTGGTTCGTCAGGTACTTGGCGAATCCGCCCGACTCGCGCTCGATGTCCTTGGTGTGGCGCAGGTCGACGCGCAGGCCGAACGGCCCGCCGTGCCCGACGTTGGCGTCGCCATCGACGCGCGCGCGCAGCTGGATCTCGGTGACGAGGTCGTCGTAGTAGTCGGCCAGCGTCTCGAGGTCGCGCACCTGCCGGTTCACCCCCGTGATGGCCAGGCCTTGGCGCACGTAGCGCAGCTTCACGGCCGGGCTGACGGAGCCGATCCGGTTGGCGAGCGTGTTGGCGAACAGCTTGACGTGCCGCTCGGACCGCTCGGGACCGAGGTCGGCCAGCGCCTGCTTGATGCGCTCGATCTCGCCGGCGGCCAACTGCTTCTCGTGGTCGATGGCGCGGATGTCGGACGCGCCCAGCGCCGCGTTGAACCACGTCTCGTAGGCGCTGGACCGCTCCTTGGACGGATCGTCGGGCGGCAGGCTCCCTGCGTAGGCCTTGGCCGCCTTGGCGAACACCTCGAAGGCGGCCGCGCGACGCTCCGAGTACCGCGCGTCCTTCTTGCGCGAGGCGATCCACTCGTTCTCGTCGTGCATCAACGCGGCTTGCACGACCAGCATGCGCCAGCCGTCCGGCCGCAGCTGCAGGGCGCGCTCCAGCGTGCCACGCGCCACCTCGTAGCCGTGGTCCACCTCGGCCTCGACGTCCTTCTTCGTGCGCTTGGTCTTGGCCTTCTGCTGCTCGGCCGCGTCGCGCCACACCGAGGCCAGGTTGGTCCGCATCGTCTCCAGCAGCGCGGCGAAGGTCTCGTCGTCGAGCTTGTCCAGCGCGCCGAAGATCCCCTCCATGCGGCTGATGCGGTAGACCTCGGCCTTGCCGTGCGCCGCCTTGAAGGCCTCCGCCAGCAGCGGCCCGTCCACGGCGACGTCGGCCGCGCGCAGGCGCGCCACCAGCTCGCCCAGGCTCTTGAGGTTGCGCTCCTGCTTGGATCTGGTCAGCGGGATGCCGTTGGAGCGTTCGTCGAAGCCGTAGCTGTAGACGAACACCGAACGACGGCTGTTCTGCTGGTTGGGGTCGTTGTTGCGCGCCCATACGCGCAGGAACTCGTCCGCGAGCTCCTTGGCCTGCGCCGGTTGCGTGCGCGCCAGGGACTCGATGCACGGGAACGCGTCGAGGTCCTCGCCCACCTTGAGGTACAGGCTGGCGCTCATGTAGTCGATGCGCGGTCGCAGCGTGGCGTCGACGATCTCGACCCAGCGACCCGTCGGCCGGCACTCGAGCACCCGCGCGGTGCGCACCGCCTGCACGCCCCACTGGTTGCCGAAGCCGTTCATCTGCTCGTAGTCGTAGTAGAAGATGTTGCCGTAGCTGTCGCGCTGGACCTGCGGACCATAGGTCTTGGACCTGTCGTGCAGCTGCGAGGCCTGCGCCTCGCGCAGCCAATTGGCCGCCAGCAGCGTCAGCTCCTGGCGCCACTCCTTGGCCAGCTCCGGCGCGTGCTCGAGGAGCGCCTTGGCCGCGGCTTGCTGCAGCTCGAGCAGCTTGCCGCGCTTCTCCGAATCGTTGGTGGCGCTCTGCAGGCCCTTCGCCACCGCGCCGCCGATCGAAGCGAGGATCTCGCGGCCACGCTGGGGGAAGGTGGTGAAGCTCTCCGCCAGCCAGCGTTCGCCCAGTTCGCCGCGCAGGACGGGCGCCAGCTCGACGGCGCGCTGCAGCGCCTCGTTCTTCTCGGCCTCGTCCACGTCGCCGGTCGACAGCACGGCGAGCGTCGCGCGCCACGCCGCCTCCTGCCAACGCGCCGCGTCGTCCTTGTCCTTGGCGGCCCGGGCCAGCGCCAGGCGTGCGAGCAGGTTCAACGCCTCGCGGTCGTTGCCTTCGACAGCCTCCTCCAAGGTCGGCAGCAATCCATCCAGGTGCGCCGGCTCGCCCGCCGCGACCAGGAGCTTGGCCAAGCGCCGCTTGTCCAGCGGGAAGGCCGGCGAGCCCGCGCGCTGCTTCCAAGTCGCGACGAAGGTCTCGGGCTTGTGGCCTTGCTCGATCGACAGGCGCAGCAAGCTGCCGAGCGTCGCAAGGTGCTCCTTCTTCAACTCGCCGGGGGTCGTGCCGGCGATGCGCATCACGTCCAGCGGCGAGAACTGGTTCTTCTCGATGTACTGCTGGCCTTGCGGCATCACGTCCTGCGGACGGGCGGGACCCTGCGCCAGGGACGTGATCAGGCGATCGAAGGCGGCCTGCGCGTCGTCCGGGTCGGCGGCCTTCAACTCGGCGATGTAGGCCCCGACCGCGTTCCAATCGCCGATCGTCACCTTGTGGGCCAGAGTCTCCATCTCGAGGGCGACCAAGCGCTCCTCGGCCTTCTTGGCCTTGGCCTCCTCGCGCTTCTTGGCCTCCTTCTCGTCCTTCGGCGGCTCCTCCTCCTTGGCTTCCTCCTCCTTGAGGGCCGGCGCCGGCCGCGACATCGCCGCCAGGATGGAGGATGCGCGGCGGTCGAAGTTCAAGGCGCGCAACTTGTCGGCGCGCTTGGTGCGCTGCTTCTTCGGCTCCTCCGCGGGCTTGGCGTCGGCGACGGGCGCCTCGTCCGGCGCTTCGGCCTGCACCTCTTGCAGGTCCATCTCCTCGCTGGGCGCGTCAGGGACCACCGCGGCCCTTGAAATCACGATCGTCTGGCTGGTCGCTTGCGCCTCGCCGGGCAGGGCGAAGGGCGCGAGGAAGCTGGCGAGGAACAGGGCGATGCGGGTGCGTTGCGTGCGCATGTGTCGTGCGATGTCGAGCGGCGCGAGCCGGCTCGTGTGGACGCGCTCGCCCTCCCGGGGCGGGCGGATGGACGCTGGAGCTGTGCAGGGTGCGGGGGGGGCGGGCCGCACGCGGCGCACGCGCGCCGCCCTCGGGGAGCGCCACGCGGCCATTGTCAAGTACAATTGACAGCGGCCGCGGGCGCGCGCATCACGAGCCGCCGCCGTCCGCAGGGTCGCTGCCGCCGGCTCCGCGCGCGTCCTTGGGCGTGCTGGACTTGCTCGACTTCTTGCCTGGTTTCCCGGCGCGACCGCGCCCGGATCCGCAGCCTTCTCACGTGGAGGGCAGAGGGATGCCTTGCAGCTCCTTGAGGTCGATGCGCGCGAGGCGCACGGCGGACTCGACGCTTTCCTTCTGGCGCTGGGCGCCCGCGTCGTCGCCCCGCTCGGCGGCCTGGGCGGCGAGCAGCGTGAAGTTCTGGCGCGAGGCTTCGATCTCCTTGAGCCATTCGTCGCGCGCGAAGCCCTCGAGGCGCATCAACCACGTGGTGTAGTACTGGGCGTTCGCCAGCGTCTCGCGCGCGTCCGCCAGCAAGGCTTCGTGCGCGGCTTCCTCGCCCGATCCGGGCTTGGCCGCCGACAGCTCGTCGACGAGCGACTCCAGCACGACGCGCGCCTCGGGCAACTGGCTCGTCTGCATCTGCGCCTTGGCGCGTTCGAGCAGGACGCTGCGCGCCTCGGCCACGCGCTCCTTCGGCAACAAGCTCAAGGCCTCGCCGAAGGCTTCGTCGGCCACGGCCCAATGGGCCCGCGCGGCGGCATCGCCTTCCGCCGCGGCCACCTCGCGGGCCTTGGCGGCGGCCGCGCGTCCGCGTTCGATGGCGGCCCCGGCGTCGTCGAGGCGCAACGCCTCCTGTCCGGGTCCGTAGTGGTAGGCGGCGGCCCCAGCGGGCAGCAGCAACCAAGCGATCAGCACGGCCTTCTTCATGGGTTGGGCACTCCTCGCGACGCCGCGCGGCGCGCGTCCTTGGACGACGAAGGTCGCCCGCGGATTCCATGCTAACCGTCGGGGCCGATCGTTGTGACCAGCGAATCCACTTCGGCCCATCCGAGCACGGATCTCAGCCGTCCGCGCGCTGGCGACGGATGTAGTCCCGGGCCTTGGCCTCGAACTCGGGGGTCTTGAGGCCCACGACCTTGGCCTCGGCCACGGCCGCTTCCAACTCCACGCCTTGGTCGAGGACGCGGTAGGGGATCCAGACGGCGCCGACGCGGTTGCCGCTGCCGCAATGCATGAACATGGGCCTGGCCGCGCCGCGCAGCTGGGCGCGGGCTTCGTCGAAGATCTCGTCGTCCAACTCGCCCGGCCCATTCCAAGGGATGCGCACGAAGCCCAGGCCCAGCCCGCGCGCCACGCCTTCCTCGTCCCAATCAGCGACCTCCGCGGCATGTCGCAGGCTGACGATCGTCTTGATGCCGTTCGCCTGCGCTTGCCGCAGGTCGTCGGCGTTCGGCTGCGAACCGAGGTAGTCGTCGCCGAGGGCGTGCAGGCGCTGCACGGAGCCGCAGGTGCGCGCTTCGAGCACCAACATGCCGTTCGGCTTGGCGGGCGCGTCATGGGTGGTCGAGGTCGCGCAGCCGCCGACGATCCAGGCGGCGGAAAGGACGAGCGCGCCCGCGCTGGTCGAGCGCGAGGCCGCGGACCGCGCTGCGGTGGCGAGTTGGTTCATGGCCAAGACGATGGCGTCGCGCACGTCCGCGGTCCATCCGGCCGAGTGCGGAGGTCCTTGGACGAGCGCGTCAGGCGCGAGGTCCCGGGCGCCAACGCGTTCCAAGGCGGGCCAAGAGCAGCGGCAGCAGCGCCAGCATCGTCGCGCCCGCCGCCACGGCCAGCAAGGCGAACTCGCGCAAGCCCCAGGCGATCAAGTCGTCGTCGCCTTCGCGCCAAGCGGCTTCGGCCACCAAGGCGCTGGGCAGGTGCTTCTCGTTGCCGTCGAAGAACGTGCCGCCGAGGCGCGTGGCGACCTGGCGCAGCGTCGAGACGTCCTGGCGCGAGTTGCGGCCGTCGATGAACGAGCCGGTCTTGCTGTCGCCGACGCCCACGACGAGCACGCTGCGCACCGACGCGGGCAGGCGCGGCATGCCGCTGGCGGGCACGGTGTCGCCGTCGCTGATGATGACCAGGGTCGCGCTGTCGCGCTTCCACTTCTCCGCCATCTCGGCGGCGCCCTTGAGCCCCGCGAACAGCTCCGTCTTGCCGCTTTGGAAGGCGTAGTTCATCGGCAGGTCGCCGAGGATGTTGCGCACGACCTCGAAGTCCCTGGTGTCCTCGACCACGGGGATGGCGCCCGTGTAGAAGGCCACCACCGAGACGCGCCAATCCTTGAGCGGCACGCGGTCGAAGAACGACTCCATGATCTCCCGCGCGCGCGCCGTGCGCGACTTGTCGCGGTTGGGACCGGCGTCCTTCAGCTTCATCGACGGCGACACGTCGAGCACCAACAGCACGTGTTGCGGATCGGAGTCGTCGCGCTGGACCTCGCCTTCGGCGTCGAAGGCGCGTGGTGGCACGAACAGCAGCACCACCAGCCCGAAGGCCAGCGCCGCCAGCGACAAGCAGCGCAGGATCGGCGCCGCGCGCGTCCAGGCGGCGGGCGCGCCTTCCGGACCGAAGGCCAAGTGGGCCATGCGGCGCACGCGGCGCGCGTGCAGCCACTCGGCGGCGCCCGCGATCGCGAACGCGCCCGTCGCCGCCCATGCGGCCGTGGCCAGGTCGATCACCACGGATTGGCCCTCAAGCCCAGCGCCGCGAGCAAGGCCAACGCCAAGGTCGCGAGCCCGGCGAGGCTCCACAGGACGTAGTCGTCGGCGGCTTCGGCCTGCGCCTTGACCATGCGCGTCTTCACCATCGAGTCGATCTTGGCGAAGCACGCCTCGATGGCCGCGGGGTTGTCGGTCTTGAACGCCTCCCCGCCGGTCTGCGCCGCGATGCGCGCGACTTCCTCGGGAATGTCGCCTTCGGCGGCGTGCACGGTCATGACGACGATGCCGTCATCCTCCAATTGGCGCGCGATCTCCTGGTCGGCGCCGCCAGCGAGATCGGCGCTGTAGCCGTCGGTGATCAGCACGATCATCTTGTCGCCTTCCTCGCGTTCGTTCAGCACCTTGCGGCAGGCGCGCAGCGCGTTGCCGATGTAGGTGCCGCCGAACCACGAGGGGAGGCGTCCTGGCGTCATGAAGGGCGGCGCGCACTTGAAGGCCGAGGTGTCCGTCGTCAACGGCACCCAATGCAGCACCTCGACGCCGAAGAAGGTCAAGCCGAAGGCGTCGCCCTCGCGTCGGTCGACGAAGGTGTTGATCGCTCCCATGGCGAGGTCGTAGCGCGAACCCTCGCCGAGCTTCACGTTCATGCTGCCCGAGACGTCGACGCAGAACTGGATGTTGGTCAGGACGCGCTTGGACTTGGGCTCGCCCCATGCCTGCGGGCCGGCGAGCAGGACCACCGCCACGGCGAGCAGCAGCGCCGGCAGCGACTCGGCGGCGCGCAAGGCGAGGCCCCATCCGCGACCACGACGGCGACTCGCGCCATCGAAGGGCAACGCGACGCCATCCGTGCGCGTCCAAGTCCACACGAGCAGCAGGACGGGCACCGCCAGCAGCAAGAGCAGCAGCGGCTGGCGGAAGGCATGCAGCGCGTCCATCAGCTCCGCGCCCCCTTGCCCAGCTCGAGGGCGCCCCGGTCCGCAGGCATCAGGGTGGCCTGCTCGAGCGGGAACTCGGCCGCGTCCAAGGCCTGGTACGGAGCCAGCAACGCCGCCACGTCGACCGCCTGCGCCCCGGGAGGCGCATGCAGCCAACGCTCGAGCCCCGAGAGCAGCGGACCCGCTTCGGGGTGCGACTTCAACTGCAAGTGGCACTCGCCCGCCTCGAGCGCCTCGAGTCCTAGGCGCTTGCGCCACAACGCGACCAACGCGGCCTCGAGCTGGGCCGAGGCGCGCGCATCGAGCTCGCCACGCGCTGCGCGCTCGACCAATGGACGCAGGCGATCGGCCAAGGTCGGCAACGCGCGGCGCGCCTGCGCGACTTGGCGCTTGCGCATCGATCGGACGATCCAGCCGAGTCCAGCCAGCCACAACACGCCGCCGATCCACATCCAAGTCCGGTAGCCGCCGACGCCGTCGACTCGGGTGGGCCGCGGAGCCGCCGGGGCGATCGGGCCCGCCGCCACGAGGATCGGTTCGCCGCGCACGACGATGGGCGGCAGTGCGGCCGTCGAATCGCCGTCCTTCCTGCGCAAGAGGCCGCGCAGGTCGTGCTCGCCGGGCTCGAAGGCGCGCCACTCGAAGGCGTAGCGGAACTGGTCCTCGCCATCGGGCAGCACGGACAGGATGCGCAGCGACAGCGGCGCCATGTCGTCGAACTTGGCGACTTCCAGCTCCGATCCGGGCAGGCGCACGTCGTCCAGCCGCGCCGGCATGCCGATGGTGGCCGAGCGTGCGCCGCGTCCCGGCGCCGTGGAGTCCGGTGCGCCGGGAGCGGAGGCTGCCTGGCCCGCGCCGGCCGGGTTGCTCCAGACGAGCGCCGCGAGCATGACCCAAGCCGCCAGGCGCGCCTGACCGGGGATGATGCGTGCGCCCATCAACGCGTCCCCTGGCCGGTGCGACCGCGGTTCTTGAACAGGTTGCGCAGGGGTGCCTCGATCGGTTGGTCGACGCGCAAGGCGAGCACGTCGATGCCGGCGCGGCGCAACTCGTCGTCGCCGCGTTCGAGGTCTTGCGCGCCCAACTTGGCGCCGCGCGCCACGAAGCCCGCGCCACCCTCGGCATGGCGGGCGCGCACGATGCCGGCGCCACGCAGGCCGCGTTCGGCGGGATCCTCGAAGCGCAAGGCCACCACGTCGTGCAGTTGCGACAGCGCGCGCAGCGCGGGCACGGCTTGTTCGTCGTGCAGGTCCGACAGCACCACGACCAGCGAGCGCTGCGGCGCGCTGGTGGCGAGTTCGCGCACGCGCGGGGCCAAGTGCGTGCGCTCGTCGCTCCTGTAGTCGCGCAGTGCGAGCATCCACTCCAGCACCTTGACCTTGGACATGCTGGGCTGGAGCCGCAGGGCCCGATCGCCCAGCGACACCACGCCCACGGGGCTGACGCGGTCGAGGCAGGCGAAGGCGATGCCGCCCGCCACGCGCACGGCCAGCTCGTACTTGGAAAGCGGGCCGGACTGCACGGTCATCGACGCCGAAGTGTCGAGCAGCAGCCAGGTCGGCAGGCTGCGCGGCGTCTCGAACTCCTTGACGTGCACCTTGCGGGTGCGCGCCGTCACGCGCCAGTCGATGGCGCGCACGGAATCGCCGTCGACCCACGGCCGCGATTGCACGTACTCGATGCCCGAGCCCGTGAAGGGCGAGCGATCGAGGCCGTACAACAGGCCGTTGGCGAGCTTCCTGACCGCGACGGCGAATTGCCGCGCGTCCAGCGGGCGCAGGTCGTCGATCCTGTATTCGCCCGCGCCCGCGTTGGTGGCGTGCGCGCCCATCCGCTCACGCCTCCTGCGGGGCGCCGAGGGCCTTGAGCAGCTCCTGCAACACCTGCCGTCCGGTGCGTCCTGCGGCGATCGCCTCGTACTTGAGGCGCATGCGGTGCAGCATCACGTCCTCCGCCAGCGCGTACAGGTCCTCCGGGATGCAGTAGTCGCGGCCGTGCAGCAGGGCGCGCGCGCGCGAGCTCTTCACCAGCGAGATGCCGGCGCGCGGGCTGCAGCCCAGCTCGATCTCGGGGTGCGTGCGCGAGCGGTCGACGAGGTCGACGATGTGCTCGACGAAGGTCTCGCTGACCCGCACCTGGTTGACCGCCTCCATGGCCGCCACCAGGTCCTCGGTCGAGCCCACCGGCTCCTGGCGCAGCACGTCGAACTCGGTCTGGACGATGGCGCCCTTCTCCGAGCGCTGGATGCCGAGGCGCGAGTTGCGCAGCAGGATCTCGCGCTCGTCCTCGCGGCGCGGATAGCCGAGGCGGTGCACCAGCATGAAGCGGTCGAGCTGCGCTTCCGGCAATTCGAAGGTGCCGGCCTGCTCGACGGGGTTCTGCGTGGCGATTACGAGGAAGGGTGCCGGC
>SXXH01000192.1 GCA_005789645.1 Planctomycetia bacterium
CCGTCGCCGCCCACGGCCGAGACGAGGCCGAGGCTCGCGTGCGCGTCAGGCAGCGGATCGAGGGGCGCGGGTCGCGTCGTGCCGGGCTCGGAGTCCAGCGACAGCCGACCGCAGCCCGCCGCGAGGGCCAGGGCGCCCAGCGCGATCGAGAGACGAGCTTGCCGGTCGACGGTAGCCACGAAGTTCGCCATCAGGGCGCCCACGTCACCTGGGCGGCGTTGGTCAGGTTGAACGTGTTGGGCGTGCAGAAGGCGGCTGCGTTGCGGTACCACACTTGGTAGACGCGCGTGCCGCCTGCGGGGACCAGTCCCCTGATCGAGATCGCCGGGTCCGCGCCTTGCGGGTAGCTCGAAGCGGAGAGCGCGTTGGTGCGGGTGGCGAGGCGGATCACCGTGCCGGCCGCGCAGCGCAAACCATCGCCGAAGGCCGTGCCCGAGCCGGCGCCTGCGACCGCCGTGCCTTGGAAGTAGAGAGCCGAGCTGTTGGGCATCTGCTCGCCTCGCAACACCAAGGTGTCGGCCGAGATGCGCGCGGCGCCGCTGGCGCGCAGGCTTGCGCCTGCTCCCAACGAGTTGACGCAACCAGCGACGACCCCCGCGAGGACGTTGTTGCCGCACGGGCACGCGATCGAGGAGACGCCATCGCCGATGCAGGCGTAGGTCACTCCGGGCGGCAGCACGCCGTCGAGCGCGGTGTTGGTCGCCAGCACGACGCCGGGGACGAGCTGCGAGCCGAGGTTCGATCCGCTGGGGGCCTTGAACTCGATGTCCCAGGTGCCCGCCGGAACGCGCACGGCGTAGGCGCCCAGTCCATTGGTGCCGTCGGCCACCAGCAGCGCTTCCACCTGCGTCGCCGAAGCGACGAGGTCGATGTTCGCGCCTGGCACGATCGCGCCCCACGCATCGCGCACCACGCCGGTCAGCGCCAGCCCAGCTTGCAACTGCACGATGCCGAACGTGCTGCTCGCCGCCACGCCCGTCGGCCCGATGCGGCGCGGCGCCATGCCGGTGGCGAAGGTGGGTTTGAAGTCGAAGTAGTACGAGCCCGCGGGCACGACCACGTCGACGAGTCCGCTGGCATTAGTGTCGTCGCCCGGCGTGTGCAGCGGTTGCATCGTCGTCGCGTCGCGCACATCGATGTCGACGTTGGCCAGCGGCAGGTTCGAGGCGCTGCGCACGATCGCGGAGACCAGGAAGCCCGGCTGCAGGGCGATCACGCCCAGGTCGATCGAACCGGCGCTGGCGTCGACGGGCAGGCTGATCGGGGCGAGCACCTGGCCGACGACGCCGGTCGGGTCGATGTTCAGCTCGTACGCGCCGGCCGGGACGTTGAACGCGAAGGCGCCGCCCGCCAGCGAAGAGTCGTACAGCAGCGCCTGATCCACGCCGCCGACGTCGATGGCGTCGAAGTTCACTCCGGCGATGCCGACGCCCGAGGCGTTGACCACCACGCCGGAAAGCGTGCGTCCGAATGGCAGCACCACATCGCCGATGTTGGTCGTGCCCGACACGAGGACGGAAGTGCGCTGCACGCCCAACAGACTCGTGCCACGCGGAGGATTGAAGGTCACGTCGTAGCTGCCCGTGGCGATCGTCACGGCGAATTGACCGAGAGCATTGGCGCCGTCGTTGGTCGTGGCTGGATTGCCTCCCGACCCGCCTGCATGGCGGAAGTCGAGATCACCAAAGGCGACCGGGACGCCGTTGGCATCGACGATGCGTCCAACGAGCAGGTCGGCGCGCGCGAAGGAAGCGAGGAGGACGAGAGCGCAGAAGGCGCGTGTTGTGCGGGCCATGTGGAAGCCTAGGACGGGGATCGACGTTGGGGGCGCCGCACACCGCCCGGGTTGGCGGGCGGCGGGCGGTGATGGGAACGGCTTTCCATCTCGGATCGGGCCGAGGTGGGGAGGGGAGTCGAGCAGGCCCTGCCAGTGCAGGCGACTGCACGGCGTCCGGCCCAGTCACCGCCGCTACCGCAAGCGCAGTGCCAAGTTCACTGGACAGGCCCTCCAATGTGCTGGCTGCTGGAGCAAGTGCCGTCGCCGGCCCTCTCGAGGGCAGTTTCGAATGTCGAGCACTGCGTCGGCCGTGTCGGAGCGAGGGCCTCCAATCGCCGCTTGTCCAAGAATTGGACGAAAAGGGAAGGAGGGCCGTGAGCCACCGTCGGTAGGTCTTGATCGAAGGAGTCGTGCAGCCACTCGAAAAACGGCCTCCTTGCCCGCGCGAAGGCCGAATTCGGCTTTCCATCCAAGGTCGTACGCCGGTCATGGTCGATGGTCTTGGCACGACCGTTGCTCTGGTGGGAGCGGCACGCCCATGCTTCTTCCTTCCTCCGTCAAACACGACCAACGCGGCGCGTTGCGCGTGCAGTTCCACAGCCACGACTCGTTCGGGTTGGGACACTTGCGGCGCACTCTCACGCTCGCGGGCGCTGTGCGTTCGCTGCTGCCGACGGCCGAGATCCTCGTCACCACGGGTTCGCCCTGCGCGACGCACTTCGCGCTTCCCGATGGCGTCGAAGTGCTCAAGCTGCCTTCCGTCTCGAAGGACGCAGCGGGCAACTACGTGCCACGCGCCTTGGGAGACGACATCGGCCTCCTGACTGAACTGCGCCGCGGCCTGCTGCTGCAGGTGCAGCGCACATTCGCGCCGCATGTGCTGGTCGTCGACCATCAGATCCTCGGCTTGGGCGGCGAATTGGCCGAGGTGCTGGAGGCCACGCGCGACACGGACACGCGCACCATCCTCGGCGTGCGGGACATCATCGACTCTCCCGAAGCAGTCGCGCGCGACTGGGGAAGGCCCCTGGCTCGTCGCGCGTTGCGCGAGTGGTACGACCGCGTCTGCGTCTACGGCGATCCGCGCATCTTCGACGCGCGCGCGGAGTACCCCGTGC
This sequence comes from Planctomycetia bacterium, assembly GCA_005789645.1. Taxonomy (GTDB): domain Bacteria; phylum Planctomycetota; class UBA1135; order UBA1135; genus SXXH01. The sequence continues at coordinate 2,896 of SXXH01000192.1, forward strand.
CGAGCGAGCTGCGCGAGCGGCTCGAATACGTCGGCTATGTCGGTCGCGAGTCCGTGCCGGCGCGCGTGCGGCGCGCAGCTGGAGATCGTCCCATGGTGCTCGTCACCACGGGCGGTGGCGAGGACGGGTACGAACGGATTTCCAACTACGTCGATGCACTCGAACTTGGTTCGTGTGGTTGGGACTCGACGATCATCTGCGGACCGTTGCTCGAGGAGGAACGCTTCAAGACGCTGAAGCGCCGGGTCCGAAGACTGGGGGGAGTCCAGATTCACATGTTCCACTCCGACCTGCCCCACCTCCTGTCCCGCGCCGATGCGGTGGTCGCCATGAGCGGCTACAACACGTGCGTCGAGATCATGCAGAGCAGGGTGCCGGCGGTGTTGGTCCCGCGTTGCTTCCCGCGACGCGAGCAGTTGATCCGGGCGGAACGGCTCGACCGGGCCGGGTTGGCCGCATGCTTGCCGACGCCGGACGCGTCAGGCCTGCGCCAAGCCGTGCAAGCCGCACTCGCGCGTGGCCAGGTCGAGGATCCGCTGCCCTCGATGCAGGGGGCCCTGCGATTGGCGCAGGTGGTGGCCCAACAGGCCGAGGCTTCGCGCGCACCGCTCCGCGTCCGTGGCCTCGCCCCATGAGCGCTCCGCGCGTCGCGTACCTGCTCAAGAAGTTCCCGCGACTCTCCGAGACCTTCGTCCTCAACGAGATCCTCCAGCAGGAGCGCCTCGGGACGCAGGTGCGCGTGTACGCGCGCCGCCCGGCGGACGACGAGCCGCGGCACCCGGAGTACGCGCGACTGCTCGCTCCCGTCGAGCAAGTTCGCTCGGACGATCGCATGGAGCCGTGGTTGGCGTTGTTCGGGCACGACGCGGAGAGTCACGCGCTGCTCGAGCGCTTCGGCGGGCTCGTGCGCGAACTCTCGGGCTTCCGCCACGAGCGCATGCCCGCGCTGTTCGCCGAGGCGCTGGTCGTGCTGGGTCGGGCGCGCGCGGAGCGCGTCGAGCACGTCCATGCGCACTTCGCCACGGACTCCGCGTTGGTCGCGATGCTGGTGCGCGACCTTGGCGGTCCTCCGTACAGCGTCACGGCGCACGCCAAGGACATCTACCGTTCCACGGTCAATCCGCGCTTGCTGTCGCGACTCGTGGCGCGCTCGAGCTTCACAGTCACGGTGTGCGACGCGAACGTGCGCCACTTGGAGGGCATCCTCGAACCCGAGGCGACCGCCAAGGTACGGCGCCTGTACAACGGCATCGACTTGGAGAGCTTCCATCCCCGCGGCGTGGAGCGCGACGCCAACCATGTGCTGTGCGTGGCGCGCCTGGTCGAGAAGAAGGGCTTTCCCGTGCTGGTGCGCGCCTTGCGCATGCTGGCCGATCGCGGCTTCGAGGCGCGCGCGACCTTCGTCGGCGAGGGCGAGGACCGCGCCAAGATCGAGGCTGAGATCGCGCGCCACGGCATGGGCGCGCGCATCGCCATGACCGGCGCGCTCGACCAGCAGAAGGTGCGCGAACTGCTGGCGCGCGCCACCGTCATGGCGCTGCCGTGCGTCGTCGGCGAGGACGGCAATCGCGACGCCTTGCCGACCACCTTGATCGAGTCGCTGGCCATGGGGTTGCCGTGCATCTCGACCCCGGTGGTGGGCATCCCGGAGATCCTCGACGATGGGCGTTGCGGCGTGATCGTCCCCGAGGAGGACGACGCCGCCGTGGCGCAGGCGATCGAGACGTTGTGCACGGACGCCGCGCGTCGCGCCGAGCTGGCGCGACTTGGTCGCGCGCGGGCCGAGCAGTGCTTCGACGGCCGCGCCAGCGCGCGCGAGTTGCAAGGTTGGTTCGCCGAGTCGGCCGCGCGGGCCGCGGAGGCGTCGTGGTGAGGATCCTGCACGTCGTGCAGGATCCGGGCATCCAGCCCGGTCGCAAGAAGGGCGCCAGCGTCCACGTCGAGGCCATGCGCAAGGCCTTCGCGCGCCTCGGCCACGAGGTGGTCGCGCTCGACGAGGCGGATGCCGCGCGTTGCGTGGCGCGCTTCGAGGAACTGCAGGCGCAGGTGCCGTTCGACTTCGTCTACGAGCGCCATGCCTTGTCCAGGGCGCGGCTAGCGTTGCGCACCAGCGCGTTGGGAGTCCCGCATGAGCACGAGGTCAACGCCCCGCTCGCCGAGGAAGAGGCCTTGTGGCGCTTCGGCGCGCGCCAAGTCGACGAAGAGGACGAACGGCGCGCCTTCGCCAGCGCCGCGGGTGTCCTGTGCGTCAGCTCGGATTGCGCTCGGTATGCGCGCGCGCGCGGCGCGTCCCTCGCGGCCACCTGGGTCGAGCCCAACGGCGTCGACGAGGAGCTCTTCGCGCCGCTCGCTCGCGACCATCCCGCGCGCGCCGAGCTGGCGCCGCCCGGCAGCTATGTCGTCGGCTTCCACGGACGACTGCGTCCGTGGCACAACTTCCCCATGCTGGTCGAAGCCGTGGAGCGCCTGCTGGCGCGCGACGTGCCGGCCCACCTCGTGTTGCTCGGCGAAGGCGACTTCGAGTCGCATCTCGCCGGACGCGCCTGCGCGAGGCGCACGACGCGCCTCGCGTGGGTCGAGCACGAGCAGGTCGGCCGCATCGTCGCCGCCTGCGACGTGCTGCCCCTGACCTACGCGGCCGACGCGCCGTGTTGGTTCTCGCCGCTCAAGCTGCTCGAAGCGATGAGCGCCGGCGTCGTGCCGGTCGTGCCCGCGCTCGGAGACCTCGAGTCCGCCGTGGCGCACGAACGCGACGGGTTGGTCTATCCAGCCGGCGACCTGGAGGCGTTGGTGGAGGCGCTCGAGCGCCGGTGGCGCGACGCGCGGTCCCGCGACGTGTTGGCGCGCGAGGCGCGCCGGACCGCGGCTGGTCGCAGCTGGACGAGCATCGCGCGCCGCGTGGTCGCGCGCGTGGCGAGCCTGCGCGCAGGTCGGGAGGCGATTTGATGCGCGCCGCTTGGCAGCAACTGCGCCTATCGCTGGCGACCTACCTGCGCTTCGCTTCGTTGTTGCGCGAACACCGCGCGTCCATGGCCTTGGTGTTTGCGCTGGTGGTCGCCGCTGTCGCGCTGGAGCTGGTCAAGCCTTGGCCGTTGCAGTGGATCGTCGACGAGGCGCTGGCGGGGGATCCGGCCGGTGGACTCGCGCGTGGCGAGGTGATCCTGCGCGGCGCGCTGCTGGCGGGTGCGCTGGTGCTGCTCGACGTGGCGCTCGACTATTGGGCCGCGATCCGCACCGCCGAGGTCGGGCAATCGGTGGTGCGCAGCCTGCGCGGCGAGCTGCAGGCGCACTTGTTGCGCCTCTCGCCGCGCTTCCACGCGCGACACAAGACCGGCGACTTGCTCGTGCGCGTCATGGGCGATGTGCCGCTGGTCCGAACGGTGCTGGTCGATTCCAGCCTCGCCATGGCCTCGCGCGTCTTGCTGGTGCTCGGCACCGTGGCGGCGATGGCATGGGTCGATTGGCGCACGACGCTGGTGGTGCTGGCGGTCGTGCCGCTGGTCCTCGTGGCCTTGCGCTTCTTCTCGCGGCGCTTGACGATCCAGTCGCGCAAGCAGCGCGAGAAGGAAGGCGAATTGGCCGACACGGTGCACGAAGCGCTGTCGGCCACGCCCACGCTGCAGTCCTTGGGCAGCGAGGAGCAGGTTGGGCGGCTTTTCCAGCGGCAGAACCGCCGTTCGGCGCGGGCCGAGCTCAAGTCGGCGCGCCTGTCGGCGCGCATGGGCGGTTCGATGGAACTGTGCTTCGGCTTCGCCGCCGCGGCCGCCCTGTGGATGGGCAGCACGCGCGTGGCCGAAGGCGCCTTGTCGACAGGCGATTTGCTGGTGTTCGTCGCCTACGTGCGCAGCCTGCTCAAGCCCATGCGCGCGACATCCAAGCACAGCGAGCGTTGGTCGAAGGGCCTGGCCTGCGCGGAGCGACTGGCGGACATCCTCGACGAGCCGCTGGCGGTGCAGAGCGGCGCCGAGCGCCTCGCGCCGGCGCGGCAGCCCGTCGAGCTGCGCTTCGAGGGCGTGCGCTTCGCCTACGAGGGCAAGGTCGACGCGCTGCGCGGATTCGATGCGAGTTTCCGCCGCGGCCAGTTGTCGGGCCTCTTTGGCCGCTCCGGGTCAGGCAAGTCGACTGTCGCGGCCTTGGCCGCGCGTTTGTTCGACCCCGACGAAGGAGTGGTGCAGCTCGATGGCGTCGACCTGCGGCGCCATGAACTTTCCGCGCTGCGCGCCAGCGTCTCGCTCGCCTTGCAGGAGTCCGTGTTGTTCGGCCTCTCGCTGCGCGAGAACCTCCAACTCGGCAAGCCCGATGCCTCCGACGAGGAGCTGCTCGGCGCGCTCCGCGCCGCCGGGGCCGCCGAGTTCGTCGCGCGCCTGCCCGCGGGACTCGACACGGAGCTCGGATCGAGCGGCACGGGCCTTTCCGGCGGCGAACGCAGGAGACTGTGCTTGGCGCGCGCGCTGTTGCGTCCCGCACCGGTGCTCGTCGTCGACGAGCCCTTCGCCGGGCTCGATGCCGTCGCGGTCGAAGTGGTCATGGCGACCCTGCGCGAGCGCGGTCGCGAGGGCATCGTGGTCGTCATCGCCCACGACCTCGATCGACTCGAACGCTTCGACCAGATCATCTTCCTCGAAGAAGGCGTGGTGCGCGATTCCGGACGCCACCACGAACTGCAGGCGCGCTGCGGCGCGTATCGCGAGTCGATCCGGGCCTTGGCATCGTGAGGCCGGCTCCATGAACGGACTCGAAGCTCGCGAACACGATCCCATGCTGACGGGGCTCTTGCCGCGCGAGACCCTGCGCGTGCCAGCCACGGACGAACTGGCCGAGCTGCTCGGAGCCACGCTGGTCGGTCCTTCAGGTCCACGACCCGTCTCTTCGCGCCTCTTGTGGGCGCGCTGGAAGCCGCGCACGGCGTTGGCGAGCGC
>SXXH01000193.1 GCA_005789645.1 Planctomycetia bacterium
CATGGACCTGGTGGCCGAGGCCATCGCCGCGCTGCATCCCGTCGTCGCGCTGCCGCGCGTGTCGGGCGCGACGCGGATCGTCGCCTTCGTCGGACCGACCGGGGCCGGCAAGACGAGCCTCGTGGCGCGCCTCGCGCGGCGCCTCGCCTCCGCCGGCCGCAAGGTCGCGTTGGCGTCGCTGGACGCCGAGCGTCCAGGCGCGTGCGAGCCGCTCTTGCATGCCGCTTCCGCGGCAAGGTTGCCGTTCATCGCTCCGCGCGGCGACCATGCGCTCGAGATCGCCGACCTCTACGGCGCCGACCGTGTGCTGGTCGACACGACCGGCGACGCGCGCGTCGACGCCACGAAGCTCGCGCCCTTCGCCAAGTCGGGTTCGTCCAAGCTGCGTTTCGCCGCGCAGCTCGTGCTGCCGGCCACCGCTTCGCGCGACGCGTTGGCGGACGCCGCGACGCGCTTCGCCGTCCTGTCGCCGGACGCTTGCGCCATCACCAAGCTCGACGAATGCGCCAAGCCCGCGCCCGTCCTCGAATTCGCCCTCGCGCACGGCCTGCCGCTCGCCTTCCTCGTCGACGCGCCGGGCTTGGATCGCGGCCTGCACCGCGCCGCGCCCGATCACGCCGCCGATCTGTTCTTGCGCGGGAGTTTGTCGTGAACCAAGGGACTTCGCACATGGAAGCTCGAAGCAACTCGCGCCGTGCGCCCATCGTCGCCGTCACCGGCGGCAAGGGCGGCGTCGGCAAGACCATGCTGGCCGTCAACGCGGCGCTCGCCGTGGCGCGCACCGGAAGGCGCGTGCTGCTGGTAGACCTCGACCTCGGCCTCGCCGATGTAGGCGTGCTGCTCGGTCGTTCTCCAGTGGCGACGATCGAGGATGTGGTCGTGTCCGACCTCGATCCGCGCGCGGCGCTGGTGCAGGTCGCTCCCGGGCTCGACGCCTTGTGCGGCGGCGGCGGCAGCCCTGCGATGGCCGATCTCGCACCGCCGGCGCGCATGCGCATCGTGGGCCTCCTGAAGGAACTTGCGCGCGAGTACGACCTCGTCTTGTGCGATGGAGCCGCGGGCATCGGCTCCGACGCGCTGCACTTCCTGGCCGCGGCCGACCATGTCGTCCTCGTGACGACGCCCGATCCCGCGGCGCTCACCGACGCCTACGGTCTCGTCAAGGCGCTCGACGCCTTCGGAGAGCAGCACGGCCGCGAGATCCCCACGCCGGAGGTGGTGGTGAATCGCGCCGCCTCGCCCGAGGAAGCCGATGGGGTCGCCACGCGCCTGCGCGCGGTGTGCGAGCGCTTCCTGTCGCGCTCGCCCAAGTCCGCCGGCTGGTTGCCCGCCTCGGGCCTCGTGGAGCTCGCCTGTCGCGTGCAACGGCCGTTCGCGGCCGATGGCCAGGCTCCCGGCCTGCTCGGGACCTGCATCGCGCGCCTGGCGGCCCGCTTCGAGCGTCTGTGCCCGGAACGGGAAGCCCTTTCCACCTGCTCAAGGGCTTGACCGCCGTGCTCGACAACAACAAGGACGGCCTGCAGGCCAGCTGGTCGGTCGCCGGGACGCATGTCGCGGTGGCCTCCGCCGCGCTGGTCGCGCTGGTGTCGCTCTTCGCGCGCGTGCCCGTGTGGCTGGCGTGCCTGCGGGGCCTCGCGGCCTTCGCGGCCGCGCTGGTCGTGGTGCGCGCCTCCGGAGCGGCCCTGGGGCGGCGCGCCAAGCCCGCCACTGTCAAGAAAGCCTGACACGATGTACCAGCTAGGAGCGCAGGGTGCCTGAGTACCAGACGATGCGCGCGGGCGCGATGACGCCCGCCGAGCGCGACGCGCTCGTGCTCGAGCACATGCCCTTGTTGAAGCACGTGGTCGGCCGCATGGGCGTGCCGCGCGGCATGGAACGCGAGGACCTCGCCGGGTACGGCATGATCGGCCTGCTGCAGGCGGCCGACAGTTGGGATCCGACGCGCGGGTTGAAGTTCTCCACCTACGCCTACCCGAAGATCCGCGGCGCCGTGCTCGACGAGCTGCGCCGCCGCGACGTGCTGACCCGCAACGGCCGCGAGACGCTGCGCGCCATCGAGGGTTGCGTGCAGCGGCGGCTGCTGGCGGGCGAGATCGCGCCGACGCCCGAGGAGATCGCCGCCGAGCTCGGCATGGAAGCCGAGGAGGTCGAGGCGAGCCTCGCGGAGGGGCGCGCCGCCCACGAGTGTTCGCTCGACGGCGACGCGGGCGACGGCAAGGAAGGACTCGCGGCGCTGCTTTCCGATCCGCGCTGCGACGATCCCCAAGGCTCGGCCGAGTTCGAGGAGCAGAAGCGACTGCTCGTCGAGGCCATCCAGGAGCTGCCCGAACAGGAGCAGAGCGTCATCACGCTGTACTGGGCCGAAGGCCTGCTGCTCAAGGAGATCGCCGCGATCCTCGGAGTGACCGAGTCGCGCGTCAGCCAGATCCACGGCGCCGCCATCTACAGGTTGAACAGGCGCTTCGCACGGACGAACGGAGGCCAGGCCTGACCATGGAATCGCGCATCCTCAAGCACACCCGCATCGTCGACGCCACCGGTCCCTCGCCGAGCGCGGCGGGGCCTTCGGCGCCAGCGGCCCACGCCAAGCGGGCGCGCCTCGTCGAGGTCGACGGGGTCGTGCGCGCCATCGAATGCACCTGCACGTGCGGTGAGACCACCCTGCTCGAGATCGAGTACCCCTCGGACGCGCGCAAGCCGTCCGCCAAGTGACGCGCTGAGCGACACATCGGAGCACACGCCATGAAGTCCTTCCCCGCCTGCGCCTTGTTGCTCGTCGTCGCTTCCTGCAAGACGACGGTGGCCCCGCCTTCGCCCGACGACGCGACCACGCGCGAATCGATCGTCGTCGACGGGCCCAGTCGCCTGTACGCGCGCGACGGCTCGGTCGTCGCGTCGGACGGCGTGGTCGTGCAGACGACTCCCGTGCGCGCGGTGGGCGATCGCGAAGGCAGTCGCACCTACTTGCTCGAGCTGTACCAGCAGGCCCTCGACGCCAAGGACGCGTTGGCGTTGGAGGTCCAGGCCCTGCAAGCGCAGGTCGAGAAGGACCGGCTGGAACGCGACGCGCTCCTCGCCGAGCGCGACTCGGCCCGCGGCAAGGGCGACGAGCTGGCTGCCAAGGTCGAGGCGCTCCAGGCCGAGGTGCGCGATCTGTCGGGTCGCCTCGTGCAGGCCCAGATCAAGCGCTTGGAGGCCGAGAAGCTGCTGCTCGAGCACATGATCGCCGCGCAGGCGCCCGCCGCCAGCGCCAAGGTCGATGCGCGCGACGGGGCGCGGGAACACACCTCCGCCAACCAGTCCGGCGCGGCCGATGGTGGTGGTCGATGAAGTTCATCGCCACGCTCGCGCTCGCCTTCGCTTGCGTCGGTTGCGCCAGCAGCCGCGCCGACCTCGAGCCCATCGCGCGGGCGCGCATCGCCTCGGACTACGGCAGCTACGAGCTGCGTCGCGTCGGCGTCGCGCCGTTCGAGGGCCTGCTGGCCGAGCGCGAGCACGGCAAGGCCTTGCAGGCCGCCTTCGCGGCCGAACTCGCCTGCGGCGTCGAGTTCGAGGTCGTCCCGCTCGACCTCGACGACCTCGAGGAGACGGCTCGGCACGACACGTTGCGCCGCGGCCGCACCGATCCCCAGGCGATCCTCGAGCTGGCCAGGCGCTATCGATTGGACGGCGTGGTCGTGGGCACCGTGGTCGAGCTGTCGAGCTGGCCGCACGCGCGCGCCGGCATCGAGGTCGATCTGTTGGCGACCGAGACTGGCATGGCGATCTGGTCGGCGCGCGTCCACGCCGACGCGGCGCGCCAGGCGACGCGCGAACGTCTCGAGCGCTGGCTGCTCGAGACGCGCAAGGACCACGGCGAGACGGAAGGCGCGGACGTGTGGCTCTTGTCGTCGCGCCGGCTCGTCGAGTTCGCCGCTGCGCAGGCCGCGGCCTTGCTCTGAATCCCGCGACGGGCGGTTCTCAGGGTCCGACCGGCTGCGTGCGTGGCGCCGCCAGCTCCACGGCGTCGAAGACCTCGCCCTTGGCGTCGATGGCGCGCAGGCTCGCGGTTCCGTCGGCCCTCAGGTCGGCGCACCATAGATGGTTGCGCGCCTCGGCCTTGGCCAGCCACCACGCCGAGCCTTCGGCCGGCACCGTGCGCGGCGTCACGCCGAAGGCGCCATCGCCCAGGTACAGCAGGCCCCGCTCGTCGTCGCGCTTGCCGGCGAGGATGCGGTGCGTGCGCTTGAAGTTGTGGTGGTCGTGCTCGAAGGCGGCGCTGATGCCGTGGCGTTCGAACAGGGGGACCCAGTGCTCGCGAATCGCCTTCGCGAGCGGAGCGTCGAGCGGCGTGCCGTCCTTGGGCGCCTTGGTCGTGCCCCAGGCGGGGTAGTGGTACACGGGGAACAGGAACTGCACCTCGGAGCGGGCGTCCAGCACGCGTTCCAGCCACTGCGCCTGGGCGCCTTCGACGGGCGTCGTGTGGTTCGAGTCGAGCAGCACCAGCGACAAGTACGAGCCGCAATCGAGCACGCCTTGCGACACGCCGTCCGCGCCCGCGAACAAGCCGTAGTAGTACGGCGCGTCGCTCGGCGCCTTGCCCTTGAAGTGGCCGCGCACCTCGTGGTTGCCGATGGCGCAGATCAGCGGCACGACGCGCCGGTCCTTGGCGACCGAGGTGCGCGTCCACGCCTCCAGCCAATCGACGACGCGCGTCCCCTTGACGCCGTCTTCGTAGGCGAGATCGCCGCCGAAGACGACGAAGTCGGGGTCGAGCGCGGTGGAGCGACGGCACATCGCCTCGAACATCTCGCGCGTGGCCATCGTGTCGCCACCGTTGACAAAGCGCAGCGCTCGCGCCGACAAGTCCTTCGGCAGGGTGCGGAAGGCGAGTGGCGCGGTCTTCTGGTCGGGGACCTTGCCGATGGCGAACTCGTAACGCGCGTCGGGCTCGAGGCCGGCGAGCTCGACGCGTCGACGCTGCAGGCTGGTGGGTGTCACCGTCGTCTGAACGGCCAGCGCCTCGCGCCATTCGGCCGCGCCCTCGCGCCGCCAGACGAGCACATCCGACGAGTCCGGGTACAGATCGACCCAGTTGACCACCATGGTGGTCGTAGGATCGCCGTCCCAGGTCAGATACAGGCCCGTGATGTCCTGGGCCTCGGCGCGGCCGCAGGCGAGGGCCAAGGGCAGGAGCAGCAAGGTCCGCAGGATCGGCGAGGGGCGCATGCCTTCGATCCTAGCCGCGTCGGGCGCGCGTGGCAGCATGGGGCGCGGGGTCTCGAACGCCGCGCAAGTGCGGAATCGGCCACGCCCATGGGGCATGGCCGATCCACTTGGAGTCCGACGTCTGGTGGACGGGGAACGGACCTCAGTGCTGCTTCGTGCTCGCGCGCGAGTTCATTCGCCCGCGAGCAGCTTCTCCGCGGCGCGTTCGACGCGCTCGGGGGTGTTCAAGCGGCCTTCGGCATGACGCTGCTTCAGCTCGGCGAGGCGCGCCGCGTGCTTCTCGCTCTCCGTGGCGGTCCCGGAGTCGGCCCGCTCGAGCAACATGCGCGAGGCGCTCGAGAGCTCCAGCTTGTCCTGCAAGCCGGACTTCTCCTGCGTCGCGTCGCGCTGGCTGGCCGCCTTGCGCTCGGGCTGCGCTTCGATCGCCTTGGCGATGGCTTCCCGGTTCGGGCGCGTCAGATCGATCTGGGCGTCCCGGGCGGGTCCTTGGGGCCTTTGTGCGTCGTGGATGTTCATGGTCGCTCTCCCTTGGGGGTAGCGGGCTGGTGCAGGAGTTATCGGCACCCCCCGGGAGTGCATGAGAGGAAAAGGACGGGCTTGAGGAACAGGCTTCCGTGTTGAGTGTAAGCCTTTGTCGATCATGGCTTTGCGGGATTGCATTCTTGAGCTTTAGGTGGAGCTGCGGCATCCTCGAGCCCATGCTCCCCCGGCTGGCCGGCCTGCTGCGCCTCGCGACCTGCGTCCTCGCCGTGCTGGCCCCGGTCTCCGTATCGAGGGCGCTCCAGCAGCGCTCGGACGAAGAGCCTTGCCGGGCCGACTACCAGATCCAGGCGCGCTACGAGGAAGCCGAGCGACGCATCGTGGGCCGGGCGCTGGTGCGCTACGTCAATCGCACGCGCGACACGATCCCCGACTTGCAGTTCCACTTGTACTGGAACGCGTTCGCGAGCACGCGCTCGACGCACCTCGCGCCGAGTGGCGGCACGACGCGCGGCGGCGCGCTGAACGATGGCGAGTTCGGATGGACGCGAGTGACCAGCATCGTGGTCGCCGGCGACGAGCTCGTGGGTGGGCTCGAGCACATCGCGCCCGACGACGGCAACCCGGACGACCGCACCGTGGCGCGCGTGCGGCTGAAGCAGCCGATCAAGCCCGGCGCCGAACAGCTCTTCGAGCTGCGCTGGGAGTCGCGCATGCCGCGCGTGCGGCGGCGCACTGGATGGAAGGACGACTTCCTGTTCGCCGCGCACTGGTTCCCCAAGCTCGGCGTGTGGGAGGCGGGCAACGGCTGGAACTGCCACCAGTTCCACGCCAGCACGGAGTTCTACTCCAACTACGGTTGGTACGACGTCGAGCTCGACCTGCCGAGGAAGTACGAGGGCAAGGTGGGCGCCTCGGGCGTGCAGGAAGGGCCGGCGCGCGTGGAGGGCGAGCGCGTCCTGACGCGCTTCCTCGCGCCGGGCGCCGCCGATCGCGGCGTGCCGGATCGCCTCGGCAAGGCGCCGCTGCTGCACGATTTCGCCTGGACGGCGGACCCGGACTTCCTGGTTGTCAAAAATACTTTCCACTGGGACGAGTGGGCGGCGCGCTTCCCCGAGGAGGTCGATCGCACGGCGTTGGCGTTGGGGCGCGCCAAGGACGATGTGCGCGCGCGCGACGTCGACGTGACCGTGCTGATCCAGCCCGAGCGCATCGCGCAAGCTGGACGCCATTTCGACGCCACCTGCACGGCGCTGTTCTTCTACGGGCTGTGGTGGGGCGAGTACCCCTACGCGCACATCACTTGCGTCGACCCCGCGTGGGGAGGTGGCGCCGCGGGGGGCATGGAATACCCCACGCTCTTCACCGCCGGCACGGACCTGTGGGCGCGCCAGATCCAACAGACGCCCGAGAGCGTCACCGTGCACGAAGCCGGCCACCAGTTCTGGCACGGGCTCGTGGGCAACAACGAGTTCGAGGCGGCCTGGCTGGACGAGGGGTTCAACACGTTCACGCAGAACGACGCCTTGTGGCTGCGCTACGGCGCGAGCGCGCGCACGACGCGCTACGCGGGCTTCCACCACGATGGCGTGCATCTGGTGCGCGGTCCCGGTGGCGGCCGGATCGCCGACGCGTTGGCGCTGGAGCGCGCGAGCCTGCCGTGGCTGGGCGTCGTCGAGCTGCTGCCGGCGACGGACATCCTGCGCTGGTGGCGCGACCAGCCGCTCTTGTCGTCGACCATCTCGCGCGTGGATCCACGCCACTCCGAGCGCAACGGCTACCTGCTCGACCCCGACACCGACCCGATCGACCGCCACGGCTGGTTGTACGCGGACAGCACGAGTTACCGCGTCAACAGCTATCGCCGCACGGCCAACGCCTTGCGTTCCCTGGAAGGCCTGGTGGGCAGCGAGCGCTTCCTGCGCGGCATGCGGCGCCACAGCGAGGAGTGGCGCCTCGACCACCCGTATCCAGACGACTTCTTCCGCTCGTTCCAGCAAGGGGCGCAAGTCGACGTGCAGTGGTACTTCGACCAGGTGTTCCGCTCGACCGCCACGGTCGATTGGCGGTTGTCCGTGTCCGAGCGCAAGCTCGAGCCCGTGCGCGGCCACGTAGTCGACGCGGAAGGACGCTTCGTGGCCGCGCCCGCGCCCGACGCGGCGGACAAGCCCCGCTGGCGTCCCGAGATCCTCGTGCGGCGCAAGGGCGACTTGCTGCTGCCGCTGGAAGTCGAGTTGCGCTTCGAGGATGGGCACGTCGTGCGGCGCGCGTGGACGCGCGAGGAGCAGGAACGCACGACCTGGTGGAAGCCCATCAAGCCGGACGAGTCGCGCGAAGCGCGCTTGGCCTCCGTCGTGCTCGATCCCGACCGTCGCTGGACCTTCGACATGGACCTGTCGGACAACCAATGGCACGCCAAGCGCGACGAAACGGCGCCGCTGCGCCACGCCGAGCGCACCTTCGCCCATTGGACGCAGATCCTGCACTGGATCGGAGGCCTGGGTGGTTGATGCACGCGGACCTTGGCCGTCGCTCCTGCCCCTCGACGACGAGGGGCGCGAGCCACGCAGCATCGTGCTCGATGCGCTGCGTGGCTCGGTGTCGCGCCCGGCCGCCTGGGGCGCGGTGTTGCTCGTGCAGGCGCTCTTCGCGGCCATCCCCGCCTTGATGGCGCACGAGTGGCTCGCTCGCGCGCTCGGGGCGAGCTACGCGCCGGGCGCCCTGCTGGTCGACCTCGACGCCTTGTTCCGGCACGACCACAAGGACTCGCTGGCGACGCTTGACTCGCAAGTCGGGCTCGTCGGCGCGGCGTTGGCCCTCGTTTCGGTGCTGCTCGGCTGCTTCGTGGCCGGCGGGTGGTTGCAGGTGTTCCTCGAGCGCACGGAAGGCGAGACGTTGCGCCGCTTCGCCTTCGGCGGCGCGCGTTGGTTCTGGCGCTTCGCGCGCGTGGCCTTCGTCGGCTTGCTCTTGGCGGCGCTGTGCACGTGGATCGTGCGCGGACCGGCGTGGAACCACATCGTCCTGTCCGGCCTGTGCGGCGTGCCGAGCTCGGATTGGAGCGCGCTCGAGACCCTCGACAGCGAACTCTCGGCGTGGCGACTGCGCTTCGCGCAGGACCTGGTGCACGCGCTGGGCATCGCATTCGTCTTCGCCTGGGGCGATTGGACGCGCACGCGCATGGCGCTGTTCGACACGAACAGCGCGGCGTGGGCCGGCTTGTGCACCTTGTGGACGCTCGTGCGCCACCCGCTGCGCACGCTCGGCGCGTCGGCCACCTTGTTCGGAGTCGAAGCCGCGTCGTTGTTGCTGCTCGGACTGCTCGCGCGCAGCATGGAATCGACCATCCACCGCACCGGCGAAGCTTGGCCATCGATCGTGATGCTGATCCTCGCCCTCGTGGCGCTGCTGCTGCGCGTGGTGTTGCGCGGCGCGCGCTACCACGCGGCCGTGCATGTCTCGCGCCAAGTGGTCACGCCCATCCTGCGCCCTGATCCGTGGAAGGACACCGTCGGCGGGCCGGGCGGCCCGCGCTATCCAATCGGCGGAGACGAGCACGTCGTGCAGCTGTGAGCGGAGCGACCCCGCCGCGCCCCTACGTGGCGGCGGACTCGGGCGCCCGCAACGACAGCACCGGCCAGCCGCGTGCGGCGGCGATGGCGGCGAGCCGCGGGTCCGGGTCGACGCACACCGGGTGCGAGACGCGCGACAAGAGCGGCAAGTCGTTGTGCGAGTCGCTGTAGAACCAAGTCTCGCCGGGCTCGTCGAAGCCCGAGCCGCGCGCCTCCAGCCAACTCGCCACGCGCGCGATCTTGCCCTCGCGGAAGCACGGTTCGCCCACGATGCGGCCGGTGTAGCGTTCGCCGTCGCGCTCGAGGCGCGTGGCGATCAGCTCGTCGATGCCCAACCCTTGGGCGATGCGTCCCGCGAGGAAGTCGTTGGTGGCGGTGACCAGCGCGACGTGGAAGCCTTCGGCGCGGCGTTGCTCGACCAGCGCGCGTCCCAGCGGCTTGACGCGCGGCGCGGCGCGCGTGGCGTGCCAATCCTCGCGCCACGCGTGCAGGAGCTCGGCCTCGAGCCGCACGAAGGGATCGAGGTAGGTGGCGAGGAACTTGCCCAGGTCCAGCTGGCCCAGTTGGTAGTCGCGATGGAAGCCGCGCACGACCTCCGCATCGCCTTCGCCGCGCTCGGCGAGGTACTCGCTCCACAACAAGTCGCTGACGCCGTCGAGCAGCGTCTCGTCGAGGTCGAACAGGGCCACGCGCATGGGGTGCGCGAGGATACACGGCGCTCGGTTGGCCCGCCCCTTGCGCCCGGCGTCGTGGCGCGGACGATGGGGGAGTGATCGCCCTCCTCGTCCTCGCGTGCGCGGCCTTCGCGCAATCCCAGGTGCTCCCCGCCAAGCCCGCGCGCATGGAGCCGCCCTCCAAGGCCGGACTCGGCGCCGACTTCCACGCCGGACGCCGCGCGGCGCTCGTCGCCGAACTGCGACGCGTGCATCCGCGCGGAACCTTGCTGGTGCGCGGCCTGCCGGACACGCGCGGCTACCTGAAGTTCCAGCAGGAGAAGGTGTTTTGGTACCTGAGCGGCGTCGAGGGCGCGAACGCTTCGCTGTGCGTGGACATCGAGACCGGCGCGGCGACCTTGTTCCTGCCGAGCGCTTCGGCCGGCAAGGAGCAATGGGAGGGCGAGCAGTGGGACGCCTCGGACGCGTGGGTGCCAGCCATCACCGGCATCGCCGCCGTCAAGGAAGCTGGACAGCTAGACGCGCACCTGGCCGCGCGCGTCGCCATCGACAAGGTGGTGTGGATCAGCAAGGAACCGTGGATCGACCTCGCTGGATGCCACGATCGGGCGCGTCCGCACGACGCGGCCATCAAGCGCGATCCGCTCGATGGACGCCCGAGCCGCGAGGAGGCGCTCGCCGCGCGCCTCGTCGAGCGCCACGGCGCCGACGTGCGTGATTGCCAGCACATCATCGGCGAGTTGCGGCGCGTCAAGCAGCCCGAGGAGGCGACGGCCTTGCGGCGAGCCAGCGAAGTCGGCGCGCTGGCTATGCTGGAGGCCATACGCTCGACGCGCGCCGGCGTCGGCGAATGGGAGCTCGAGGCCGCGATGTCCTTCGTGCATCGCCGCGAGGGCGCGGCCGGTCCTGGCTACCACGCCATCGCCGGTTGCGGGCCGAACGCCCTGGTCCTGCACTACAACGAGGTGCGGCGCGAGCTGCGCGCGGGCGAGATGATGCTGCTCGACTACGCGCCCGAGTTCGACAAGTACGTCAGCGACATCACGCGCAGCTGGCCGGTCGACGGCATCTGGACCGAGCGCATGATCGAGCTGTACGACGCCGTGCTCGCCTCCCAGGAAGCGGGCATCGCCGCGGTCAAGCCGGGCGCGACGATGCGCGACGTGGAAGCCGCGTGCCGGCGCGTGCTCGCCGAGCGCGGGCTCGCGGAGCTGCTGCCGCATGGCACTTGCCACTATGTCGGCCTCGAGGTCCACGACATGGGTGACGGTTCGAAGCCGCTCGAACCGGGCGTGGCCTTCACCGTCGAGCCCGGCCTCTACGACCCCGAGAGCGGCATCGGCATCCGCATCGAGGATGTGGTGCTGGTGACCGCCGACGGTTGCGAGGTGCTCTCCAAGGGCGTCCCGAAGGATCGCGCCAGCTTGTCGAAGCTCGTCGCCGAGGAGGGACTGCTCGATCGCCTGCCGCGGAGGTTGTTCCCTGCCGAGGGCTTGCGCTGACGATGTCGGGCCTTCGGAGGCGCGGCCGGGTTGGCGCGCGAGCAGCACGCCGCTAGACTCTTCGCCCTAATGGCTTCCATCAAGGAACTGCAAGCCCGCGCCGCGGAGCTCCAAGGCCGCTTCGAGCAGCTGAAGGAGTCTCTTTGACTACGCCAAGGCCAAGAGGCGCCTCGCCGAGCTCGAGGCGGTCCAGAACGACCCCGAGTTCTGGAACAACGCCGACCGCGCCCAGAAGGTCGTGGCCGAAGCCCGCGACGTGCGCTCCATCGTCGAGCCGCTCGACGACATCCTGAAGGGGCAGGAGGAGCTCGAGCTGCTGGCCGAGATGGCCACCGAGGATCCGGCCGCGATCCCCGAGATGGAGACGGTGGTGCTGCGCATGGAGCAGCACGTCGAGCAGCTCGACTTCCGCGTCATGCTCGGCGGCCCCAACGACCGCTGTGGCGCTTATGTGCAGTTCACTCCGGGCGCCGGCGGCGTCGACGCGGCCGATTGGGCCGGGCTCTTGTTGCGCATGTACGTGCGCTGGGCCGAGAAGAAGGGCTACAAGGTGGCCGAGGTCGAGCGCGTGCTCGACGACGACGGCGGCATCAAGTCCGCCACCATCGAGATCGAGGGAGACTACGCCTTCGGGCGCCTCAAGGCCGAGAATGGCGTGCATCGCCTCGTGCGCATCAGCCCCTTCGACGCGCAGGCTCGCCGCCAGACGGCCTTCGCCAGCGTCGACGTGACGCCGCTGCTCGATGATTCGATCAAGATCGACATCAAGGAGAGCGACTGCGAGATCGAGACGATGCGCTCGGGCGGCGCCGGTGGCCAGAACGTGAACAAGGTCGAGACGGCCGTGCGCCTGCGCCACATCCCCTCGGGCATCATCATCCGCAGCCAAAGCCAGCGCTCGCAGCTCAAGAACAAGGAGCTGGCCTTCCGCCTGCTGCAAGCCAAGCTGATGCAGCTCGAGGAGGACAAGCGCGAGGCCGAGAACATGGCCATCCGCGGGCAACAGGCCGAGATCAGCTTCGGCAGCCAGATCCGCTCCTACGTCATGCATCCCTACCAGATGGTGAAGGACCACCGCACCGAGCACGAGACCGGCAACATCAACGCCGTGCTCGATGGCGGACTCGACGATTTTATCGAGGCCTACCTGCGCAGCCGCAAGGCGCCGGCGCGCAAGGCCTGAACCCCACGCCGGGACGCGCCCGAAGCCATGCCGAACCCGCATCCGCACTTCGACGACCAGGGCGTGCTCGATTGGAAGACGCGCCACGCCGACGCGTTGGCCTCCGCCAAGGCCGAGGGCAAATTGGTGTTCGTCGAGCTTGGTCGGCTGCAGTGCAGCCAGTGCCGCACGCTGGTGCAGAACATCGTGCCGCGCCCCGACATCGCGCCGATCCTGCAGGAGCGCTACATCGCCCTGGCCGCCGACGCGGACGACATGGAGGACGAAGTGCTCGAGCTGGCGCAGAACCTGGAGGACGCGTACATGCTGCCCTTCGTGATGTTCTGCGACGCCGACGGCAAGTTCCTCGCCGGTTCGTCGGGCCAGGTCAACCCGTTCAGCTTCGCCAGCACCGTCAAGAAGCTCGCCGGCCTGTCCTGACCGACGCGCCCACGATCGCCCAGCCACCGCCATGACCGCCACGCCCTTCATTCGTCGCGCCCTCGTCAGCGTCTCCGACAAGTCCGGCATCGAGGACTTCGCCCGCGGCCTCGCTGCGCACGGTGTCGAGATCCTCTCGACCGGAGGCACCTACGCCGCCCTGAAGAAGGCTGGCGTCCCGGTCAAGGAGGTCAGCGAGCACACTGGTTTCCCCGAGATGATGG
>SXXH01000194.1 GCA_005789645.1 Planctomycetia bacterium
CCTGCGCGATGGCGCCGCCTTGGCCGCCGTGCTGCCCGACACCGCACGCCAGTTCGCCCGCGCCGTCGTCATGCCCAACCTCAAGCCGCCGGTGACCACCACCGCGCTCGCCGGCGGCTACCGCCAGCGCATCCTCGCCGCGAGACCACCCGGCAGCGACTTCGAGCCGCTGATGACGCTCTACTTGACCGACGCCACGCCGCCGGCGGAGATCGCCGTCGCCAAGGCCAGCGGCTTCGTCCAAGGCGTCAAGCTCTACCCGGCGGGCGCGACCACGAACTCCGACTCGGGCGTCACCGACATCCGCCGCTGCGACGCCACGCTGGCCGAGATGGCGCGCCTAGGCCTGCCGTTGCTCATCCACGGCGAGGTGACCGACGCCGAGATCGATGTCTTCGACCGCGAGGCGGTCTTCATCGACCGCATCCTCGGCCCGCTGCTCGAGCGTCATCCCACCTTGCGCGTGGTGCTCGAACACATCACCACGCGCGACGCCGCCCATTTCGTGGCGCAGGCGGGACCGAACGTGGCCGCGACCATCACCGCGCACCATCTGCTCTACAACCGCAACGCGCTGTTCCAAGGCGGCATCCGGCCGCACAACTACTGCTTGCCGGTGCTCAAGCGCGAAGTGCATCGCGAGGCGCTGGTCGAAGCCGCGACATCCGGCAACGCCAAGTTCTTCCTCGGCACCGACAGCGCCCCGCACACCCGCCGCAGCAAGGAGGCCGACTGCGGCTGCGCTGGTTGCTACACCGCGCTGAACGCGTTGGAGCTGTACGCCGAAGCCTTCGAGGCGGCCGATGCGCTGGATCGGTTGGAAGGCTTCGCCAGCCACTTCGGGCCGGACTTCTATCGCCTGCCGCGCAACACGGGCCGCGTGACCTTGCGACGCGACGCCTGCGCGGTGCCTGCAGACCTGCCCTACGGGCCGGGTGGCGAGCGCCTCGTGCCGTTCCGCGCCGGGGAGACACTGCGCTGGCGGCTGGGCTGATGCCTGGTGCGGCGCCCCTTGCGCAGGCAGGCCGGGCCTGCCGCTACTTGCCCAGCGCCTTGTCGATCGTGGCGCGCACTTGGTTGTCCATGTCTTCGACCCACTCGGCGCCGAAGTCGCGCTCGAGGAGGTCGCGCTCGCTGAACTCGTAGCGGCCGGAGCGCGGGTCGAAGTCGAACTGGTAGTCGTGCTCGCTGCCGTCGTCCTCGGTGACCATGACGAGGACGATGTGGTTGGGGGCGTCGAGTTCGACTCGGAAGGAGGCCATGGAGTGTTCCGGGGGCGGTGTTGCGTGAGTGCGGGTCGCGTGCAGAGTCTAGCCTGCCCGCATCGGAGAACGGCGCTCCGGCGTACGAAACGAGGTGCGAATCCACGGGTGCGATCGATGGATCGCACCGTTCGGCCGGGATGGCGCCGCGAGGTCCGCCTGCGAGCCACCTGCCCCGGATCCCCGCCAAGGTGTAGCCTCTAGATCATGCGCCACGCGCTCCACGTCCTCGCCGCCGCGCTGCTCTGCGCCTGCCAGTCTTGGAGGCCTGTGGAGTCCTTCGATGGTTGGACCTTGTACGCGCACGAGGATGTGCAGGCCGATCCCAAGCCGTGGGGCGACGCCTACGAACCGGCGCACGAGGTGGTCGAGTCCTTGTTCGGACCGTTCGAACGCGGCGTGCGCGTGCATGTGCTCCAGGAAGACGCGCCCACGCCGCTCGGCGACAGCGCCGTGCAGATGGTGCCTGGGATCGGAGCCGCGCGCGTGCGCGCCTGGCACACGCGCGGCGATGGCTTGTTCACTCCGCCGTCAGGCGTGTACGCCGGCACGCCGGACGCGGGGACGGCCGCGCACGAGTTGGTGCATGCGCGACTGGCGGAGATCGATCCGCACTTGCCGTTGTGGTTCGAAGAGGGTCTCGCCTGCGTCGTGGGCGATGGCATCCTCCACCAAGGCAAGTGGATTGTCGACGGGTACTCGTGCTGGCCGGTGCACGAGTTGCGCAACGAGCGGCTCGACGACGATGAACTGAGGAAGCTCCTGCGCGTGCGCGCCGAACGCGACACGGACGCGCGCGACAACGTCTTGGTGCACTTCATCGGCTGGGCGATCGTGTTCGATCTGTTCCGCATGGAAGGCGGCCTGCGATACCACGAGTGGCGCGCGCGGTACAAGGACGGGATCGAGCTGCGCGAGGCGCGCGAACGACTCAACCGTTCGATCTCGCCCGACATCGAGGCGGCATGGCTGCAACGATTGCAGCACGCGGATCCGCGCGTGCGCTTGGCGGCGTCGAAGGGCGTGTGGAAGCTCCAATCACGCGACGCGCTCGAGGCGCTGGTCGACCGGCTGGAGCTCGAGCAGGACCCCGAGGTCAAGGCGAGCCTGGCGGTCAACGCGTTGTCGGCGGCGGGCGAGACGCGTTCGGGCCGAGATCTGGCGCGACGGATGTGGCGCCAGGTGTCGCCGGCCTTGCGCACGCTGGAGTTGTCGGACCCCGCGGAGACCAAGGCGCTGCGCGACCTGTACCGCTCGTTCCGTTGGAACGCGGACATCTCGACGCGCCAGGCGCTCGAGGGCTTGAAGCGCTTCTGGTCCGAGTAGGACCCCCGCTTGCGCCAAGCCTGCCGCTTGCACGGAGCAAGCGGCACCTCCATGCTCGGCGGCCATGGCGCCTTGCCTGCCGCAGTCCACGCCTCCCCCCGCGATCGTGCTGGAACGGCCGGCGGAGATCCAAGCCGGACCGGCGCGCGTGATCGCCGGGTGGGACAAGGGCTTCGTGCTGCGTTCGGAGGATGGACGCCACGAACTCGCCATCCACGGCTTGCTGCAAGTGCGTGGACGCGCCTTCGACGGCGCGGACGAGGCGCGCGACGACGACTTCGACCTCGCTGTCATGCGCTTGGAGTTCGAAGGACGACTCGACCGCCGTTGGTTGTTCTTGCTCGAACCGCGCTTCGATTCGTCCTCGACCAAGGTCGACGAAGCGTGGTTGGGCGTCGACTTGGGCGAGTCGCGCAGCCTGCGCGCCGGCCGCATGAAAGTGCCGCTCGGCATGGAGGAGATGCAGCCGCGGCGTTGGCGCGACTTCGTGCAGAAGTCGCTGCTCGCGCAGTTCGTGCCCGGCGAGGACCACGGCGTGGGCTGGTTCCAAGGCTCGAAGACGACGCCTTGGCAATGGGGCGCCACCGCCACGAACGGCACGGGCGGCGCCGAGCAGGACGACGCCAAGGAGCTCGCCGCGCGCGGAGTGTGGCGTCCCTGGACGAGCGAGTCGCACACTTTGCGCGGCCTGCAGTTCGCCCTCGGCGCGAGCTGGGGCTCGGGCGAGGCGGATCTGGGCGGCAAGGACCTCGTCAACGAAGCGGGCGTGGCCTTCGCCAGTCTCGACGACGAGGCGCGCCTCGATGGCGTGCGCCTGCGGCTCGACGCCGAGGTCGCTTGGAGCCACGATCGCCACGAGGCGCGCGTCGAGTGGCTGCGCCAATCCGCGGAGTTGTCGGATGGCGTGCTCGCGGACGAGGCCGTCGCGCAGGGCTTCAGCATGATGCTCTCGCGCATGTTGACGTCGCACGCCAAGTCGTCGTACGGCTTCTCCCCCGCCACGCCGCTCGACGATGGCGGCGCGTGGCAAGCGGTGGCGCGTTGGACGCGGCTCGACCTCGGCGACGGCTGGACCGGCTCCGGAGCGCTGGACGCGGCGTCCGATCCGGGCGTGGTCGATTCGTTCGACCTGGGCGTCAACTGGTGGGCCGGTCCCAACACGGTGCTGCGGATCCATGCGGTGCACACGCGCTACGGGGACGCGATCGACATCGGCGGAGAAAACGTCGACTCCGAGGACGCGCTCCTGCTGGGCTGGCAGCTGCACTTCTAGGCGCGAACGCGCTCATGCGGCGCTAGACTGCGCTTCCGAGTCCACATCCCCCCTCGCCGCCCGCGCGGCCACGCTCCGCATGCAGACCACCGCCCCCGCGTCGAAGCACCACGACCACGCCGCCCACCTCGAGCATTTCAGGAAGGTCGGCGACCTCGTCGACCAGTGCATCGACCTGATGCTCAACATGCGTCAGTCGGGACACCCCGGTGGCTCGCGCTCGAAGGTGCCGCTCTTGGTGTCGGCCACGCTCGGTCCGGGCATGCGCTTCGACATCCGCCGGCCGGAACTGGCCTTCGGGGACCGCTTCGTGCTGGTCGCGGGGCACTGCGCTCCGGCGGTGTACGCGTTGCTGGCGGTCTACAACGAAGCGTTGCGCGCGCGCCATGCCTGGACCGGCGATGCGCGCTTCGTCGTGCCGCACGCCGCCGAGCGCGAGCTGGCCTTCGAGGACCTGCTGCACCTACGGCACCAGAAGGGCCTGCCCGGCCACGCCGAGATGGAGGGCAAGACGCTCTTCTTCAAGTTCAACACGGGTCCGTCGGCGCACGGCGCGCCGGCGGCGATGGGCGAGGCGCTGGCGCTGAAGCACGCCGGGGCCGGGAACGTGCGCGTGTTCGCGGTCGAGGGCGAAGGCGGCCACTCGGCGGGCGCGCACCACGAGGTCAAGCACACGGCCTGGGGCCTGGGACTCGACAACCTCGTCTACCTGTTCGACTGGAACGACCACGGCATCGACCAGCGCGCGCACAGCGAGGTCGTGCATGGCTCGCCCAAGGACTGGTTCGAGCCCTACGGCTGGCGCGTCGCGGGCGCCGAGGATGGCGAGGACTACGGCCAGATCTGCGCGGCGCTGGAGCGCATCGTGCACGATCCCGCGCCGAACGGCCGGCCCGGGGTCGTGTGGGTGCGCACGCGCAAGGGCCGCGGCTACCACAAGTACGACGCGCCCTCGCACGGCAAGTCGCACGCGCGCAACAGCGAGCTGTTCTGGCGCTGCCGCCAGGACTTCGCCGAGAAGTACGGTGTCCAGTTCGCTGGACACGGCGACACCGCCGATCCGGGCGAGGACAAGTGCCGCGAGCAGACGCGCGCCTGGTTCGCCACGGTGCGCGAGGTGCTGCGCAACGACCGCGGCTTCGTCGAGTGGCTGACGGACACGCTGCTCGCGAAGGCCGAATCCGTGCCGCTGGAGATGCCCGGCTCCGCGATCCGCGCGCGGCCGAACCTGCACGAGGACCGTTCGTGGCTGGCGGCGGACAAGCTCCCGGCGAGCCTGTTCGTCGCGCCCGGCACGAAGATCGCGAACAAGGAGGGCTTCGCCAAGTTCGGCGCGTGGGTCAACGAGATGGCGCGCGCGCAGATGGGCAGGCCGCTCGTCATCGCCTGCTCCGCCGACCTGGCCGAGTCGACCTCGATCCACGGGTTCTCGCTGGGCTTCAGCGACCCCAAGCAGGGCTACGGCTGGTACGAGCGCACGAAGAACCCGGGCGGGGTGCTGTTGCCGACGCAGATCACCGAGTTCAGCAACTCGGGCCTGTGCGCCGGACTTTCGTCGGTCAACATGGCCGCCGAGCCCGAGAAGGAGTTCTGCGGCTACTGGAGCGCGCACTCGACGTACGGCAGCTTCGGCTACCTGATGTACGGGATGATGCGCCTGTACTCGCAACTGGCGCAGGACTGCCCGCTCAAGGTGGGCAAGATCATCTGGGTGCTGGGGCATTCGGGCCCCGAGACGGCCGAGGACAGCCGCACGCACTTCGGCATCTTCGCGCCGGGCGTGTCGCAGCTCTTCCCGGCGGGCAAGGTGGTCAACCTGCATCCGTGGGAGCACAACGAGGTGGCGCCCATGCTCGCCGCCGCGCTGCGCTCCGACGCGCCCATCGTGGCGCTGCACCTGACGCGGCCCAACGTCGCCGTGCCGGACCGCAAGCTGCTGGGCGTCGCCGGCCACATGGAGGCGGCGCGCGGCTGCTACGTCATCCGCGACCACGATCGCCGCCGACCGAAGGACGGCACGATCCTCGTGCAGGGCACGAGCACGACCGAGTCGGTGTACCAGTTGCTGCCGCGCTTCGCGCAGCCCGACGCGCCCAACATCAAGCTGCTCGCCGCCACGAGCTGGGAGCTGTTCCAGCTGCAACCGCGCGAGTACCAGGACTTCGTGCTGCCGCGCGGCGATTGGCTCGACTCGACCGTGATCACCAACGGCGCGCGGCGATTGATGCACGATTGGCTGTCGACCAAGGTGGCCGAGGCGTACGCCATGAGCCCCGACTTCGACGACCGCTGGCGCACCGGCGGCTCGGTCGACGAGGTCAAGAAGGAGGCCCACATCGACCCCGAGCACCTGTGGCAAGGGATCGTGAAGTTCGCCAAGGAGCGCCAGTTCCGCCTGAGCCGCCTGGGGCATCCGGGGGATTGACGGCATGGAGCGCCACCCACCACCAACGGCGATGGAGCGCGCGACGAAACGCGGACGCGGCGGAACGGATGACCGTTCCGCCGCGTCGTTTCGTCGTGGAGCTCGGCTGGCGTCCTAGGACGCCATCACGGAATCCACAGCACGCTGACGGCGTTCGAGGTGTTCCACGTGCAGCTGCCACCGCCGCCCAACGAGTAGCGCGCTTGGTAGTAGCGATACCTGCCCGGCAAGGTCCCGTAGTACCCCAACGTGTGGACCGGTCCTTCGCCGGGTTGCGGAACCTGGAATCCTTGTTCAGTCGAGTAGCCGGTCGACAACCGCGATTCGTTGTTGGTGAGGCAGTCGAAGCCCATGCCGAAGCTCGCCGCCGGAGCTTGGTTGTGCGCGCTCCACATGATCGTCTGCAAGCCAGGAGGCACGCCATCGACCTGCAAGCGCAGGCTGTCGGCCGAGATGCTGGCGAGGCCCGAAGCGCTCAAGCGCGCTCCGGCGGGATTCGCCGGGTTGGCGCAGCCTCGACCGAGGCCACCCTCGGGTCCGCACGGACAGTTGCCTTCGCTGCCGTCGCCAAAGCAGAACGCGACGCCCGCGCCTTGGCAGTGGTCGGGCACTCCATCGCCATCGAAGTCGCCCGCCATGCCGTTGGCGATCTCGCACGAGTCGATGGCGTGGTTGTTGTCGCAATCCTGCGCGCCGGCGGCGATGTCGACCGCGTCGGCGACGCCGTTGTGGTTGCAGTCGCGCTCGACGAGCGAGTAGTGGTACACCGCGCCGGCGGAGTACGGGAACTGGATGGTCTGCGGGCCGTTCAAGCCGCTCGAGCTCCCATGCTCGCCGGGCGAGCCGATCATCAGCACGCCGTCGTCGAAGTCGCAGCCGAAGCCGAAGCTCGTGCCGGCGTAGGTGTTGGTGGCCTTGATGTAGGCGGTCTGCGACCAAAAGAAGAGGTTCTTCTGGAACAGGTACGCCGCGCCGGCGCCGTTGTAGTGGTTGAGGGACTGGTCGCCGTTGACGCCGGTCGCCGAGCTCTGTTCGGTCATGGCGCTGACGACGATCGCGTTGCGGTCGATGCGTACTTCGTTGCCGAAGAGGTCCCCGGCCTCCGAATTCGAAGCCTTCAAGTAGGCGGTCTGGTGCACGTACGTGAACGCCGAATACGCCCTGCATTCGAACACGTAGGCGGCGCCGCTATCGGGCTTGCCGTTGGACTGCTCGCCGTTGCCGACGCCCGTGCCCGAGCCGTCTTCGCGCATCGCTCCGACCACGAGCAACCCATCCTCCAGGTCGATCGACCAGCCGAACTGGTCGCCAGCCTGCGCGTTCGAGGCCTTGACGAAGGTGGTTTGGCGCCAATGCGGAGCCTGGTTCGAGTTCCTCCGGCGGAAGATGTACACCGCGCCCGCCTGGGGCGCCAAGTTGTTGAGTTGGTTCGCGCCGACGCCCGAGCTGCCGCTCGACTCCCCCACGGCCGACACGGCCAGCAGCGAGCCATCCAGGCGCACCTTGAACCCGAACGCGTCGCCCGCGTCGGCAATGACCGGCTTGATGTGCGATTCGAGGCGCCAGCGCGGCCCGCCGCCATTGGCGTTGTAGCGGTAGGTGTACACCGCTCCCGCCCATGGCTTGCTGTTGTCCAGAAGCGCCCCCGGAGTGTCGACGCCACCGATGCCGCCGCTCTCCGCGTAGGCGCCGACGGCCAAGGTGTCGCCTTCGATGTCGATCGAGTAGCCGAAGAAGTCGCCAGCCTCCGCGTTGGGCGCCTTCACGTACGCCTCGAGGCGCCATTCCGGCGTCGAACCGGCGACGCGACGACGGTAGACGTAGGCCGCGCCGGAAGTGGGCGCAGCATCGTCGTGCGGTCCATCGACGACCTGCGACGAACCGTCCTCGGCGAGGGCCCCCACGGCGAGGACTCCATCCGACAGGGCCAGCGAATAGCCGAAGCCATCCTCCACTCCGGGATGCGGCGACTTGACGTAGGCCTCTTGGGCCCAAACCCCGTTGAGTCGCCGGAAGATGTAGACGGCGCCGGCGTTCTGCACGCTGTCGTCGAGCTGGCTGGAGGCGGATCCGCTGTCCTCGCGCAGCGCGGCCACGGCCATGAAGTCGCCCGACAGCGCCACGCGGTGGCCGAAGTTGTCGCGCTCGCCCGTGTTCGAGGCCTTGATGTAGTTCTCCACGACGGGCGTGGCTTGACCAGTGGCGATGGAAGCGAGGCTGGCCGCCACGAAGGCGACCGCCGTGCAAGCGTGGACGAAGTTCATGTGCTTTCCTGCAAGGACCGGGCGTGGAAGGGAGCGCGGAGCTCCCCATGACCAAGCGTCCCGGCAGGCCCGATCGCATGCCTGTTTGCGACATTTTCGAAGTCCCGAATTTCCGGCGAGATCGCGGTGCGAAACAGGGCGGTCTCGCGTTCATCGCCAGCGCGGCGGACCCGGCTCGGAAGGATCCGACCGCGGCCACCACGAACCACGACCAAGACGGCAACCATGAAATCGGCATCCTCGACCTCTTCGCTGTCCTTCGCCGCGCAAGGAGCGCTGGCCTCGTTCCTCGTCCTCGCGACCGGCTGTGGTGGCTCCTCCGGCGGGGGTGGCGGGTCCGATTCCTGCAACGCGAGTCCCGTGGCCCAGCTGGGCGGGATCTGGAGCCTGCAGTC
>SXXH01000195.1 GCA_005789645.1 Planctomycetia bacterium
CTCGACCCCATCGCCACCGGCCGCATCGAGGACCTGATCGAGGAGCTCAAGGGCAGCTACTCGGTCCTGATGGTGACGCACAACATGCAGCAGGCCAGCCGCGCCAGCGACTACTGCGCCTTCATGTACCTCGGCCGCCTCGTCGAGTACGGCGCCACCACCGACATCTTCCTCAGCCCCCGCCTGCGCGAGACCGAAGACTACGTCACCGGCCGCTTCGGCTGATTCGAACGCGTCGCTCCGCGAGCGCAGCGGGCTCGTCTCAAGGAGACGAGCCCGCGAGCTTCTTGGCTTCCCTCGATGCTTACTGGTACATCCAGCACGAGTCGCTGGGGGCGTTCGGCGCGCCACCACCGATCAGGAAGATGCGGTTTCTGTAGGCGACCAATCGGCCCGATGGCAGGCTCTCCGGCGCGCTTTCCAACTGTTCCAAGTTGATCGTCGGCGGCGTGACCAGCATCAGTCCTCTGGAAGCCGACAACTCCTGCGAATAGGAGAAGCGCCTGAATACCCGAGTCGGTCTGTCGAGCAGGTAGGCCCAATCGCCAGCCCTAGCCGTGGCCGGTGCGGCGGTCAACGGCAATGCAGGCAACTGCCTCCACATGTTCGCACGTGGCGAGTAGGTGGTGAACCGCGATGGCACGCTCGGCTCGTACGAACCGAAGGTGAACAGGTCGCCTCGCAGGGCGATGCCGGAGTTGTCGCCGAGCGGTGTCGCCAACGAGATGTCTGCCCCGCGCGACCATGGCCCAGCGGTCGTGCCCTCCAATGACGGATCATAGATCCAGCACGTGTTGTAATAGCTCCAGCCTCCCGTCCACTTTCGTCCACCGAGCACATAGAGCTTGCCATGCAGGGCGTGCACGGAAGCACCGAGGCGTGCGTCAGGAATCCGCGTGCACGTCGTCCACGAACCGCTGCGAGGATCGAAGCGCAGCAACTGATCGGTGATGGCGTAGTCGTAGAGATAACCACCTAGCAGGTAGACCGACCCGTCGAGTTCCACAGCAGCCGCGTCGCGCAAGCTGTTGCCCGGCAGATCGGGCAAGATCGTCCACATGTTGCTCGCGGGCTCGTACATCTGCACCGTGCGCGTAGCGGTCTCCGAGTTGGAAGGCCAGCCGCCAAAGGTGTAGATGGCATCTCCGCAAGCCACTGCTGCCGCATTGCGCCGTCCGATAGGCATGGATGCCTTGCGAGTCCAACGGATCCCGCCGCTAGTGGGCGTCGAGGCATACGGCCCACCCGTTGCTCCCATGTCGTTGCGCGATCCATCGACATCGTTGAAGGCCGGAGCAGGATTGCCGGCGTTGATCGCCGGCGAGCCGGCTTGCAGACGGAAGTCGCGATTCGCAGCGTCGGCGAAGAGGGGGTCGTTGGTGATGCAGCCGTTGCCCGTCCATGTCCAACTGCTGCCGTCTTGGACGCAACTGTACAGAGCCGAGGCAGAGCTCGAGCCCGTGATGCGGATCGGATTGCCTGCGTGGTTCCAGAGGATGCAGTTCTCAAGCACTACGCTTCCGTCGCCGTCGATCGCAGGTCCGCTGGAAGCGCTGTTGCCATAGAAGGTGCAGTTGGTCAGTCGCAACACTTGGCCGACGACAGCGTAGATCGCTCCGCCGCTTCCCGCGGAGTTGTTGGCGAACACGTTGTTCCGCACGATCGACGCACCGTTGATCGCTGTCATGGCCCCAGCTCTTGCACCACCACTCGAGTTTTCAGCGATTAGATTCCCTTCCACGTGAATGACATTGGTGGCGTAGGAGTAGATGCCGGCGCCTTCGGCTGTAGCTGTATTGCCGATGATTCTGTTGTGGAGGATCTTCGCCGAACCACCGTTTTGGATGTTGATGCCGCCTCCATAGCCGCCGACTCCACCAGTGATCGTGAACCCTTCGACAATGGAGCCAAGCGTGGTGCCAGGAGCCATCGTCAAAACGGGTTGTCCAAGCACGCCCGTGCCTTGCAGGATCGTCGTGGCCGCACCATCCGACGAGCGGAACCGGATGTTCTTGGCCGGGAACAGGAAGGCGCCCGTATAGGTGCCAGGCGCGACGAGGATCTCGTCGCCGTCAACTGCTGCGGAGAAGGCGGCTGGGATGGTCGCGTAGTCTTGTGGAACTCGGCGGACCTCCGCCGTCACGGTCGTTGACAGCGCCATCAACACCGACAGATGCAGGCACTTTTGAAGAACTAGATTCAAGCGCACAGGTTGCTCCTCGGGGAGTTTGGTGCACGACGAGGCGGACATTCCGACTCCTTGGTCGCGCTCGTGCAAGTGTGCGCGGCGCCGCGGAGCGTGACGTGATTCGGGCGATTTCACCGGCCCGTGCGGATTCGCATCATCGGGTGCGGATCCGCGCTGCCGGTGCCCACTGCAGCCGACCGCCTGGTGGATGCATGGGGAGGAACTCGCAGCGCAGCATCTGTGCCCAGCCGACGGAGCCGGAGGGCGCAGGCGCTCCGCCCGCGCGCAGGCGCAGCCGCAGGCCGCGCGCGCCTTGCATGCGTCTCGCGAGCTCCTCCATGGCGTGCTTGGCCGGCCGCACGTAGTGCACGTTGTCCGCCAGGTGCGTCTCGGACTCCCACGGGGTCGAGTCGCGTTGACTGTGCCGCGCGAGGAGCACCAGCGAGTCCTCGTTGGGACCGGCCTCCACGGTGCTCCACGCCTCCGCGCCAGTGAATTGCGGGCCACGCAGCAGTTCGACCTCGATCTCGCGCCATCCATCCGGCAGCGGCACGGTCAAGTCCACTTGGCCAACGGCCCAGGCCTCGTCCGGCGCGTAGTACACCCGCTCGGCGTGGCGGTCGGTCTGGCCGATGGGTGCGCTCTCCCACACGAGCCGCGCGGCGTTCACGGAGGCCAACGCTCGGCGCACTGGTTCGTCGATGGCGGAGTAGAGCAGGGTGGTGGTCCACTCCGAATCTTCGGGATCGAGCTCGAACGCGTGGCTGATCAGGCGATCCTCCCGCACCACCAGGTCGATGGCGCGGGGGCGCCTGCCTGGAGCCGCCACCTCGATGCGATGCGAGCCGGGCGCCAGCCGGAAGCTGCAGATGCCCGGAACTTCCGCGGCCTGACTTCCATCGATCTCCAGGCGCACCCTGTCAAGCGGAGTGGACACCTGCACCCAGGCACCTGGTTCTTCGTCCCCGATCCCGATCTCGCGCGCCCAAGGCACGCCGTGCATGGGCTGGAGCACCTCGACGAACCGGTTGGTCCTGCCGTGCTCGACCTCGATCTCGCCCTCGTGCCAAGGGCCGCTGCTGCCGAAGCGCGCCCGCCAACGATGGCTGCCCGGCGTCAACCACGCCCGCACCGGCGCCGTGCCTCGGTCCTCGCCGTCGATCCAGACCTGCTTGCCCGACCTGCGCGTGTCGAACTCCACCGGCACCGGTCCCAAGCGCCACCATCCCGTTCCCGCCACCACGACGACTGGCAAGCCGAACAACACCATGCGGGAACGCGCCAAGCCCCGCGCCGCGGAAGCGACGAGGCCGCGCGCGTCGATCTTCGGCGCGGTTCCCGCCAACGCCCGTTCGATCTCCTCCGCGAGCGTCGTCGCATCCGGCATGCGATCGGCTGGATGGGGACGTGTGCAGCGCTCCACGATGCGCCTCGTCCTCGTGGGCAAGCGCGCGATCTCCGACCAGCCGAGCGCCCGCTCCCCGCGTCCGAGGCGTTCCAATTGGCGAGCGAGTCGCATGGACGCCATGTCCGGGGCGCCCAGCAACGCGTCGCGCAGCAGCAACCCCACGGCGTGCACGTCGGTGGCCGGACCGACGTGCATTCCCGGTCGCACCTGCTCGGGCGCCATGTAGGCGGGCGTGCCCACCAGCGCGCCGGTGGCGGACAAGGTCAACGGATCGGCGACGGACCTCGCCAGGCCGAAGTCGAGCACCTTCAGTTCGTCGGCGGGCCCGACGAGCACGTTGCCGGGCTTCAAGTCGCGGTGGACCACTCCTCTTGCATGGGCATGCTCCAACGCGCGGGCCAACTGCAGCGCCAGCCGCAGGGCGCGCCGCTCGTCCACGCGTCCAAGCTCGTCGAAGCGTCGCCCCGCAGCCAAATCCATGGCGATCCACGCCCACCCGCGTTCCACGCCGCAGTCGTGGATCTTGACGATGTTCGGGTGGTCCAGGCGCTGGCTGACGCGCGCTTCGCGCAACAGCAACTCGCGACGTTCGGCAACGGCGCACAACAGGGGATTGACGACCTTCAGCGCCACGCTCCCGCCGTCATGGCCAGCGCGCTCGTCGCGCGCTTCGTGGACCACGCCCGTGGCGCCCTCGCCCAACCACTTCAACAGGCGGAACCCCGCGAAGCTCGCCCCTTCGACCAGCGCATCGCCGACGAGGCTCGAGGCGGGCATGGCGCTTTCCAAGGCCAGCAAGCCCTCGAGCTTGGCCCGCAGCTCGGCCACATCCATGCCCAGTTCCCGGGCATGCTGGGCCAAGGTCAAGCCGCGCCCGCGGGCCTCGCGCCATCCGTCGTAGAGCTGATCGAGCCTCTCGCCCATGCCGCCACGCCTAGTGCGCGAGGTCGTGCTTCGTGACGAACAAGATCGCCGTGCTAGGCCGCGCCAGAGGCGATGCGCAGCCTCATGCGCAGCGCCGCGCGCGAAAAGATCGCGCGCGCATGGTCCTCGCGGATGTCGAGCTTGCCGGCGATGTCGGAGAACGAAAGATCCTCCACCACGCGCAGCAAGACGACCCGCCTCGATCGGGAGTCCAATCCATCGACCAGCTCGCGCAAGCGCAACGCGCACTCGCCCATGTGCGCCAAGGCCGAGGGGCTGTGGTTCGATGGTCCACGCGCGTCGATCAACGCCACCGTCGCCCTTAGAGCTTCCTTGCGGCCGAGTTCGGCGGCGCGCGTGCGCAAGGCCCGCCGCAACCAGCCGCGCAGCTCGGCGCTCTTCGCCCATGATCCTGGACGAGCCAAGGCTTGCGTGATCACGTCCTGGACCACGTCTTCGGGACCATGGCCTGGATTCATGACGCGTCCCACCAGCCTGCGCGCCTGCTGCAACAGCCAGCCTTGCTGCGCCAGCACGGACAAGACAGTGGCTTTGGAGGGGCCGGATGCGGGAGGAGTCATGTGCGAAGCAGTCGAACGGCGGAGGGAGGAAGCGCTTTGGACGCTACGCCATGCGCGAGGCGCGAACAAGCCGTCGCCGCGCGATCGATCGCGGTTCGAGCCGGGTGGACCACGAGCGACCAGGCATGCTCGAGGACGGTCGTGGTCGGCCGTTGGACAGGAAGAGGGGGCCGCGGCGCCTCGCCCAGTCGGCGTGGGCGCGCTAGGATCCTCGGGACGCAACATCAGTCCTCGGTCCGGGCACGCACCTTGAGCCACTCCTCCAACTCGACCTCGTCCGCCAGCGCCATCTTGCGCATCGTCGCGGATCGCTCCGAAGGCGAACGCCTCGCGGCCGACGAGATCGAGTCGCTGCTCAAAGCCAAGCCGGACGCGGCGTTGGGGTTGGCGACCGGCGGGACGATGACGGGCTTGTACGACGAGTTGTCGCGCCGCCACGCGGCCGGTCGCGTGTCCTTCGCGCGCGCCAAGGGCTTCAACTTGGACGAATACCTCGGACTCGCGCCCGCCGACCCGCGCAGCTTCGCGGCCTACATGCGCGCCAGCTTGCTCGAGCGGGTCGACTTCGCGCCGGGGGCGGCGCGCCTGCCGCGTGGCGACGCGCCCGACGCCGCGGCGGAGTCCAAGGGTTGGGAGGAGGCCATCGCCGCCGCCGGCGGCATCGACTTGCAGCTCCTCGGCATCGGCCGCAACGGCCACATCGGCTTCAACGAGCCCGGTTCCGCGCGCGACAGCCGCACGCGCGTCGTCGAGCTCGACGACACCACGCGCGCCGACGCGGCGGCGGGCTTCGGCTCGCTCGAGCTCGTGCCGCGCCGGGCCATCACGGCCGGCGTGGCGACCATCCTCGATTCGCGCCGCATCCTGCTCTTGGCCTTCGGCCGGTCGAAGGCGAGCATCGTGCGTCGCATGTTGCGTGGTCCGGTCGGCGCCGAGTGCCCGGCGAGTTGGCTGCAGGGCATCGGCCACGCGCTGGTCGTCGTCGACCGCGAAGCCGCCGCCGAGCTGTAGCCCTCGACCGGCGCGCGCCACGCAGTAGGAACTGCGCGTGCTTCTCATCCGCGCGTCGTGATGGTTGGATGGTCCGCGTGCGCGACGAGGCGATGCTGGTCGGGGTCGATGGGGGTGCCACCTCCGTGCGCGCCCATGTGGTGGTCGAGGAAATCGGACTGCTGGTCGACACCGGCTGCTCGGCGAGCCTCGAACACGCCGACCTGCGTCCCGCGGGGTTGGCGCCCTTCGAGCCCTTGGCCTTGGCCGTGCAGCAGGCGGAGCACGCGCGCGGGATGATCCAACCCACGCCGGAAGAGCAGGCCGAATCCGCGCGCCGCGCGCGTGGCGTGGCGCGCGTCGTGGCCGAGGCCTTGCGCGCGTCGAGCGGACAGAGCGGCCCTTGGCGCGCGCGCGTGGGCTTGTGCTGGCCGGGCTTGAAGGATGACGCGGGCGCGGGCGTGTTGGTCGCCAAGAACGGTCCACGCGCGCCGCGCCTGCTCGCGGACATCGCCGAGGCCTTGCGCGCCGTCGGAGTCGAGCTGGCGGCGCAGTTGCCGCCACTGATGTCCGATGGGGTGGCCTGCGGACTGGGCGAGCGCCACGCGACGACTGGCGCCTTGCGCGGCATCGACCACGGTTGGTACTTCGGCGGCGGCACTGGGCTTGCCGAGGCGGCGCTGGTCGATGGACGCGTGCAGTCGATCGATGGACTCGGCCCGCGGTGGAAGCGTGCTTGGGAGCTGGTCTCGCGCAGCTTCGGCGTCGGCTTCGAGGAGCTGGTCTCCGCGGGCGGCATCGAAGCGGCGTGGCGGCGGCAAGGCGGTGCAGGTCGCGCCGTCGACGCGGCGCTCGCGGGCGACTCCAACGCCCGCGAACTCCTGCGGCGCGGCGCGGCGGCGTTGGCCGAGCTGTGCGTCGAGCGCATCCTGTGCTTGCACGCGCAGCGTGGCATCGTGCTGCAGCGCATCGTCGTAGGCCAACGCACGGGCGAGTGGTGCGCCGATCCACGCCTCGACGATTGCTGCGCCGCCGTGCTGCGCGCCGAATTGGCTGCGCGCTTGTTGCAGGAAGCGCCCGATGGCGTGCTGCGCCAATGGCTGCCCGGTGGCGAGCGGCCCGATCGCGTCGTGGCGTCGACCTTGCGCGCGGCGCCAGCCTTGGGAGCCGCTTCCGTGTGGCTGACGGCGCAAGCCGAGGAGGCGCTTGCTCGTGCTTGACGCCCAGTCCATGCTCGCCGCAGCAGCACCTTCGCCCAGCACGTTGTCCTTTGGCGCGCTCGACTGGGGTGTCGTGCTCGGCGTGCTGCTCGCCACGTCGCTGTTCGGCGCGTGGTTCGGCCGCCAATCGACCATGCGCGACTTCTTCCTCGGTGGCCGGCGCCTGCCTTGGTGGGCGGTCAGCGCCTCCATCGTGGCCACGGAGATCAGCGCGCTGACGCTGGTCTCCCTGCCGGCCATCGTCTTCGTAGACGGCGGCACCTGCGCCTACCTGCAGATCACCCTGATCGGCAGCGTGGTCGCGCGCCTCGCCATCGCCTGGTGGCTCGTGCCCGCGTACTACCAGGAGGAGATCTACAGTCCCTACGACTGGGTCGGGCGGCGCCTCGGCGAGTCCGCGCGGCGCATGATGACGCTGTTCGGAGCCATCGGCGGGGTCTTGTCCCAAGCCGCGCGCGTGTACCTGACGGCGGTCGTGCTCGAGATCCTGCTGCACGAGCAGTTGCGCGCCTGGGAAGACGCCAGCGGCATCCCCTCCATCGGCATCTCGATCCTGCTGATCACGTCCGTCGCCGTGGCGTGGACCTGGGTCGGCGGCATCGTCACCGTGGTGTGGACCGACCTGTTGTTGTTCTTCGTCTTCTGCGCTTCGGCGGCGACCGTCGTCTCGTGGATCGCCGGCAACCTCGACGGCGGGCTGATGGCGATCATCGAGCATGGCCGCGAGTCGGGACGCGCGCGCATCCTCGACTTCGACACCAGTCCGGTGAAGGCCTACACCTTCTGGGCGGCCTTGTTCGGCGCGGGCTTCGGCAACATCGGCGCCTACGGCGTCGACCAGTTGATGGCGCAGCGCATCTTGTGTTGCCGCGGCGTGCGCGAGGCGCGCTTGGCGGTCTCCTTCAGCATCGTGGCGGTGCTGGTGGGCCTGCTCGTCGCATGGAGCGGCATCGCGCTCGCCGCCTGGTACGACGCGCATCCGCTCGATGGCGAAGCGTGGCGGCTCGTGTCGGAGCGGACGGACCGCATCCTGCCCGTCTTCACCGCCAGCGTGCTGCCGGAGGGCTTGCGCGGCTTCGTGGTGGCAGGTGTGTTCGCCGCGGCCATCTCCAGCCTCGATGGCGTGCTCGCCGCGCTGGCGCAGACCACCATGCACGCCTGGTGGTTGCCGCGCCGCCAGCGGCGCGTGGCCGCCATGGAGGTGGCCGCGCGGTCGACGGAGCCATCGGAGGAGCGCCGTTCCATCGCTGTCTCGCGCCGCTTGGTCGTGGCCTACGGCGCCTTGATGGTGGCGGTGGCCTGGGCCATGGATCCGATCTCGCGAGCCTACGCGTCCTTGCTCGACCTGGGCCTCGCCATGGCGGGGTACACGCAAGGTGCTTTGCTGGCGGCGTTCCTGCTCGCCCTGCTGCGGCCCTCGGTCGGCGCCTCGGGCTGGGTCTGGGGCGCTCCGGCGTCCTTGCTGCTCGTCTTCGGAGTCGCTTGGCACGGACCGGGACCGCAAGTCGCCTTGGCCCTCGCCTCGGTGGCCTTGCTCGTGGCGTGGTTCGCCTTCGGGCGTGCAGGTCGTCGCCGCGGAGCCACCTTGGCGCTGGTCGCGGTGCTGGGCCTCGCCTCGTGGTCGTGCGCCCACGCCTGGACCAGCACGCCATCCGGGACGCTTCAGTCGCTGGCGTGGCCTTGGTATGTTCCGCTGGGTTGCGCGGCATCCATCGTGCTCGGGCTGTTGCTGGCCCGCGTCGACGAGGCGGATGCGCGCGACTTCCAAGCATGAACCGCCACGCCCAGTCCATCCATGCGCTCCTCCTCCTCCTCCTCGCCTTCCTCGCGGGCGCCTGCGAGTCCTTGCCGCGCGAGTTGAAGCCGCGCGCGCGCACGCGCGCCATGTGGGTCACGCGCTTCGACTACAAGACGCGCGCCGACCTCGCCTCCATCGCCGAGAACTGCCGCGCAGCGGGCGTCACGGACGTGGTGTTCCAGGTGCGCGGCAACGGCACGGCGTTCTACCGCTCGAGCTACGAGCCTTGGGCCGAACAGTTCGAATACAGCGACCCCGGCTTCGATCCGTTGGCGACGATGGTCGAGGAGGGCCACCAGCGCGGCTTGAAGGTCCACGCGTGGGTCAACGTCTTGCCGGCGTGGTGGGGCACGACTCCGCCCAAGGATCCGCGGCAACTCTACAACGCGCGGCCCGAGTGGATGTGGTACGACCAGTCCGGCAAGCGCCAGGAATTGTGCGAGCGTTTCTACGTCTCGCTCAATCCCGCCCTGCCCGAGGTGCGCCGCTACCTCGTCGACGTGTTCCGCGACATCGTCGGTCGCTACGGAGTGGATGGCCTGCACCTCGACTACATCCGCATGCCGAGCGAGGCGCCCGCCACGCCCAAGGGCTCCGGCTCGAAGTGGCTGCGCGACGCGCGCACCGTCGCGCTCTACGAAGCCGACACGGGCCGCAAGGCGGGCGACGACGCGACCTACAACCGGTGGATCGCCGACCAGATCACCAACTTGCTGCGCGACATCCGCCACATGGTCAACACGACCAAGCGCGGCTGCGAGCTGTCGGCCGCCACGGGCCACACCCCCGAGCACCACTTGGCCAACTACGCGCAGGACATCGACACGTGGATGGAGGAGCGCCTGCTCGACGCCGTCTACCCGATGAACTACTCCGAGAAGCTGGAGGAATTCGGACCGCGCTGCGACAAGTGGCGCGAGATCGCCAAGGGCACGCCGGTGGTCATGGGCGTGATGATGGGCGCCAAGGATGTCGACGGCCAGGTCGAGCGCGTGCGGCGTTCGCTGGACGTGCACAACGGCGTGGCGTACTTCGCCTACTCGAAGATCTTCGACGCGGCGAGCGACACGCTCGACGACCAAGGCAAGGACGCGCGCTTCGTGCGCGAGCGCGTGCGCAAGGCGCTCCTGCCCAAGCTCGACGAGCTGTCGCGCTCGGGCGCCGGCGGCTGAGCCGCCCGCGTCCGCGCGTCAGCGGCCGAGGCAAGCCGCGCCCAGGAGGTCGCCGAGTTCCTCGAAGAAGGGGTCGGCGACCTCGACGTATTCGTACTTGTCGTCGTTGAGGATGCCGTCGCGGTTGGTGTAGATCGTCGCCGTGAAGAGGAAGCCCACGCCGCGCTCCTGATGGGCCACGAAGGCGTTCTCGGTCGAGAAGCCGTAGGCCCGGCCGATCTTGTTGGCGTAGACGATCTCGTCCTCGCGCACATGGCGCTTCAACCCGCGCAGCAGGAACTTGAAGCGCTCGGCGACGATCGACTTGTCCTCGTAGCGCGGATTGGAGCTGTCCTCGGGCTTCTCCGCGGCGGTTTCGAACAGGAAGCGTCGATGCCCTTCGGTCAACTCGAAGCCCTTCGCGCCCTCGGACACGAGGCGGGGGTCGACCAGCATGGCCAGCGCCGCCTGCAGCTCGCCCAGCGGCACGCGGTTCTTGGTGGAGAAGTCCATCGGCTTGGCGACCAGCTCGCCCGAGTCGCGCCGCCACCCGGAACCGACCTCGAAGCCCTTTGCGCGCTGTGGCGCCAGGGCGCGCTTGGCCTCGCGCTCCTCCTGCAGCGTGCGCCACTCGCCAGCTCCGTCCCGCCACAGGATGCGCGGCGAGAGCCGATTCTGCTGCTCCGTGCGCGCCACGGACAGTCGATGCACGGCGCGCACGCCGTCGAGGCCGGCGGCTTCGCAGGTGCGATGCAGTTCGTCGCGGCCAGCGTAGTCGAAGCAGCGGTTGTAGGCCGGGTTGTCGCTGACGAGGAACAGCTTCCGGATCTCGTGGCGCAGCGTCACGGCGCCGCCTTCGAGGTTGCTCGGGTCTCGGCGCCAAGCCTCCTCGCCGGGGAAGAGGGGTTCGAACGACAACGGCGTGTCGAGGGCGATGGCGGAGTTCGAGCGCGCGAGGTCCTGCATGCGCGCCACCGCCGCGATGGCGCCGACGAGCTTGATGGCGCTGGCCGGGTAGGCGTATTCGGCATCGACGCGGAACACTTGTTCGCGCACGCGCATCCAGCGCCCATCGCGCCGCTCGACTTGCGTCAAGAGCATCTGCAGCCGATGGTCCTCGGCCGCGGCCAGCACGGCGGCCGTCGTCGGCTTGGTGCGCATGGCCGCCTCGAGATCGAAGTCCACGCCGGAGGAGGAGAGCGCCAAGAGTGCTGAGCAGAGCATGGACATCGGGAGGCCTCGGTCCTCGGGGGGGGCGAATCGGGCGGAGCAGCTGAGCCGCCTCCATCC
This sequence comes from Planctomycetia bacterium, assembly GCA_005789645.1. Classification (GTDB taxonomy): domain Bacteria; phylum Planctomycetota; class UBA1135; order UBA1135; genus SXXH01. The sequence continues at coordinate 11,551 of SXXH01000195.1, forward strand.
TACGATGGATCCATGATCACGCTACGCCGCTCGCTGGAGCGCGGAGAGGCCGACCATGGCTGGCTCCAGAGCCGCTTCACCTTCTCGTTCGCCGACTACTTCGACCCCCGGCACACGGGCTGGCGCGCGCTGCGCGTCATCAACGACGACAAGGTGGCGGCCGGCGCGGGCTTCCCGATGCACGGCCACCGCGACATGGAGATCGTCACTTGGATGCTCGCCGGGCGCCTCGAGCACTCGGATTCGATGGGCAACGGCTCGAGCATCGGACCAGGCGAGCTCCAGTGCATGTCCGCCGGCAAGGGCGTGATGCACAGCGAGTTCAACCCTTCCAAGGTCGAAGAGGCGCACCTCCTGCAGATCTGGATCCTGCCGCGCGCGCGCGGGCTCGAACCGCGCTACGGCCAAGCCGACTACTCGCAATCCCTCTCGTCGGGCGAACCAGTGCTCGTCGCCTCGCCCGATGGCGCGCGAGGATCCATCGCCATCGCGGCCGACGCGCGCATCCACGTCGCGCGCGCCCACGACGCGCGGTCTTGGTCCCTGCCGCTCGAGCTTGGGCGCGGAGCTTGGGTGCACGTGGCCAAGGGCGATGCGGAGGTCGCGGGCCATCGCTTGTCGGCCGGCGACGCCGCCGCCATCGAGGACGCGCCGCGCGTCGAGATCGCGGCGCGTCCGGGTTGCGAGGTGCTCGTGTTCGACCTCGCCTGAGCATCGGCGAATCAGCCCTTGGCTTCGTCCTTGGTCTTCTTCGCCTTGGGCACCGGCTCCTCCTTGGCGGGCGTGCCCTGCTTGCGCACGCGTTCCTGGATCAGGGCGAAGCGCGCCTTGGCGTGCTTGCTCTTCTTGACCATCCACTCGGCGTTGGCGAACGCGAAGGGCGATTGTTCGGCCCGCAGGCGGGCGAGGAACGGCCGCACCTTGGCGTACAGCACCAGTCCCTCGACGGTGCTCTCGGCCAGCAGCTCGGCGTCGACCGCGCCGTGGCGCGCGAGGCCGTAGGCCATCTCGTAGTACGAGGACACTTGGCGGAAGGCCGCGTTGAGCGGGTGGTCGGGTTGCAGCACGGCCGTCATCTCGTCCCAGGTCTTCGGCGTGAAGCCGAAGATCGCGTTGCGCGAGTCGCGCATGACCTTCTCGCGCCGCAGGTCGTAGAGCTTGAGGACGATGTCGGCATCGGATGCGTCGGGTTTCTTCCTGGCCATGTCGCGATCTCCGTCGGTGTTTGTCGTGTCAGCGGTCCAGCCCGCGCTCCTGCGCGAGCAGTTCGTCGATGTCTTGGCGGCGGCGCACGAGGCGCGCCACGCCGTCCTGCACCAGCACTTCCGGCGCGAGCGGATGGCCGTTGTAGGTCGAGGACATGGAGGCGCCATACGCCCCGGCGTCGTGCACGACCAGCAGGTCGCCCTCCTTCGTCGCCGGCAAGTCGCGCGGCTCGATTTCGCCGCCGGGGCCCTGGGTCCACATGTCGCCGGACTCGCACAGGGGGCCGGCCACGAGTCGCGGCGCGCGCGGAGCGTCGGTGCGCGCGCCCAGCACTTCGATCTCGTGCCACGAACCGTACATCGCTGGCCGCAACAACGCGTTGAAGCCCGCATCGACCAGCACGTACTCCTGCGCGCCCTGGAGCTTCACGCCGCGCACGCGCGCCACGAGCACGCCGCACTCGGCCACGAGGCGTCGACCAGGCTCGACCTCGAGTTCGATCGGCCTCCCGAGGTCGGCTTCGATCGCTCGCTTGGCCTCGAGCCACGCGTGGCAGTATCGCTCCACGTCGAACTCGGCTTCGCCGACGCGGTAGGCGATCGGCAACCCGCCACCGGCCGAGACCCGGCGCAGTTCCGGCCCGAAGAGCCGCGCCAAGGCGCGCACCGCGCTGCAGACGCGCGTCAGATGGTCGAAGTCCGAGCCCGAGCCGATGTGCACGTGCAATCCATCGAGCACCACGCCCAACCGGCGCGCCTCGGCCACCATCCGCGGCAAGTCCTCGTGCCACACCCCGTGCTTGCTCGACTCGCCGCCGGTGCTCGTCTTGCGCGCGTGGCCGTGGCCGAATCCCGGGTTGACGCGCACGGTGGCGCGAGCACCTGGTCGCACGCGCGCCAATTGGCCGAGCATGAAGTCCGAGCCGAGGTTGACTTGCACGGGCAGCGAGCGCACGACCTCGAGCGCCGCGTCGTCGAACAAGTCCGCCGTGTAGACGATCGACTCGGGCGCGTGCCCCGCCTCCATCGCGCGCGCGACTTCGCCGGCCGACACGGCGTCGACCTCGACGCCGAGCTCCAGCAGCAACGCCAGCACCGCCAGGTTGCCATTGGCCTTCTGCGCGTACCGGATGCGGTCGAAGGCGCGCAGCTCGCCCACGCGCGCGGCGATGGTGGCCGCGTCGTAGACCCACACGGGCGTGCCGTGGCGCTCGGCGCATGCGGCTAGCAGCGCGTCCGTCAAGCCGTTCGGACGCGTCACGCCAGCGCCTCGCGCAAGCCGCGCTCCAACGACGCGTGGTCCGCCTCCTCGTGCGCCGCGGACGTGGCGAGGCGGAAATAGCCGCCGAGGCTGTCGGGGTAGCGCACGTAGGGGACCAGCATTCCGCGCGCGAGCAGGCGCTGGTAGGCGGACTCCATCGCCTCGTGGCTCGGCAGCGTGAAGGCCTGCACGGGCAGCGGCAGCTCGTGCGCCGGCAGTCCGACGCGTCGCAGCACTTCGCGCGTGCGCACGATGTTGGCGCGCAGCCGCGAGAGGCGTGCGCCATCCTGCAGGTCCTCCAGCGCGGCATGCGCGGCCATGACGCAGGCTGGCGGCACGGGCGTCGAGCCCGCGTAGGCGCGCGAACGGGTGCGCACGCGTTCGACCACCGCGCGCGCGCCCGCGACGAAGCCGCCGAAGGCGCCGAGTGCCTTCGACAAGGTGCCTGTGACCACGAGGCGCGGGTCCGCCACGCCGCGGTGTTCGTGCGTGCCCGCGCCGCGCGCCCCGAGCACGCCCAGCCCGTGGCAGTCGTCGACGACGAGGTGTCCGTCCGACGGCAGCAGGGCGAGCAGCTCTGGGAGCGGCGCGATGCCCTTCATGACCGGATAGCAGCCGTCCGTGACGATGTGGAAGCCATCCTCCCAGCCACGCGCGGCCGCGCGCGCCGAGGCGGCGTCGCACAGGTCGTACTCGCGCACCTCGAGTCCGCAGGCGGCCACGGCGTCGCGCACGCTGACATGGCACTCGCGATCGACCAGCGCGCGCCTGATCTCGCCCGCGACTCCTTGCAGGAGGCACAAGTTCGACAAGTACCCGTCCGGCACGAGATGCGCATCCTCGAGGCCCAGGAAGGCCGCGAGGCGCGGCTCGAAGGCGTCGTGCGCGAGCGTGTTGCCGGTTGTCTCGCGCGAGCCGCTGCTCGACAAGCCGTAGCGCGACAGGCCCTCGGCTGCCGCGGCGCGCACCAAGGGGTCGCGCGCGTAGCCGAGGTAGTCGCAACCGGCCCACGAAACCAGTTCGCGGCCCGCCAGCACAACGCGCGCCGGCGCGGCGGCTTCGATGGGCAGGCGGCCTGTGGGCATGGTGTCAGGTGGACTTGACGCTCAGGCGCGCTTGGCCGCGCCGGGCGTGCAGGAGACCAGCGGGATGCTCGCCATCGTGTGCAAGCCCGGAGCAGCCGCCAGCAGCGAGGCGATCGAGTTGACCACGATGGCCGAGGTGGCGATGTCGCCCTGCACTCCGCCCTTCCACACGAGGTCGATGCCGGGTTCGCCCGCCACGACGACGCGATCGTGCGGGTCCTCGAGGCCCAGCGCGGCCTCGAACTTGAGCGTCACGACCTGCTTGCGGCCGCACCAGCCACGCGCTTCCTGATGCACGCCGCAAGCCAGGCCCTTCTTCACCGGACCGAGGCCGGACGACATGGCCTTGGTGGCCTTGACCGCGCGCGGGCGGTCTTCTTCCCACTTGTCGAGCTTCCAACCAAGGCGTGCGGCGATGAAGTGCAGCGACTCGCCGAGGCCCACGTGGCGCAGCCAGCCCGCGTCGATGCCGGCCTGGAAGCCCGCGTCGTCGAGGCCCACGCCGATCTTCTTCTGGAACGGCACGCGACGCGACGAGGCGTCCTGGAAGCGGTGCACCTCGACCGAACGCACCGAGCGGCAGATCGCCGTCGCCGCCACCGGGAAGGCGTCCATCAGGAAGCCGGGGTTGACGCCCGTGCCGAGCAGGCGACCGCCGTGTTGCTTGGCGAGTTTGTCCAGTTTTTTTGACAGAGCCGCGTGGCGCAGGAACGGCCACGAGAGCTCCTCGCAGGAGCTGACCACGGTCGCGCCCTCCCTCAGCAGCGCCTCGAAGGTGGGCGCGCACTTGGCGAGGTCCGACGAAGTGGCCACGACCACCGCGTCGATCTTCTTGAAGTCGATGTCGTCGAAGCCCGCTTGCACGCGCGGCTTGTCGGGGGCGCCCGGCACGATCTGGGACAACTTCTTGCCGACGAGCGCCGGCGCGACGTCCACCGCGGCCACCACCTTGCCGACGCCGCGGTCGTGGAGGTCGTTGACGATCTTGACGCCCAAGGGGCCCAATCCGACGTGCAGGATGCGCAGCATGAGGCGCAGAGGATAGCCACCGATCGCGCGCGCGGCCAAGCAGGCTGTCCGACAGGGGGCCGGCTCGGCCGACATGCGCGCGGAGCGACCCGCTCAGCGCTTCGCCAGAGCCACGATGTGCTCGCGCGAGCTGACGACGACTCCACCCGCCGGTTCGGCGGTGACCGCGAACAAGGTGGCCTTGTCCACCTTCAACTTGGGCTTGACGGGCACGAGCACCTCGCCATCGACGACGATGTCGAACACGCCACCATCGACCGGGGTCGCTTCGGGACGCGACGCATCGAAGATCCACAGCTGGTACTGGCTGGCCGTCGGCTCGTTGCGGGGCAGGCCGCGCAAGCGCATGCAGCCGGCTTGGGTCGCGTCGCTCCACACGATGTCGCCCGACACCGCGCGTCCTGCCGGGTCGTCGGTCGCGCTCCACGCCAAGGTGGTCGCTTGCGGATCGCCGGCGACCAGCGCCGCGCGCAGCTCGGCCGGGCTGGTCGCCTCGGGGCCGGGCGCGCCTCCGCGGGCCATCAACAGCGCGAGCAGGCACGCCGCCGCCGCCCAGCCGCTCCACGCCGTCCACGCCATGCGCGCGCGCTCGGCCGGCGGCGTGGCGGCCTTGGATGTCTTGGCGGCCGAGACGTTCGCCGCGCCGGCGCGCGTGGCGATGCGCGCCTTCAACTCGGATGGCATCGCTTGCACGCGGCCAGCGCTGCCTTCGAGCCACAAGGCCGCGGCCGCGCGTTCGTAGCAGTCCACGTCGAGGTCGGGGCTGGCCGCGGCTCGCCGTTCGAACTCGCGCTCCGCCTCCGGAGCGAGGCCGTGCATGGCGCGCTCGTACATGAGCTCGAAGAGCTCCGATTCGCGCTCGTCGCGAGGGATGTGGCGCAGGCGGCGTTTCACGAGCTCGCCTCGCCTTCCGCTTCGGGGTCCACGCCCAGCATCTCGCGCACTCGTTGCAGGCCGCGCCGCAGGTGGGTCTTGACCGTGCCCAGTGGCATGGTGGTCGCCTTGGCGATCTGGTCGTGCGACAAGCCGTCGTAGATGGCCATGCGCAGCACCTTCTGCTCGTCGGGGCGCAGCTTGGCCAAGGCCTTGCGCGCGCGCGCCGCCTCGTCGCCCACATCGACGAGTTCGAGCGCCTTGTCCTCGGCGGGCAGGATCGACTCGTCCTCCAAGCCATCGGCGCGCAAGGCGCGTTGCTTGCGGCGCCCGCGATCGATCAGGCGCCGGCGCGCGATCATGGCGATGAAGGTGATCTCGGATGCCAGGGCCGCGTCGTAGCGCGGTGCCTTGTTCCAGATCTCGATGAACACCTCCTGCGCGGCGTCCTCCGCCTCCTGCTTGTCGGGGCAGAAGCGGCGCGCCAGCGACCACACGAGACCACCGTAGCGGTCGATGACCTCCTGAACGGCGGTTGGGTCGCCGGCGGCTACGCGGTGGAGGAGGGGCTCTAGGCTCACGGCTTTGGCGGCGACGCGGGCAGGACCGGTGAACGATTCGAGCGGATCGGGTCGCGTCGCATCGTCCAAGGGTCCTCGCGAGACCACCATGGTAGGGCCGGAGCGAGTCCGCCGCGAGGGGTTGCGGCCGCCCACCACCGTCGTCGGGGCCTGCGCGGTGGCGCGGCTCGCCTTCGAGCGGGCGTAATTGGTGGCGGTGTTGGCTTTCATGACCACGGCTACGCGGCTGCGCCTCGGCTTGTTTCGAGCATGCCGCCGCTGTTTGGAGCCCGGTCGAACAAACCGACGCCTTCCCTGGACGCGACGGCGGCCCCCGGCTCGTGGTGGGAGCCGAGGGCCGCCGTGCAGGCGTCGTCGAATCGACTCAGCCCTTCACGGGCTTGCCATCCTTGGACTTCGGGGTCGGCTTGTCCGCCGGCTTGCCGCCCGATTTTCCATCGGACTTGCTGCCGGACTGTTGCTCGGCCCGCAGCTCCTCGAGGAGTTGGTCGACCGCCTTGTCCATGTCCGCGTCGCGCACATCCTTGAAGCGGATGACGCCCTTGTGGTCGAGGACGTAGATCGTCGGCCAGCCTTGCACGCCCCACTTGGTCGCCCACGGACCGCTGGTGGAGTCGTCGATGGCTTGGCGCCAGTTGATCCCCTGTTCGGAGAGGATCTTCTTGACCTTCTCGGCGTCACCGTCGCTGTTGATGCCGATCAGGGCGAAGGGCTCGTCCTTCAGACGCTGCACGAGCGTCTTTTCGTGCGGGAGCATCGCACGGCACGGGCCTCACCAGTATCCCCTGAAGTCCAGCACCACCACCTTGCCGCGGTAGTCGCTGACCTTGAACTTCAGGCCGTTCTCGTCGATCGCTTCCTGATCGGGCGCGGTCTTGCCGATGCCGAGATTCTCGGCCACGAAGACGAACCCGCCGGCGACATCGCCGTAGGTCTGCTTCTCGTCGAAGGGGAACTTGACGTCCGCGTAGTCCTTCAAGACCGCCTTGGCGAGCGCCAACACCGCGCCGTCCTCGGAGGGATCCTTGCCTTGCATCTGCAACGCGTTCTGCGCCGCCTGCCACTGCATGAAGGCGGCCGCGGCCTTGACGGGCTTGTGCGGCGACTTCTGCAAGAGTGCGGTCATCAGCGCATCGAACTCGGCGCCTTGGACCACCTGCATGGCCGCGAAGGGCAGCTTCTCGATGGCGGGCGAGGCGAGGTGGGTCTTCTGCAGCTCGTCCAGCGCCGCCTTGGAGTCCGGCAGTCGCTTGGCGACGAGTCCGATCTCCATCACGGACATCAGGGCCTTGGCGCCGACATCGGTGCCCTTGGCCTCCTCGGCCAAGGCTTGGAAGCGCCCGAGGAACTCGGGAGCGGGCCTCTTGGCTTGGAGCGCCTTGCGGGCGGCCTTGTCGGCCGCCTTGTACTCGGCGTTCCACTTGTCGACAGCTTCCTCGTATTCCTTCGCCAAGGCCGCGTGCTTCTGATCGAGCGCGTCGCCCTGCGTCGCGCCCGTGGGCGGCGCGAGGAAGGCGGCGACTGCGAGCACGACGAGGCCGACGAGGAGCGAGGAAGCGCGCAGCATGCGGTTCATCGTGGTTCCTTCGTGGTTGGCGCGGGCGGGCGGCGGCGACGGCCATCGTCCCGCTCGCGCATGTCGCCGAGTCTAGCCGACATGTACGACGACAGTCTGCGCGGCTTCGATCCCTTGCGCCCGACGAGCGGTCGAGGATGCTGGTGGCCATGCGCATCCTGCCCGCCTTGCTCGTGGCCTCGTGCCTGTCCACCGTCGCCTTGGCCGTCTTCGCGTCCACGCAGTCGCCACGCCCTGGCCCGCTGGTCGTCGCTGGCGGCGGCGGCACCACCGACGACATCGCGGCCAGCGTGCTGCGACTCGGTGGCGGAGCGGAGGCGCGCATGGTGCTCGTGCCGTGGGCGTCGGAGAATCCCGACGCGGGCGCCGAGTCGCTCGAGTTCTGGCGCGGCAAGGGCGCCTCGAAGGCCGAGGTCGTGTCCGAAGACGCGCTCGAGGCCGCGCGCCAACTCGAAGGCGCCGCGATCATCTGGATGGGTGGAGGCGACCAGAAGGTCCTCGTCGACAAGTTGCGCGCGAAGGGCCTCGATGCAGTCGTCGCGCGCCGCCACAAGCAAGGCGCCGTGGTCGGCGGCACGAGCGCGGGCGCGGCCGCGCAGTCCAAGGCCATGATCCTCGGTGGGGACAGCGCCGACCTCGAGGTCGCGAAGAACGGCGGCACGGCGCTGGGCGAAGGCCTGCACCTGCTCGAGGACGCCATCGTCGACCAGCACTTCCTCAAGCGCCGTCGCTTCGCGCGCCTCTTGTCCGCGGTGCTGGACAACCCGAGCCTCGTCGGCATCGGAGTGGACGAGCGCACCGCGGCCATCGTGCACGCGGGGGCCATCGAGGTCGTCGGCGAAGGGCAGGTGCTCGTGGTCGACGCGCGCGAGGCCAAGGTCGAGCGTTGCGAGCCGGGCGCGCGCCATGCGGCCACCGGCATGCGCCTCGATCTGCTGCGCGCCGGCAGCCGCCTGCGCATCGATGGCCGTAAGGAATAATTGACAGACGACCGGCCTGGCCTTGCGCCGAGGCGCGCGTGCGCGCCACCCCGCGGACCGGTGCGCCACGAGGAGGTCGGCGCGGCAAGGCGGGCCGGTGCGCCGCGGGGGGGGGAAGTGCGTATCCGTTGGACGAGTCGTCGACGTTTGCCCATCATCGGGGCGCGGTCGCCCGGCCGCCGCGCCAACGACCATGGACCACTTGCTGCCGCTGCTCTTCGTGCTGTTACTCGCGCTGCTGGTCGCCGTGCCGGTGGTGGTGGCGCTGCTGGTGGCGCGCGTGCGCGAGTTGCGCCGGCGCATCGAGTCGCTGGAGCAGCGCGAGGCGCGCCGCGCAGCTTCCACGGAACCAGTCGAGCCGGCTGTCGCGCGCCCGAGTCCGTCCATCCCGCCGCCCCCGGCCGTGGTCGTCGCGTCGGGCGCGCAACCAGCACCTGCCATCTTCGCGGCCGCGTCCTCCACGCTGCCGCCGCCTTCGCCGGAGCCAGCGGCTGGCGCGCGGGAATCCCTCGCGCGCGCCGCGCCGCCGCCCTCGACCAGCGCCGTC
>SXXH01000196.1 GCA_005789645.1 Planctomycetia bacterium
CGCTTGCGCCTGGACAGGTCGTCGACATCGGCGGACCAGCAGGCGACCTGGAGCTGATCATGCAGGTCCAAGGCGGAGAGTCTTCGCGCACCAAAGTCCGGCTCGTGCTGGGCCAGCCATCCGAGCACGTCTACGACGACGGCTGGCGCTGAACGCCGGCGGTGACGCGCGTCACTCCTTGCGCAAGAAATCGACGAGATCCGCTTCCAGCTGCGCCAGGCCGTATTCCGGCACGACGAGGCACTTGTAGACCATCTTCGACAGCGCCTCGGGCGTGTTCGGGTTCATCTCGCGCGGCGGCGGGTACGAGAGGAAGTACGAGAGGCTGAGGCGCTCGACTTCGCCGCCCTGCTCGCGGCCGGCGTACTGCCACGGGACCTCGTCGAACGGCAAGACGCCGGTGAGGATCTCGTAGAGCATCACGCCGATGCCCATCACGTCCGCCTTGCTGTCGCGCAGGAGCAGCGGGTTGTAGTGCGGGGTCGTGGTCGTCACGCCGCGCTCGTCGAGGCGCAGCGCCGGGTCGATCAACACGACGCTGCCCGAGGGCTTGACGATGATGTTCTCCGGCTTGAGGTCGCCGTGATAGGCGAGCTGGCCCGACTTCTCGAGCTTCTGCAAGGCGCGCACGATGGTCAGGAACCAGTTGAGGCGGATGCCCTCGAGCGCCCGGATCTTCTCGCGCAGCGTCTTGCCGCGCGCGTAGTCGAGCACCAGCACGGGGCGGCCTTCGTGCTCGAAGACCTCCTTCAGCGCCACCACGTTGGCGTGCTTGGCCAGCTTGAGGGTCTCGGCCTCGCTGCGCAGGGCGTCGTCGATCTCGTGCACGTCGAGGAAGTCGATCCTCACGCCGTCGTGGCGGAAGAAGATGGCCTCGGCCGGAGTCTCGTCGGGGCTGACGCCTTCAGGCTTCCTCGAAGGAGTGACTTCCAGGAAGCGCGTGACGTAGCGACCGCCGCCGGCCACGTCGCCGAGCTTCAAGGCGACCTTGTTGCCGGCCTCGTCTTCGGCGAGGTAGATGAGGGCGAACCCTCCGCGGGCCACGAATTCGACCACGCGATAGGCACCGAGGCGCTCGCCAGCTTCTAGCTTGATCATGGACTCGACCTGTGTGCGTTGGGCAGGGGACGCAGGTCCGACGCCCAAGGCGCTCGAACCCGTCAGGATTGTGTTTCGGCCCCTCCGCGGCGGGTCATTGAGGGCAACCCGACCCGGACGCAACCCAAGCTGAAGTCAAATGAGAGAATTCAGGAAATCGCGAAGCTTATCTTATTACCCACGAATAATTTAGAGAGCCCGTTCTTGGTGCAGCGCCATGCAAGTCGGCCGGCGAATTTCGCCGCTTTTCCCCGCTTCGTCGTACGACCCTCGACCGAGGGTGCGCTCAACGGCCTCACATGCCGCGGCCGCGGCCCTTGACGAACAAGACGAGACCGACGAAGGAGGCGGCGAACACGAGCCAGGCGAGGAAGTCCATGGCTCTACTTTCGACTCACCCACCCGGGTTGTCCATGGGGGCGGGGATCAATTCGCTGTCAAGCGGGGCGGCCAAGATGGCGCGCGCTCCTTCTTCGACCGTGCCGGTCGCCAGCCACTCGGGCTCGGCGTGCGCCCTACGGCGCCACGCGCGGCCCAACTGGTCGACGAGGCCCAGTTCTTGGCCGTGGCGGTTGCGCACGGACCAATACGCGCCTTGTCCGGAGTTGGAGGCCTTGAAGCGCACCAGTTCGCCCAGTTGGCGCTCGGCGTGGACCACCAGCAGCCGTCGCACGGCCTGGGACTGCTCGACCATGGCCACGGAGCCGCCCGCGGGCGAGCGCGTGCTGGTCGTGGAGCAGGCGCACACGCACAGGGCCAACGCGACCACGCACAAAGAGGTGGCCCAGGGCGTCGGCAAGGCGTCGAGATGGTCGCGGCGGCTCATGTAGGCGTGCCCGTCCGACGCTGCGTCGGATGGCGATCCCGTGGTCCCTAGATCGGCCGATTCGGCGAGGAAGCCACAGAGTCGGCGGGTGGCGACCCGCGTGCGGCCCGGTCAGCGGGCTACAATCACCCGCCAAGTGGACGACTACGCACTGAGCTGTTTTCGCAAGGCGGGCCGCATCGCTTCCGAGTGCCGCGAATGGGCCAAGGTGAACGTCAAGCCCGGCGTCACCATCCGCAGCGTGCTCGAGACGGTCGAGACGATGATCCGCGAGCGCGGTGGCGAGCCCGGGTTCCCGGCGCAGAGCTCGCGCAACTATGTCGCGGCGCACTACTGCTCGTCGCCCTTCGACGAGCAGACCTACGAGGAAGGCGATTGCGTCAAGGTCGACTTCGGCGTGCATGTCGACGGCTACATCGCCGACACCGCCGCCACGATCGACCTGTCGAAGGACAAGCGCTGGACGCCGTTGATCGAGGCCTCGCGCTCCGCCTTGGCGGCCGCCATCGCCACGGTCAATGAAGGCGTCGCCGTGGGCGATGTGGGCGCCGCCATCGAGCGCACGATCCTCGCCGCCGGGTTCCAACCCGTGCGCAACCTGACCGGCCATGGGCTGGCGCGTTGGAAGGTGCACACAGCACCACAGATCCCCAACTACGGCGAGAAGGGCGGCGGCGCCTTCCGCCGCGGCACCGTGTTCGCCATCGAACCCTTCGCCTCGACCGGTCGTGGTTGGATCCGCGAAGCTGGCAAGGCCGAGGTCTTCATGATGGTGCGGCCGCCGATGAAGGCCAAGGGCCTCGATCGCGACGTGTTGAAGGCCATCGAGGCGTGGCGCGGCTTGCCCATCGCGCGGCGGTACTTCAACCACCTCGATCGCGAGGCGGTCGAGTTCGCCATCACGCAATTGGCCAAGCAGGGCTCGCTGGTGCGCTATCCGCCCCTCGTCGAGGAAGAGGGCGTGATGGTCGCGCAGTACGAGCACTCGATGTACCTCGGACCCGACGGCGTCGAGATCCTGACGGCGTGAGCGGCCTGCGCGTCGCGCTGGTCGCGCCGGCGCCGGGCTCGGGCATCGGCGACTACGCGCGCGCGTTGGCCGCGGCCTTGCGGCCTGCGTGCGAGCTGGTGGTGCACAGTTGCGCGCCGCTGGAGGGCGAGGCGCCGCTCGAAGCGCTGGCTTCCGCGCGCTTCGACCATGTCTGGTGGCAAATCGGCAACGAGCGCGGACAAGTGCCCCTCGCCGCGGGCCTCGAGCGCCATGGCGGAGTGGTGACGCTGCACGATTGGGTGCTGTTCGACTTGGCGTGCGCGCGTTGGCCGGAATTGTCGCGCGGCGGGCCATCCGCGATCTGGCGCGCGTGGCGCGAGGGCGGGGCGGAAGCGGCGCGCGTCGTGCTCGATCATGCCCGCGCACGGCGCGAGTGGAAGCTCCATCCGCCACCCTGCGACGCGGACGACGACATCTGGCTCGAGGGCTGGCACGAGCCCGAGGCGCATGGGCGCTGGAGCGGGCCTCGTGCGCGGTTGCGCCTGGGATCGCGTGGACATCATGGGCCCGCGAGCGTGCGCGTCGAGTTGCATGCGCCGCGTGGCCGCTGGATCCGCGCGATGGCTGGCGACACGGATGCGGCTTCGGTGCGCGGCGACGATGGCCTGCACGAAC
>SXXH01000197.1 GCA_005789645.1 Planctomycetia bacterium
CGAACCTCGCCATCGTGCTGGTCGACGCGCGCCAAGGCGTGGTCGAGCAGACGCGGCGCCACTCGCTGATCGCGTCCCTGCTGCGCATCCCGCACCTCGTCTACGCCATCAACAAGATGGACCTCGTCGGATGGGACGAGGCCGCCTATCGCCGGATCGAGGCCGACGTGCGCGGCCTGGCGGCACGCCTCGACGTGCAGGACCTGTGCTTCATCCCGATGAGCGCGCTGCACGGCGACAACGTCGTCGAGCGCAGCGCCAACACGCCTTGGTACAAGGGCCCTCCGCTCCTGCACCACCTCGAGTCGGTGCACATCGCCTCGGATCGCAACCTGATCGACGTGCGCTTCCCCGTGCAGTGGGTCGTGCGCCCGCAGAGCGCCGAGCACCACGACTACCGCGGCTACGCGGGCCAGGTCGCCGGCGGGGTGCTGAGGAGGGGCGACGAGGTGGTCGTGCTGCCGAGCGGCATGAGCTCGCGCGTGGCGAAGATCGAGACCTTCGACGGCGAGTTGGAGGAGGCGTTCCCTCCCATGTCAGTGGTCGTGCACCTCGACAACGACGTCGATGTCTCGCGCGGCGACATGCTCTGTCGGCCGAACAACCGTCCGGTGGTCGGCCAGGACCTCGAGGCGATGGTTTGTTGGATGGCCGAACAGCCGCTCTCCCCGCGCGGCAAGTACGCGCTCAAGCACACGACGCGCGGCACGCGCGCCATGGTCTCGAGCATCCAGTACAAGCTGGACGTGAACACCGGCCATCGCATCGAGGGCGTCGAGCAGCTGGGGCTAAACGACCTTGGGCGCATCTCGCTGCGCACGATGGCGCCGATCTGCTACGACGAATATCGCCGCAACCGCACGACCGGTTCGTTCATCCTCGTCGACGAGGCCACCAACGCCACCGTCGGCGCGGGGATGCTGTTGTCGGAGCCGCGCTGAGCATGTCGACCTCGCGCGCCGGCTCGATCGGATGGCACGACCTCGCGGTGCCGGACGCTCCCATCGTGCGCGATTGGTACTGCGCGGTGCTCGGTTGGCGCGCGGTGGCGGTGCCGATGGACGGCTACGACGACTACGCCATGTGTCCTCCGGGATCAGACGAACCGGTGGCCGGCATCTGCCATGCTCGCGGCTCCAACGCCGACTTGCCGCCGACTTGGCTGATCTACACCACGGTCGAAGATCTGGATGCCGCGCTGGCGGCGGCATCCCATGGCGGCCGAGTGCTAGCGCCTGCGCGTCCAGTGATGGGTGGCCGCGTGGCCGTCGTGGAGGATCCGGCCGGAGCCGCCATGGGTCTGTGGGAAGCGCCGCGCGTTTGATTTCCTGTTCCTCGGGAGCGGCTCGACGACTTTGACCTCTAGAAAAAGAGGGAGGCGCCCCACCACAGAGCGCCTCGCCTCGCCTCGGAATCCCGAGGCGTCGATCCACCGTCTCGGCCTTGCGACCGGGCCCGCCCAAGGCACCACACCCGGGCGAACGGGACCGTTTTTCGAAAGTGGATGGCCGCGTTCCAGCCCGGACCGCGACACCCGCCCGGATGGCCGCCCGACCACTCGGTGCTTCCATCACACACCTCGTTTCGACACGGATCCCCTTGCCGCACGATGCGAAAAAGTCCCGGTTGTGGGGCGCCTGTTTCGGGTAGGAACCGGAAAATCCCGCTCCTGCGACCCTAGAATGAAGGATGCTCTAGTCACCTCCCCTCATCTGGAAAAGCAGCGGGCCATGTCCGCCGAAACTCCTCACGCCACCGACTCCCTGAACACGACTTCTCCGCCTACGCGGCGTGAACCGCAGGCGCGGCTGATCGTGCAGCTGGCCTTCGACTTCCTCATCTCGCCGCCAGTGCGCTTCGACAAGGAAGTCGACAAGAGCTTGGGCACGGTCGGCGCCTTCGTTGGCGCCGACCGTGCCTATCTGTTCCTCCACAGCCCGGACGGACTGCGGATCTCCAACACCCACGAGTGGTGCGCCCAAGGGATCGAGCCGCAGATCGAGCTGCTGCAGGACCTGCCGGTCGACACTTTTCCGTGGCTGATGCAACGTCTCGAGGGCCAGGGGCTGGTCGAAGCGTTGGTGCGCGGCATGCCCGCCTCGGCGCCCGTCGAGCGCGAGATTCTGGAGATGCAAGGCATCCAGTCGGTCATCTTGGTGCGCGTGCTCGACGCGCGCGACCGGATGGTCGGCTTCGTGGGCTTCGACGCGGTGCGCAACGAACGCCCGTGGACGGACGACGACACCTACCTGCTCGAGGCCCTGGGCGCGATCCTGAGTTCGGCCATCGAACGCCGCCGGACTGGACGAGAGTTGGCGCAGGCCGAGGAGGTCTATCGCGCGTTGACCGAGTCCTCGCCCGATGGCGTGTACCGCACCGACTCCGCTGGAGCCACGGTCTACGCGAACACGCGCATGTGCGAGATCGCCGGTCGCCCGCTCGACGAGCTCCGCGGCCACAGGTGGTCCGAGCTGATCCATCGCGAGGATCGCGAACGGGTCCTGCAGGACTCGCGCCACGCCTTGTCCGGGGCGCGCGCATTCCGCAGCGAGTACAGGCTGCTGCGCGGCGACGGCCGCGTCGTGTGGGTGCTCGATCAGGCGCGGCCCATCTCGGACCACGACGCGGAGAAGGGCGGCTACATCGGCACGCTGACGGACATCTCGCCGCTGAAGGAGGCGCAAGCCGAGCTCTCGCGCAGCGAGACGCGCAGTCGCGCGCTTCTCGAGGCCATGCCGGACCTGATGCTGCGCATCGCGCGCGACGGCACCTACCTCGACTGCTCGCAGGCCGGCCGCGGCCTGTTGATCGTCGACCCTTCGACCTTCATCGGCCGCAAGGTGGCCGAGATGCATCCGCCCGAGACCGCCTCGTTCTGGATGCACAGCATCCAGAAGGCGCTCGACGAGGGCTCGCGCGAGGTGTTCGAGTACGAGTTGCCGCTCGACGGCCGCTTCCGCGACTTCGAGGCGCGGCTCGTGCGCTCGGGTCCCCACGAAGTGATCGCCATCATCCGCGACGTCACTGAACGCTCGACGCTGCTGCGCGAGATCAGGAACAACGAAGCCGAGTTGCGGGCGGTGCATTCGGCGATCCCGGACCTGATGTTCGTCATCGGGTCGCAAGGCGTGATCCTCGCCTTCAGCGCCCACAGGCGCGAAGAGCTGTTCGTGCCGCCGCAGTTCGTCAGCGGCGCCAACATCCGCAAGGTGCTGCCCGAGCCCTTGGCGAGCGAAGTGGTCGCGGCCATCGGGCGCTGCGTCGCCAGCGGCTCGATCGAGACGCTCGAGTACGAGCTGCCCTTCCCGGACGGGATCCAGTCCTTCGAGGCGCGCCTGGCGCCCATGGCCGAAGACCGCGTCGTCGCGGTGGTGCGCAACATCAGCGAGCGCAAGCGCCACGAATCCGAGCTCCTCGCGCACCGCCAGCGCTTGCGGCGCCTGGCCAATGAACTGACCGTGTCCGAGGAGCGCAATCGGCGCGAGCTCGCGCTGCAGCTGCACGACAGCATCGGGCAGGAGCTGGCGATCGCGCGCTTGAGGCTCCAGCGCGCGCAGGAGACGCAGGGCGCCGAGGCGCAGGAGAACCTGGCCCAGGCCAGCCGCTTGATCGAGGCTTCGATCCGCAACGTCCAGAGCCTGACCTTCGACATGTCCCCACCGGCGCTGCACGAGCTGGGATTGCCGCACGCACTCCGCTCGTACGGCCGCCACCTCGCGAAGACGCACGGCGTGGCGGTCGAGTACGAGGAGTCCGGCGAGCCCGCCAACCTGACCAGCGACCAGAAGATCCTGTTGTTCCGCTGCGCGCGCGAGCTGATGGTCAACGTGGTCAAGCACGCCGAAGCGACCCAGATCATCCTCTCGCTCGACCACGAGCCGGAGCGCGTCAGCGTGCGCGTCGAGGACGACGGCGTGGGCTTCGACGCGACCGAGGCGTTGTCGCGCTCCCCCGCGGACGGGGCGCACTTCGGGTTGTTCAGCATCCGCGAGCGCGTGGCCGCCTATGGCGGATCCTTGGACATCCGCAGCGGGGAAGGTACCGTGGCCACGGTATTCATTCCCTTGGAACCCGTCGCGAAGGCCTGAAACCGAGATCGGCATGAAAGTCCTGCTTGCAGACGACCACAGCATCGTGCGCGAAGGCCTGCGCATCGCCATCGAGTCGACCGGCCAGCACGTGGTCATCGGCGAGGCCGACAATGGCGCGCGGGCGGTGGAGATGGCTTGCGAGTTGAAGCCCGATTTGCTGGTGATGGACATCGCCATGCCGGAGATGAACGGCATCGAGGCGGCGCGCAAGCTCCTGTCCATGGCGCCGAACAAGGTGAAGGTGCTGTTCCTGTCGATGCACGCCGACAGCGAGTTCGTGCTCGAGGCCTTCCGCACCGGCGCTTCTGGATACGTCACCAAGGCCAGCGCCATGCGCGAACTGGCGGCGGCCATGGAAGCCATCGCGTCCGGCCGCACCTACATCAGCCCGAGCATCGCGGATGTCGTGTTGACGCCGATCGTGCGCAAGTCGGCGGAACCGGCGCCGCCTTCGGGACCGCACCTCACGCCGCGCGAACGCGAGATCCTCAAGTTGCTGGCCGAAGGTCTTTCCGCCAAGGAATGCGCGGCGCGCCTCGGCATCAGCAACAAGACCGTGCACGCCTTCCGCGGGCAGCTGATGGACAAGCTCAACCTGCGCTCGATCCCCGAGCTGACCAAGTACGCCATCAAGCACGGCTTCGCCTCGCTCGATTGAGGCGCGGCGCGCGCCGCGCCCAACTCGCGTTCAACCGAGGCCGCCGCAGCCCGCGCCACGCGCGCAAGGCAGCCCCGCCGCCGCCCAGGCGCCCATGCCCCCGCGCACATCGACGAGCGCGGAGAAACCGCGCCTCTCGAGCAGGCTGCAAGCGATGGTCGAACGCCAGCCGCCGGCGCAGTGGACGATCCACCGACGCCCGGGATCGAGCTCGCGCCAACGCCGTTCGAGCTCGGGCAGCGGAATGTGCATCGAACCCTCGATGCGCACGCTCTCGCGCTCGCCGTGCGCGCGCACATCGAGCACGGACGCCTCCGAGGCTTGCGCCATGACGCGCGCCTCGGCGGGGTCGACGCGGATGGTCGAGCGCGCGACTCCCCGCGCCGCCCAAGCGGGCGGATCGCGGCGCAGCACGCCCTCGACGCGCTCGAAGCCCACTCGGAGCAGGCGGATCGCCGCCTCGCGCTCGCGACCCGGGTCGCACACGAGCAGCACGCGCGCCTCGGGATCCAGCAGCATCCCGGCCCACGAGGCGTAGCGCCCATCGGTGCCGAGCTGCACGCAACCGGCGACATGGCATACCGCCCAATCGTCGGAGGAGCGCGTGTCGACGAGCAACCCACCCTCTTCGACGATCGCCAGCGCCTCGTCGAGCGTCGCCTCGCGCATGGCGCGTGGCAGCAAGTCGTCGCACAGCGACCTGCGCTGGCGGTTCAGCCTGGCGTCGTGGGCGAAGTACGGCGGCGCCGGCGGCAAGCCATCGAGCGCCTCGCGCACGAACTGCTCGCGCGACATGGGCGCCAACATCGGATTGGCGGCGAGCTGCGCGCCAATGGTCGAGCTGGTCTCCTTGCCGAGGCTCTTGCCGCAGGCGGAGCCAGCGCCATGGCCGGGATGCAGCTCGACCTCGGGCGGCAGCCCGGCGAGGCGCTGCACGGAATCGTGCAGCTGCGCGGCGAGTTCCGCGGCATCGCAGCCCGGCGAAGCCGCCAGATCAGGCCTGCCCACGTCGCCGACGAACAAGGTGTCGCCGGTCAGCACCGCGCGCGGCGCCTTGGACGGACTGGCGAGGTCCCAAGCCAGCAGCGACACGCCCTCCGGCGTGTGCCCGGGGGTCTCCCACGCGACGATCCGCAGCGCACCCAGCACGAGTTCGTCGCCATCCGCGAGCGGCACATGCTCGAACTCGGCGCGCGCGCGGCGTCCAAGGCGGATGTCGGCCCCGGTGCGCGCGGCGAGCTCGAGGTGCCCGGCCACGAAGTCCGCGTGCAGATGCGTCAAGTAGACATGACGGATCGACAAGCCCAGCTCGGCGGCGCGGCGGATGTAGTCGTCCACGTCGCGGCGCGGATCGACGACGACCGCTGTCCTGGTCGCTTCGTCGCCCAGGATGTAGGAAGCCTGCGACAGGCAAGCGAGGTAGTGCTGCTCGAGGATCATGCGCGCAGTTCGCCGCGGCAGGCGGCGGCCACAGCCTAGACTTTTTCGGGTCCCGATCGGGAAAAGACAGCTCTCGGGCGCGACCGCCACCATCCGAAGACCACCTCGCGATGCGCGCCGGAGGATGCGCTCCCCCCCCGGAACACGGCGATCCGGCGCGGTTTCGGCATCTGCTTCTGTCTCTACCGGTCGGGCGGCCTCGTCTTGCGCGAGGTCGCCCGCTTTCGCCTCAAGTCGGCGCGCCGCGCGCGTCGATGACCCCGTCGGAATTCCATCGCCCCGCCCCCGCGCGCCATGCCCAGCCACGAACGCTCCATCGCCTTGATCGTCGCAGGAGAAGCCGCCCTTCACCGGCAACTGGAGGACATGCTCGACGGCGTGGTCGATCGTCGCCTGCACGCCACGAACCTCGAGTCCGGGCTGGGGCTCGCGCGCCAGGTGGTGCCCGACGTGGTGCTCTCCGACGCCGATGTGGATGGAGCCGGGACCTTCGACTTGGTGCGCGGCTTGCGCGCCGATCCCGCCACCTTGCACGTGCCCGTGATCCTGCTCGCGCGCCGCATGTCGGTCGAGCTGCGCGCGGCCGCGTTGGACCAGGGCGTGCTCGCCGTGCTCGAGCAGCCGCCCGACAACTTGGCCCTGCAAGCCCACACGCGCGCCGCCATCCGCGGCAAGCGCGCCTTCGAGGAGCTCGTCGCGGCGCACAACAAGGACGCGCTGACCGGACTCGCGAGCTTCGAGTCGTGGAAGCAACGCGCCGCCCTCCTCGTGCGGCGCGAGACGCAGGCGGCGCGTTCGATCACGGTCTACTCCTGCGCGCTGCGCGGACTGCGCACGCTCAACGAAACCATCGGAGAGGCGCGCACGGACGAGCTCCTGCGCCGCGCCGCGCGCGCCGTGCAGGAAGCCGCCGGCGAACATGTGCAGGTCTGCCGACGCTTCGGTGGCCAGTTCCTGTGGGTGGTCGCCGGGCAGGACGAGGCGCGCGCCCGCCAGTGCGCGCAGCAGGCGGCCGCGCTGGCCTTCTCGCCCGACGGCGGGGACGACCGCGTGGTCGACGTGGCGCTCGGCGTCGCGCACGCCCCGGCCGCCGAAGCGCTGCAGATCCCCTTCGAGGCCTTGCTGCGCTCGGCGCTCTCGAGCCTGCGCATGGCCGAGAAGCGCGAACAGGGCGGGGTGGCCTTGCGCCAGCTGAGCGCCCCCAAGGCGGCTTGATCGCCTCCGCCGATTCGTCAAATATACTTGACAACTGCGCCCACTCGCGGGCGCCGTGCGGCCCGGGGATGCGCGCGGGCGGCCTGGACGCTATGATCCCGCCCCGCATGACGCCCCAGACCCCCCCGCCGGGCGACCGCTCGCCCTTGACGAGCGCCGACATCGCCCGCCACAACGAGCGTTGGATCCGCGACCAGTTCCAAGGCATGCGCCCGCTGCGGCCGGCGCGCCACATGGCGGTGGTCGCCTGCATGGACTCGCGCATGCCGGTATACCAATTGCTGGGCCTCGACTACGGCGACGCGCACATCATCCGCAACGCCGGCGGAGTCGTCACCGACGACGTCATCCGCTCGCTGGTCCTCTCGCAGCGCGCCATGGGCACGAAGAGCATCGTGCTGTTGCACCACACCGATTGCGGGCTGACCAAGATCAGCGAGGACCAGCTGCGCCAAGACTTGGAATCGGCCACCGGACTGGCGCCCAAGTTCACCTTCGAGGCGTTCCGCGATCCACACGCCAGCGTGCGCCAGTCGATCCGCCGCCTGCACCTGTCGCCCTTCCTCCTGTGCAAGGACGAGATCCTCGGCTACGTCTACGATGTCGAGTGCGGCAAGCTGGTGCAGGTGCGGCTGGACGAGCAGTAGCGGACGCCCCGCGCGGCGACGCTCAAGCGTCGCGCAGCAACTCCGCGAGCCGTTCGCGGCGCGGCGCCGCCTGCCACGCCTGCAGCATGCACCAGGCCACGACGATCCACAGGTGCAGCGGCGCGCCGAGCCACAAGGCCGCGCCCGCGTGGAGCCCCGCCACCCACGACCACAGCGCCGCCTTGAGCGAATGCGAGCGCACCGCGGCCGGCACGAGGTCCGCCTCCAAGTCGGCGCGCGCCGCGCGCTTGTCCTCCATGGCGAGGCGCTCGCCCTTGGCTCGCAGCTCCTTGGCGGCCACGGTCGCGACCACGAGCAACACCAGCGCAGACCAGCTCGCCACCTGCACCTTGCCCGCGTCGAGCACGCCGACGAGCGGAGCCGCGGTCGACAACGCCGGCAGCACCAGCAGGCTGGAGGCCAACGCTTGGTGGACCAACCGCGCATGGATGATCGGCGTTCCGGCTCGAGCCTTGTCGTGCGGCATGGGGCGGCAGTCTAGCGACCACTTGGCGCGGGCCGAGATGCTTGGTCGAATGTGGACGAGGAGGTCGCGACATCTTCGCCCCTCCCAGACCCACCCCAGCGCCCTTCCATGGGCCGCACGAGAGGACTCGATCGGATGGACACGACTCCGCCGCCGCAACTGCCCCTGGAATCCAAGCGCGTCCTGTGCGGCGTCATGGGGCTCTTGCTGAGCGGACTGGGCATCCATCGCTTCATCCTCGGCGACGTCACGGGCGGCATCCTGCGCATCGTGATCAGCCTAGTCACGTGCGGCGCCGGCAGCTTGATCGGCTTCATCGAAGGCATCCTCTACCTGGCCAAGTCGGACGAGGAGTTCATCCGCGTCTACCAAGTCGGCAAGAAGGGCTGGTTCTGAGCCCGAGCGCGAAGCGCGACTCGCGGCGGCGCGCCGGCTTGGCGACGGAGGAAGTCGCGGCGTTCCGGCGCGATGGATTCCTCGTGCTCGAAGGCTTCGTCGACTCCGGCGAGTGCGAGCGGCTGAGGGAGCACGCGTCGCGGCTGGCCGAGCGGTTGGCCTTCGAGTGCCCGCGGCCGGTGGTCTTCAGCGCGGACGGGACGCCGCGCCACGCCGACGAGCGCTGGTTCCTCGACAGCGGCGCGGCGATGCGCGCCTTCCACGAGAAGGACGCCGTGCGGGCGGATGGCACGCTCGTGGACGCGCCGCACGCGTGCTTGAACAAGCTGGGGCACGCGCTGCACGACCTCGACCCGACCTTCGACGCCTTCAGCCGCACCGAGGATCTCGCGCGCGTGGCGGAGGCGATCGGCATGCGCGATCCGCGCTTGCTGCAGTCGATGTACATCTTCAAGGGAGCGCGGATCGGCGGCGAGGTGCAGTGCCACGCCGACCACACCTACTTGTGGACCGAGCCGCGCAGCGTCGTGGGCTTCTGGTTCGCCATCGACGACGCCACGGTCGAGAACGGCTGCATGTGGGCCTTGCCCGGCGGTCACGCGATCCCGGTCAAGGAGCGCTCGCGGTTGCTGGCCGACGGCTCGAGCACGACGATGGACCGCCTCGACGCCACGCCCTATCCGACCGAGGGCTTCGTGCCGCTCGAGGCGCCGCGCGGCACGCTGGTCCTGCTCGATGGAGCCGTGCCGCACCGCTCGGGCGCCAACCACGGCGATGCGCCGCGCCACGCCTACGCTCTGCACGCCATCGAGGGTTGGACCGACTACCTGGCGGACAACTGGCTGCGCCGCCCGGTGGAAGACTTGCGCGGCTTCCGCGGTTGAACTCGGCGAGGCTGCGCATCCAGCGGCCATCGCGTATCGTGTTCGGCCGACCCGGCACGCCACCATGCGACTCGCGAACCTCGTCGTCCTGCTGTGCTGCTTGTGGCTCCAAGGCGCCGTCGCGCCGTGCGTCGAGAAGCGCGAGTCGTGGCCCGACGGATCGATCAAGGCGCGCTGGAGCGAAGACGAACAAGGACGGCTCGACGGCCTGCGCGAGGAGTACGCCCAAGGCGGCGTGCGCACCTTGTTCGCGGAGTACAAGCAAGGCCGCAAGCACGGGGCCTGGCGCGAATGGAGCGATGCGGGCGCGCGGCTGCGGTTCCTCACCTACAAGGACGGCGAGCTCGAAGGTCGCTGCGAAGAGTTCCATCCCGACGGGACGAGCGCCAGCGTCGGCGACCACCGCGCGGGCGCGAAGCACGGCAAGTGGATCGAGCGCTCCGCGGATGGTCGGCGCAGGAGGAACCTCGAGTACAAGGCGGGTCGCCTGCATGGCGAGCTCAAGATCGTGCAGGACGACAAGCTGCTGACGCGCCAGCAGTGGAAGGAGGGCGAGCTGTCCGAGCTCGACGGCCGCCAGCCGTTCCCCGTGCGGCGCGACGTGTTGTTGGATGGGCTGCGCGCCATCCTCGCCCAACCAGAGACCGTGGATCCGAAGGATCCCTTGCAGGTCGAACGCGTGCGCGCCCTGCACAGGCTCCAGATGTACAGGCACCTGTGCGGCCTGCCATGGGAAAGGATGCAGCTGGTCCCGGAGTGGAACCTGCGCTGCGACGCGGCCGCGGAGGTGTGCCGCGCGAACGGCGGACTCGACCACACGCCGGCCAAGCCCGCTGGCTTCGACGAAGCGCGCTACAAGCTGGGCTACGAGGGCGCCTCCAACAGCAACCTGAGCCGCGGCACCACGCTGCCGCGCAGCATCGACGGCTACATGGACGACAGCGATCCATCGAACATCGACCGCATCGGACATCGCAGGTGGTGCTTGAACCCGGCGCTGGAGCGCACGGGCTTCGGCGCCGCCGACGACTACTCGGCCATGTGGTCCATGGACTCGAGCGGCTCGCCGACGAAAGGCCTGTCCGAGGTCTGCTATCCGCCGCGCGGCCACGTGCCGGTCGACCTGCACGCGGCCGATCGCGCCTTCAGCATCGCGCTGTGGCGCGGCGCCATGCCCAAGCAAGAGCGGCTCGTCGTGCGCATCGTGCCGCTCGACGCGGACTGGCTGGAGGCCGGCGAACCGCTCGAGCTGGACCACTGCGCCGTGGCCGACGGCGGCTACGGCGGCGCGCCGTGCATCGTGTTCCGCGCTCCGCGCTTGCGGGTGGCCGCCGGAGCGGCCTACCGCGTGCGCGTCAGCGTGGACGGCGGCAAGACCGACGCCCACGACTACATCGTCGCGTACTGCGAGCCGGTCGAGCCCAGGCAATCGCGCTAGGCCGCGTGGCCCGCCTTCGGCCGGCCGGCATCCTCGAGCCGGAACTGGGCCACCAGGCGTTGCAGGTCGTCCGCCATGCGAGCCAGGTCCGCCGAGGCCTTGTTGGCGTGCGACACTCCACCCGAGGCGCGCGAAGCCGCTTCGGCTACGCTGCCGATGGAACCGGCGATGTCGTTGCTGCCGCGCGCGGCCTCGTGGATGTTGCGGGTGATCTCCTGCGTCGTGGCGCTTTGCTCCTCGATGGCGCCGGAGATCGACAGCTGCGCCTCGTGGATCCTGCCGATCGTGCCGACGATGCGCTCGATCGCCTGACGCGCCTGCGCGGTGTCGTCCTGGATGCTCGCGACCCTGGCCGAGATGTCCTCGGTGGCCTTGCTGGTCTGGCTCGCGAGCAACTTGAC